>DASWWC010000044.1:0-45253 GCA_036401055.1 Roseateles sp.
CACTGGCGCCGCAGGTGCTGGACCGGCTGGAGACCGGCTTCGGCGCCGACCTGTCGGCCGTGCGCGTGCACGAGGGCGCCGACGCCGCGCGGCTGGCCCAGGCCCATGGCGCGCGCGCCTTCGCCATCGGCAACCACGTCGTGCTGGGCACCGGCGAAAGCTCGCGCGACGTGGGCCTGATGGCGCACGAGGTCGCCCATGTGCTGCAGCAGCGCGGTGCGGCCTCGGCAGTGCAGCGCTGCGAGGGCGGCTGCTGCGATTGCGGCGGCGGCAAAGGCTCACTGGAAGGCGAGGCGTCCGCCGCGGCCAGCAGCATCAGCAGCGGCGGGACCTATGCAGTCAGCGGCCAGCTGGCCACGGCGGCGCCGCAGTACGAAGGCGAGGACGAGGGCATTCTGAGCGGCCTGATCTGGAAGACGGCCAACGCGGTCGCGCCGCAGCTGGTGCCCATCATGAGGCAGGGCCCCGAGGGCGTGCTGGAGTGGGTCAAGGACAAGGTCAGCGGCGCGCTGCAGACGGTCGTCGACACGGCGATGGCACCGGTCAAGACGGTCACCGACTCGGCCAAGTTCCTGCATTCGCACATCGCGCCGCTGCTGAGCAGCATGCAGGAGGCCGCAGCCCGCATCGCGCAGAACGACTGCAAGCCCATCACCGACGCCGCCGCCAAGATCGAGGACATGGCGACCAGGCTGATCACGCCGGTGATCGAGAAGATCCAGGGTGTGGTGGCCAAGGTCGGCGACTTCCTGTCGGGCGTCTGGGACCGCTTCGGCACGCCGGTCTGGGACTTCTTGAAGAAGTACGCCGGCGAGAAGTGGAAGCAGGTGCAGCAGCTGATCGACTGGGTCTGGGACCTGGCCAAGCCCGTGCGCGACCTGAGCGCCAAGGCCTGGACCTGGGTCAAGAACAAGATCGGTATCGGCGACGGGCCCGAGGGCCAGAACGGCATCCTACAGTGGGTGCAGGCCAAGGCCAAGGCGGCCTGGGACTGGGTGCAGGCCAAGATAGCGCCCTACAAGAAGAAGATCCAGGTCGTGCTGGCGACGATCGCCGCGGTGGCGGTGCTGGTGTCGCCGGCCGGCCCCTTCGTGCTGGCCGGCATTGCGATCTACGGCGCCATCCAGGGCGTCAAGTGGATACGCGCCAACCTGGCCGGGGGCAATGCGCTGGTGCGCGCCCGCGCCCATGCGCAGACGGTGCTGATCCCGCAGATGATCGCGGCCATCAACCACATGACGGCGGCGGTGATGAAGATGTCCGGCACCGTTTCGGCCAAGCTGGGCGAGTTCGCGTCGGGACTGGGCGCAATGGTCGGCGCGGCGGCGAGCTCGGCGCTGAACTTCCTCGTCAGCGCCGCGCAGTGGGTGGCGGACAAGGCGACCGAGCTGGCCGCCTGGGCGACGAGCAAGCTGACCGCGCTGGCCGACTGGATACAGCGTGCGATGACCCGGCTCATAGCGTTCCTGCAGCCGCTGCTCGACTTTTTGGCCAAGGTGGGTGCGCTGATCGTCGACGTGACGCAGCTGCCGCTGCTGCTGGCCGGCGCGCTGTGGAAGAAGATCCCGGCCTGCATCCGCGACCCTTTCGTCGACTGGATCGTTCCGCTGATCCTGCGCCAGATCGAGATCTTCAAGGAGCTGGTCAAGAACGACGAGGCCTGGGCCAAGACCAAGGCGACCGTGATGCGCATCGTGCGCGCGGTGTTCGTGACCCGCGACCTGAAGGGCGCCATCCGCGCCACCTTCGATCTCGTGCTGCAGGTCTTCAACCTACCGATCGAGCTGCTGGTGCAGGTCAAGAACAAGGCGCTGGCGGCATGGGACACGGTGTCCCAGAAGCCCATCGCCTTCATCAAGAACGCGGTCAAGGCGCTGGGGATGGGCATGCAGCTCTACGGCGCCAAGCTGAAGGACAACCTGCTCGGTGGCCTGGAGGGCTGGTTGTTCGGCGAACTGGCGGACAAGGGCATCGCCAAGCCCAAGAGCTGGACCGACCCGTGGGACCTCGTCAAGCTGGCGCTGGACGTGCTGGGCCTGTCGATGCCGCATTTCTTCGAGCTGCTGGAGAAGCGCTTCGAGAAGGACACCGTCGACAAGCTGCGCACCGCCTGGCGCTACCTCACGAGCGCCTGGGACTGGATCATGGACATGAAGGCCAAAAAGCCCGGCGACGTGGCCAAGGAGATCGTCCAGGCGGGCAAGGAGTTCGGCAAGTCGGTGATGGAGGGCATCGTCGCTTGGATCATGGAGCAGGTGGCCATCGAGCTGACGGTGATGGCCACCGCGGCGGCGGCCAGCGCCGGCCTGTCCGAGGTGGTGAACGCGGTGCGGCGCATCTACCGCGCCATCAAGACCGCCGTGCGCTGGGCGCGCCAGATCGTCGACATGGTCAACAAGACGCTGGACGGCGTGCTCGACATCGCCTCGGGTGCGCTGGCCGGCCCGGCCGAGATCTTCAACCAGGCGATGAAGAAGGCCACGCCGGCGGTCATCGGCTTCCTCGGCGACCAGGTGGGCCTGTCGGGCGTGGCCGACACCATCAAGGGCCTGATCGACAAGCTGCGCCAGAAGGTCGACAACGCCATCCTGGCCGTCATCGACGCGGTCAAGAGCCTGTTCGCCAGCATCATTGCGGGCGCCAAGTCGCTGGCGGGCAAGCTACTGGAATGGTGGAAGACCAGGACGCCGATCACGGCCGGCGACAAGCGCCTGACGCTGATCACCGATGGCGACGAGGACGAGGTGCAGGTATCCGTCGCCGCGTCGCCGGCCAAGGCCTGGAGCGACTACATCGCCACGCTGACCGACGAGGCCAAGGCCCTGCCCGAGTACGCCGCGGCGCAGGCGCTGGTCAAGAAGATCCAGACCAAGCAGCCGCGCATCACCGAGAAGGACGAGGCCAAGCGCGATGCGCTGAAGGCCGCGCGCTCCAAGCTGCTGCAGGACGACATCAATGCACTGGTGCCGCTGATCAAGGCGCTCAACAAGGTCGGCGACGCGGAGATCCCGACCTCGGTGATCAGCTATGACGGCACCAGCAGCGATGGCGGCGGCGCCGGCATGGAGGCCAGCATCCTCAGCAAGAAGCACCCGCCCGGCAGCGAGCCCGGCGACTACCCGCCGATCTGGAACAAGCTGGCCGACCTCGGCGCCGGCCTGGGCGAGAAGGTGCGCGGCACCTGGTATGTGCAGGGCCACCTGCTCAACCACAACGTCGGCGGCCCCGGCAAGCGCTTCAACCTGACGCCCTGGGGCAAGCAGGCCAACAACGACCACAAGAACTGGGTGGAGACCGATGTCAAGGACGCCATCGAGGCCGGCAAGGTGCTCAAGTACACGGTCACCGTGCAGCCGGCCTGGGGAAGTCTCAGCATCCCTCGGCTGACGGACCTGGAGGACAAGGCCAAGAAGGGCAAGGCCAATGCGGACGAGGTGGCGGAGATCGACTCGCTGAAGGCCCTGTCCGCGCTGACCCAGGGCTTCGTCTGCAGCGTGCAGGAACTGAAGAAGAACGCCGACGGCAAGTGGGTCAACAAGCCGGCGGCCGAGAAGCCGCTGGTGATCCGCAACAAGCTCATCCCGAACAGGATCGTCAACGGCGGCAAGGTCTATGGATATCCGTGACGCACCGCCGCTGGCCGCCTACCGCGACCTGCATGCCGGCGAGACCATCGTCGTCTGCGGTTGCGGCCCGTCACTGGCCGAGTTCGGTGCGCAGGCCGGGCGCTTCACGACCATCGGCGTCAACGACGTGGGCCGACTGTTCGACCCGGACTACCTCGTCGTCGTCAACCCGCCGCGGCAGTTCGCCAGCGACCGCTTCCGACATGTCGCCGAGTCACGCGCCAAGGCGGTGTTCACTCAGCTGGACCTGGGCAGCGCCGTGCAGGCGCCGCGGGTGCGATTCGCGCTCGGCCAGCGCGGTGGCACCGACACCACCGGCGAGGTGCTGCACTTCACGCAGAACTCGCCCTATGTGGCCGTCTGCCTGGCCGCCTACATGGGCGCCGCGCGCATCGTGCTGATCGGCGTCGACTTCACCGACCACCACTTCTTCGCCCCCACCGGCAAGCACCCGCTCAGCGGGCGTCTGACGCAGATCGACGCCGAGTACGGCGCGCTGGCCGAAGCGCTGGCGCGGCGCGGCATCGAGCTGCTGAACCTGAGCGCGCAAAGCCGGTTGACGAGCCTGCGCAAGACGACGCTGGCGGCGCTGGTCGCACCCGCTCGCAGCCTGTCCATCGTCTCCTACGCCACCTCGCCCGTGGCCGGCGTACCGGCGTTGCTGGCCGACTGCATCAGCCACGCCACCCGCCATCGCGCGCAATGCCTGTGGCCGACCGGCAGCTATGGCAACGGCGTGTCCTTCGCCGGTGGCCAGTGCTGGGGCCGGCGACCGCAGCAGGTGCTGACGGCGCTGGAAGCGGCCGACGTCGTCATCGTGCACAACGGCAAGATCGACCCGGCCCATGCCGGCGTACTGCGCGGCAAGCGCCTCGTCACGCTCGCGCACAACTACGGCTGGAACGTCGACATGCGCCATGTCCGCGAGGCCGGCATGCCGGGCCTGGTCGTCGGCCAGTACCAGGCGACGCTGCCCGAGTTCGCAGGCTGGGGGCTGGTGCCCAACCCCGTCCCGCTGTGGCAGGCTGACCACCGCCCCGAGCCCAAGGACGAGCACGTCATCCGCATCGCCTACACGCCCTCCGGCCGACACGAGCGCTACCCCGCCGGGCACCGCCTCCACTGGCACGGCAAGGGCTGGCAGACGACGACGCAGGTGCTGGCGCGGCTGGCCCGGCGCCATCCCGGCCTCGTGCAAATCGACAGCACCGCGAACGGCCAGCTGAGCCATGCCGAGGCGCTGGCGGTGAAGCGGCGGGCCCACATCGTCATCGACGAATGCGTGACCGGCAGCTACCACCGCAACAGCCTCGAAGGGCTGGCTGCGGGCGCGGTCGTCGTCAATGGCGTCGGCCTGCTGGACGGTGTCGAGCAAGCGCTGCGCCGCTGTGCGCCCGGTGCGGAGGGCGATCTGCCTTTCGTCTTCAGCACGCTGGACGGGCTGGAGGCGACGCTGCAGCGCCTCATCGCCCAAGGCCCGCAGGCGCTGGCCTCGCTGGGCCGCACCAACCGCGAATGGATGGAGCGGCACTGGGCCTTCGAGCAGCAATGGCCGGCCTTCTGGGCGGCCGCCTGCGGCGACACGGCAACGGTGCCACCGATCAAGGAGTCCACGAGCATGGTCATGAAGCCCCCTCCTGCGCAACCACCGCTGTCCGCCGCCCCGCTGGTCACCGTCGTCGTTCCGCATGGCGGCGCCGAGCGCCTGCCGCAGCTGATGTGCACGCTGGCCAGCCTGCGCCAGCAGCAGGGTGTGCGGCTGGAGATCGTCGTCGTCGAGATGGGCACGGTGCCGCTGGCGCTGGAAGGTGCACGCCGCTGGGGCTGCCAGCACCTGTTCATCGAGCACGCCGGCGCCTTCGAACGCGCGCGGGCGCTGAACGCCGCGCAACCGGTAGCGTCCGGCGAGCTGCTGCTGTGGCATGACAACGACCTGATCGCCGAGCCCGGCTTCGTCGCCGCCGCCGTGCGTGAACTGCGCGAGCGCCGGCTCGACTACCTGACGCCCTATGCCGGCGTGCGCTACCTGTCGCCGGCGGACTCTCTGGCGGTGATGCAAGGCACGCAGGCGCCGCAGGGCTGCAAGCCGGTGCGCGTGCTGGCCTCGGGCTCGGGCGCGTCGGGCGGCGCCGGGCTGGTGCGAAGCAGCTTCATCGCCGAGCACGGCGGACTGGTCGAAGGCTTTCGCGGCTGGGGCGGCGAGGACAACGCCTGGAACCACAAGGTCGGCCTGCTCGGCCGCCTGGGCCACTCGCGCCAGGCCGGCCAGCAGATGCACCATCTGCACCACGCCGGCTCCGGCGGGCCGACGCCGGGCGAGGCCAGCGCCGCCAATCCGCACTACGCGGCCAATGTCGAGCTGCTGCGCCAGGTCGGCGCGCTGCGTCAGGCACAGGCCTTCAAGGCGCGCTTCCCCGCCACGGCGCCGACGCCGGGGCGGCTGACCCGCTTCGACGCCGCGCCGCCCGAGCCCGGCCTCAGCGTCTGGACCTACTGGGAAGGCCCCTGCCCGGCCTGGATAGCGGCCTGCCTCGCCACGCTGCGCGCGGCGGCGCCGACCGCGCTGCGGGTGCTGGACCGCGAAGCCTTCGAGCGCCTGCGCAGCGACGACCGAGACATCGATCTCGACCGACTGCGCGTCGCCCACCGGGCCGACTACATCCGCCTCGACCTGCTGCGCCGCTTCGGCGGCCTGTGGGTGGATGCCGACTGCCTGGCGATGCAGCCGCTGCAGCCGGTGCTGGACCTGCTGCGCGAGCACGAGACGGTCGGCCACCGCGAGCGCAGCGGCCTGGTGTCCAACGGCTTCCTGGCCGCGCGGCCCGGCAGCCGCATCGTCGAGGCGACCTATGCGCGGGTCTGCGCACGGCTGCGTTCGCGCAAGCCGCTGGGCTGGACCTCGCTGGGCTCGGAGCCGCTCGGCGCCAGCGTCGACGCGCTGCCCGAGGCCTGGCACGAACTGCCCTGCCGGCGCGTGCAGCCCGTCTGCTGGAGCGAACCCGAGGCCTTCCTCGCCGAGCGCAGCGCGGCCGGGCACGAGCAGGTGTTCGACACGCAGGCGCTCTGCTACATGCTGTCCAACTCGCGCATGGGCCCACTGCTGGCGGCCCGGCCGGGCGCCGACCTGCTGAAGCCCGGCACCTTCTTCGCCCACCTGCTGGCGCGCACCGGGCAGGCGGCGGGCGGCCCGGCGTCGGCGTCGCTGCACGAGCGCGTCTTCAGCCACCACGCGCAGCTCTACCGGCAGCATCACGACGAATCGATCTCGGGCCCCGGCTCCAATCTGCAGCAGACGCAGCGGCTGCGCGCCGGCCTGCCGCTGCTGCTAGCCCACCTGGGCGCCCGCTCGCTGCTGGACGCGCCCTGCGGCGACTTCAACTGGATGCGCGCGGTGGAGCTGGGCGTCGAGCAGTACACCGGCGTGGACGTACTCAGCGACGTGATCGCCAGCCACCAGCGCCGCCATGCCGGTGCGCAGCGGCACTTCCTGCGCCTGGACCTGCTGTCAGACCAACTGCCGCGGGCCGACGCGATCTTCTGCCGCGACCTGCTGCCCCACCTGTCCTACGCCGAGATCCGCGCCGTGCTGCGGAATTTCCAGCGCAGCGGTGCAGCGTTCCTGCTGACCACCACGTTCACCGGACCGCGCCCCAACCGCGACACCGCCGGCGGCGACTGGCGCACGCTGAACCTGCAACTGGCGCCGTTCGATTTCCCGCCACCACTGCTGCTGCTCAACGAGCAGTGCAGCGAAGGCGGTGGCGCCTATGCCGACAAATGCCTGGCTGTCTGGCGCCTCGACGCGCTGGCCCTGGAGGGGCCAGACACGCGCCAACGCCATGCGCAGGACCTAGGCGACGGCACTCATTCCCACTCGATCGTCGCGGGCGGCTTGGAGCTGACGTCGTAGGTGACGCGGTTGATGCCGCGCACCTCGTTGATGATGCGGCCACTCGTCTTCTTCAACAGCGAGTACGGCAGCTCGGCCCAGTCGGCCGTCATGAAGTCGCTGGTCTGCACGGCGCGCAGGGCCACGACGTAGTCGTAGGTGCGGCCGTCGCCCATGACGCCCACGCTCTTGACCGGCAGGAAGACCGCGAAGGCCTGCGAGGTCAGCGCGTACCAGCTCTTGCCGGTGGCCGGGTCGATGGTGTTGCGCAGCTCCTCGATGAAGATCGCGTCGGCGCGGCGCAGCAGGTCGGCATAGTCCTTCTTGATCTCACCCAGGATGCGCACGCCCAGGCCCGGACCCGGGAAGGGATGGCGGTAGACCATGTCGGGCGGCAGGCCCAGCGCGACGCCCAGCGCGCGCACCTCGTCCTTGAACAGCTCGCGCAGCGGCTCCAGCAGCTTCAGGCCCAGCGTCTCGGGCAGGCCGCCGACGTTGTGGTGGCTCTTGATCGTCGTGGCCTTCTTGGTCTTGGTGCCACCGCTCTCCACCACGTCCGGGTAGATGGTGCCCTGGGCCAGCCACTTCGCATTGGTCAGCTTGGCAGCCTCGGCCTGGAAGACCTCGACGAACTCGGCGCCGATGATCTTGCGCTTGCGCTCGGGGTCGGTCACGCCGGCCAGCTTGCCGAGGAACTGTTCGCTGGCGTCCACGTGCACGACCTTGGCATGCAGGCGGCCGGCGAACATGTCCATGACCATCTGGCCTTCGTTCAGGCGCAGCAGGCCGTGGTCCACGAACACGCAGGTCAGCTGGTCGCCGATGGCGCGGTGGATCAACGCCGCGGCCACGGACGAGTCCACGCCGCCGGACAGGCCCAGGATGACTTCCTCGTCACCCACCTGCTCGCGGATCTTGGCGACGGCCTCGTCGATGTAGCTGCCCATCTGCCAGTCGCCCTTGCAGCCGGCGATGTCGCGCACGAAGCGGCGCAGCAGCGCCTCGCCCTGCAGCGTGTGCGTGACCTCGGGGTGGAACTGCACCGCGTACAGGCGACGCGCCTCGTCGGCCATGCCGGCGATGGGGCAGCTGGGCGTGGACGCCATCAGCTTGAAGCCCGGCGGCAGCACGGTGACCTTGTCGCCGTGGCTCATCCAGACCTTGAGCATGCCGTGCTTCTCGGGGGTCTCGAAGTCCTGGATGCCGTCCAGCAGCTGCGTGTGGCCGTGGGCGCGCACCTCGGCGTAGCCGAACTCGCGGTGGTCGCTCCACTCGACCTTGCCGCCCAACTGCACGGCCATGGTCTGCATGCCGTAGCAGATGCCCAGCACCGGTACGCCCAGCTCCCACACGGCCTGCGGTGCGCGCAGCTCATGGTCCTCGTAGGTGGACGCATGGCTGCCGCTCAGGATGATGGCCTTGGGCGCGTAGCTGCGGACGAAGTCGTCCGACACGTCGTTCGGGTGGATCTCGCAGTACACCGACGCGTCACGCACGCGGCGCGCGATGAGCTGGGTGACCTGGGAGCCGAAGTCGAGGACGAGGACTTTGTCGTGTTGCATGGCGTATTTCAGGCAGTTTGTCAGGCAGTTTGCAAAGCGGGGCGCTGGCGATGGAAGAAGCGGTAGGCGGCGATCAGGCCGATGAACTGCAGCGCAGCGCAGGTGTAGAAGGGCAGACCCATCAGCAGATCGCCGGCCGGGCGGTGCGACACCCAGCCCAGCAGCGTCAGGCCGATGACGGGGCCCAGCACGGCCATCATGCTGTTCAGCGACGACACGGCACCCATGGCCTGTCCCTGGTGGTTGGCCGGTGCCGCGCTGGAAATGATGCCTTGCACCGCCGCCGCGGCGACGCCGCCCAGCAGGTTGAAGCCGATGACGGCGTACATCATCCAGCCCTCGCTGGCCAGGCCCCAGCCCAGATAGGCCAGCGAGGCCGAGCCCATGCCGATCAGCGCCAGGCGTTGCGGCCCGAAGCGCGCCAGCAGCGGCTTCAGCAGCACGCCCTGGCTGATGACGGACACGATGCCTACCAAGGCCAGCGACCAGCTGACCTCCTTGGGGCCCCAGCCGAACTTGAACTTGGTGTAAAGCACCCAGGTCATGTGCAACATGAACTGCGCCAGCGACGACAGCGCGATGACCAGCACCAGCGAGCCCACGCCCTTCAGCGCCGCCAGGCCGCGCAGCGCGCCGACCGGGTTGGCCTTCTTCCAATTGAAGGCTGTGCGCCGCTCCGGCGGCAGCGACTCGGGCAGCACGAACCAGCCATAGCACCAGTTGACGACCGCCATGCAGCCCGCGGCGATGAAGGGCCAGTGGATGTCGCGCTGGCCCAGCCAGCCGCCGATCAGCGGGCCGAGGATGAAACCGATGCCGAACATCGCGCCCAGTTGGCCGAAGCGGCGCGCGCGGTCTTCCGGCGCCGTGATGTCGGCCACGTAGGCGTTGGCGACGGCGACGTTGGCCTGCATCGCACCGGAGAACAGCCGCACGGCCACCAGCATCCACAGCGCGGTAGCCATGGCCGTGACGAAGAAGCTCAGTGCCAGGCCGGCGAAGCCGATCAACAGCACGGGCCTGCGGCCGAAGCGGTCGGAGAGCGAACCCAGGATGGGCGAGCCGAAGAAGTTGGCGATGCCGAAGGCCATCGTCACCAGCAGGAAGGCCGAGGTCTGCTCGTCGTTGCCCTGCGTGAACGTGCCCACGATGTGCGGCAGCACCGGCACCATCAGCCCGATGGAGATCATGTCGATCAGCACCGCGGCCATGATGAAACCCATGGCCGGGCTGCGTGTCGGGGAGGCGCTCATCGTGTTTGCAGAAAAGAGAAACGGGGCGATCGGCGTCGCCCCGTTTGTGCGGTCAGCAGCTCATTCGCTGCGGTAGTTCGGTGCTTCCTTCGTGATCTGCACGTCGTGAACATGGCTCTCACGCATGCCGGCCGTCGTGATCTCGACGAACTCGGCCTTGGTCTGCATGTCGGCGATGGTGGCGCAGCCGCAGTAGTGCATGGACGCCTTCAGGCCGCCGGCCATCTGGAAGATGACCTGCACGACCGAGCCCTTGTAGGGCACCTGGCCTTCGATGCCTTCCGGCACCAGCTTGGACGTGTTCGGGTTGTTGGCCGACGTGTCCTGGAAGTAGCGGTCCGCGCTGCCCTTGGCCATCGCGCCCATGGAACCCATGCCGCGGTAGCTCTTGAAGGTGCGGCCCTGGTACAGGATGGTCTCGCCCGGGGCTTCCTCGGTGCCGGCGAAGGCGCCGCCCATCATGATGCAGTCCGCGCCGGCCGCGATGGCCTTGGCCACGTCACCGGAGTAGCGGATGCCGCCGTCGGCGATGACCGGCACGCCGGTGCCGCGCAGCGCGGTGGCGACGTTGTCGACCGCCGTGATCTGAGGCACGCCCACGCCCGCGACGATGCGCGTCGTGCAGATGGAGCCGGGGCCGATGCCAACCTTGACGCCGTCCGCTCCCGCCTCGACCAGCGCCAGCGCGGCCGCGCCCGTGGCGATGTTGCCGCCGATGACGTCGACGTTCGGGAAGTTGCGCTTGACCCAGCGCACGCGCTCCAGCACGCCGGCGCTGTGGCCATGCGCCGTGTCCACGATGATGGCGTCCACGCCGGCCTTGACCAGCAGCTCCACGCGCTGTTCGGTGTCTTCGCCGAAGCCCACCGCCGCACCGACGCGCAGGCCGCCGTGCGAGTCACGCGCGGCATTCGGGAAGCTGGTCTGCTTGGTGATGTCCTTCACCGTCATCAGGCCGCGCAGCTCGAAGGCGTCGTTGACGACGACGACGCGCTCCAGCTTGTGGGTGTGCATCAGCGCCTTGGCTTCGTTCAGCGAGGCGCCTTCCTTGACGGTGATGAGCTTCTCGGCGGGTGTCATGATCTCGCGCACCTTGGCGTCCATGCGCGTCTCGAAGCGCACGTCGCGGCCGGTGACGATGCCCACGACCCGCTTGCCCTCGACGACCGGGAAGCCCGAGAAGCCGTTCTGGTGCTGCAGCTCGACGACATCGCGCACCGTGGCGTCGGGGCTGACCGTCAGCGGCTCGCGCACGACGCCGCTTTCATAGCGCTTGACCCGTGCCACCTCGCGCGCCTGGGCCTCGGCCGACAGGTTCTTGTGCACGATGCCGATACCGCCCTCCTGCGCGATCGCGATCGCGAGGCGGGCCTCGGTGACCGTGTCCATGGCGGCAGACACCAGCGGCAGGTTCAGGGGGATGTTGCGCGACAGACGGGTCGCAAGGCTGGTGTCGCGGGGCAACACCTGGGAGAACGCCGGCACCAACAACACATCGTCGAAGGTGAGCGCTTTGCCAAGAAGGCGCATGAGGAAAGCTCCAGACGCAAAGCGGCATTATACGGACGACCTCACGGCTACACTGCCCCCATGCGTCACAAGCCCCTCTTCGTCGCTTTGATCGGCCTGGTGCTGGCCGCGTCCGCCCAGGCGCAGTGGAAGTGGAAGGACGCCAAGGGCAACGTGCAATACAGCGACCGACCGCCGCCGTTTGGCACGCCCGACAAGGACATCCTGCAACGCCCTGCCCCGCCCGTGCGCAACGTGGTGGTCGTGCCGGCGGGCCAGGCGGCCAGTGCCGCGCCGGCACCCGCCGCACGCCAGCCAGCCAGCGCACCGTCCCGGGCCG
Source organism: Roseateles sp. (assembly GCA_036401055.1). GTDB lineage: Bacteria > Pseudomonadota > Gammaproteobacteria > Burkholderiales > Burkholderiaceae_C > Pelomonas. The sequence goes on from DASWWC010000044.1 coordinate 12,180, forward strand.
AACAGGACGCTGCCGCGCGCCAGAAGCAGGAACAAGACCGCGAGCAGGGCAAGCAGAAGGAAGAGGAACGCCGCCTCGCCGCCGAACGCCGCGAGAACTGCGGTCGCGCCCAGGCCTATCTGCGCGACCTGCAGAGCGGCATCCGCATCACCCGCACCAATGAACAGGGCGAGCGCGTCTACATGGAAGACGCTCAACGCCGCGCCGAGATCGAACGCGCCAGCAAGGTCGCCAGCACCGAGTGCAAGTGACCGCCGTCAGCGCTTCTCGCTGACACCGCCCTTGGGCCGGTGGCGCGACACAATGCGCTCGCCACGCTTGGCATAGCGCTGTCGCCGCGCCTCCTTGGGGTCCACGGTCAGCGGCCGGTAGACCTCGATGCGGTCGCGCTCGCGCAGCGGCGTGTCCAGCGGGCGCACGCGCCCCCAGATGCCGACGCGGAGTTCGCCGGCCGGCTGGCTGAAGTCCGTGCAGGCACGCAGCGCGGATTCGATCGTGGCGCCATGCTCCAACTCCAGCCAGCGGTGCTGCACGTCGCCGGCCTGCGGGCTCCAGACCAGCTCAACGCGCACCGTAGAGGCTTTCCGCGCGCTGCACGAAGCTGTCGACGAAGGTGTTGGCGATGCGGTCGAACACCGGGCTGACCACGGCCTCCAGCGCACCGCTGCTGAAGGCGTAGCTCAGTTCGAACTGAATCTTGCAGGCCGTGGGGTCGCCCTGCGTGCCCGGCTTGTTCAACGGCAGGAACTGCCACAGACCGTTCAACTGCGAGAACGGGCCGTCGACCAGTTCCATGCGCACGCTGCGCCCGGCCTCATTGCCATTGCGCGTGGTGAAGGCATGACGCACGCCGGCGTAGGCCAGGTGCAGTTTCGCGGTGACGGTGTCGGCGCCCTGGTCCAGCACCTCGACCTTGCTGCACCAGGGCAGGAACTCGGGATAACGCTCCACCTGCGTGACCAGCTCGTACATCTCCTGCGGCGTGTACCAGAGCAGAACGGACTTTTTGACCTGCTTCATAGAATGCCAGGATTGTAAGAAGGCCGTTCGGCCCCAAATCCCGCTTCATGTCCATCGCCGAGAACCGCCGCGCCCGTTACGACTACCACATCGAAGAGCAATTCGAGGCCGGCGTGGTGCTGTCCGGCTGGGAGATCAAGGCCATCCGCGCGGGCCAGGTCCAGCTGACCGATGGCTACGTGATGATCAAGGATGGCGAGCTGTTCCTGATCGGCTGCCGCATCAACGCGCTGCGCAGTGCCTCCACGCACGTGACGCCCGAGGCCGACCGCACGAAGAAGCTGCTGATGCACAAGGCCGAGATCAAGCGGCTGATCGGCAAGGTGGAGCAGCGCGGCTTTACATTGGTGCCGCTGAACCTGCACTACAAGGGCGGCCGTGTGAAAGCCGACATCGCGCTGGCCAAGGGCAAGGCTCAGCACGACAAGCGCGAGACCGAGAAGAAGCGGGACTGGGAGCGTGAAAAGGGCCAATTGATGCGGCACGCATCAACAGGCCGCAAGGACTGACGAGACGCGCCAGCGGATCGTTGGCCCTTTCGCCAGAAGGGCCAGCTGATGCGGCACAAGCGCTGTCAGCCAAGGGCTGACAGCGCTTGTGCCAGGTCGGCCTTCAGGTCGGCCACGTCTTCCAGGCCAATCGCAAACCGCACCAGCGTGCCGCCGTCGAACGGCAGCGCCAGGTTGCGGCTGCGGCTCATGTCGTAGGGCACGGCCAGGCTCATCGGGCCGGCCCACGAGTAGCCGATGCCGAACAGCTGCAGCGCGTCGACGAAGGCATCCACCTGCCGCGCGCTGTACGCGGGATTGAAGACGGCCGAGAACAGGCAGGCCGCGCCCTTGCCACCGACTGCCAACCAATGTTCGTGCCCCGGCGAGCCGGGCAAGGCCGGATGGAAAACCCGCGCCACTTCGGGCCGGCCGGCCATCCAGCTCGCCAGTTGCCGCGTCACGCGGTCCTGCGCCTCGTAGCGCAGCTGCAGCGTCGGCAGGCCGCGCAGCACCAGCTCCACGTCGTTCTGGCCCAGTCCGTAGCCCAGGTGCTCGTGGGCATGGTTCAGCCGGTCGTGCAGCTTGCGGTCGCGGGTGCAGACCGAACCCATCAGCACGTCGGCGCCGCCGCTGGGGTACTTGGTCAGCGCCTGCATGACGATGTCCGCGCCCAGGCCCGGATGCGTCGTCGGCGCCGGCTCGAAGCCGTTGAAGGCCAGGCCCGTGCCCCAGGTGTTGTCCAGCGCCGTGACGACGCCGCGCGCGCGGCAGGCGGCGAGCGTGCCGAGCAGGTCCGGGAACTCCAGCGTGATCGACCCCGCCGCCTCCAGCCAGACGAGTTTGGTGTTGTCGCGCAGCTCCGGCACCTTCAGCGGGTCGTAGAAGCGGTGCGTGACGCCCCACTGCGGCAGCCAGGATTCGGTGAGGTAGCGGTTCTGGCCGTAGACGTTGTCCGGCACCAGCACCTCGTCACCTGGGCGCAGCATGGCCAGAGACGGCAGCGTCACCGCCGCCAGGCCGCTGGGCACCAGCAGGCAGTGCTCGGCATGCTCCAACGTCGCCAGCCGCGCGGCCAGCGTGTAGCTGGTGGGCGTGCCGTGCAGGCCGTAGCGGTAACTCAGGCCATCGCGCGGCCGGGGCTTGTGCAGGTCGGCCGTATCCTTGAACAGCACGGTCGATGCCTTGGCCACGGGCACGGGCACCGCGTCCCAACCCTCGGGCGCGCGGTAAGCGTGGTGGATGAGCTCGGTGCTGGGCGCCCGCTTCATACCAGCGAAGCAACCAGATCGTGCCCGTCCGCCGCGACGATGCGCGCACGCACGAAATCGCCCACCTTCATCGTCTTGCTGGCCTTCTCGGGCGGCAGGATCTTCACGGTGCCGTCGATCTCGGGCGCGTCGGCGTAGGAGCGGCCCACGCCGCCCTTGCGGCCCAGCGCCGGCGCGGAGTCGACCAGCACCTGCATGGTCTGGCCCACGCGGGCCTGCAGCTTGGCGGCCGAGACCTGTTCGGCCACGGCCATGAAGCGCGCACGGCGTTCTTCACGGACCTCGGTGGGCAGCGCGCCGGGGATGTCGTTGGCGCTGGCCCCCTCGACCGGCGAGTAGGCGAAGCAGCCGGCGCGGTCGATCTGGGCTTCCTGCATGAAGTCCAGCAGGTACTGGAACTCGGCCTCGGTCTCACCGGGAAAGCCGGCGATGAAGGTCGAGCGGATGACCAGCTCCGGGCAGGCCTCGCGCCAGCGCAGGATGCGCTCCATGTTCTTCTCGCCGTTGGCCGGGCGCTTCATGCGCTTCAGAACATCGGGATGGGCGTGCTGGAACGGCACGTCGAGATAAGGCAGCACCAGGCCCTGCGCCATCATCGGCAGCACCTCGTCCACGTGCGGGTAGGGGTAGACGTAGTGCAGACGCACCCAGGCGCCGTAGGGTTTGGCGATTTCGCCGAGCTGCGCCACCAGGTCCAGCATGCGGGTCTTGACGGGCTTGCCGTCCCAGAAGCCCATGCGGTACTTCACGTCCACGCCGTAGGCCGACGTGTCCTGGCTGATGACCAGCAGCTCCTTCACGCCGCTCTCGAACAGCGCACGGGCCTCGTTCAGCACGTCGCCGATGGGGCGGGACACCAGGTCGCCGCGCATGCTCGGGATGATGCAGAACGAGCAGCGGTGGTTGCAGCCCTCGCTGATCTTGAGATACGCGTAGTGCTTGGGCGTCAGCTTGATGCCGTAGCTGGGAACCAGGTCGACGAAGGGGTCGTGCGGCTTGGGCACGTGCGTGTGCACCGCGTCCATGACCTCCTGCGTCGCATGCGGACCGGTCACGGCCAGCACGCTGGGGTGGATCTCGCGCACCAGGCTGCCGGCGTCGGTGCTGGCGGCGCCGGCCTTGGCGCCCAGGCAGCCGGTCACGATGACCTTGCCGTTTTCGGCCAGCGCCTCGCCGATGGTGTCCAGGCTCTCCTTGACGGCGTCGTCGATGAAGCCGCAGGTGTTGACGATCACCAGGTCGGCGCCGGCGAAGGTCTTGGAGGTTTCGTACCCTTCAGCGCGCAGTTGCGTGAGGATCAGTTCGCTGTCGGTCAGCGCCTTCGGGCAGCCCAGCGAAACAAAGCCGATCTTGGGCGCGGTGGCCACAGGAGCGGCGAGGGTGGCGGATTCGTTCATCGCCGTATTTTCGGCGATGAACGCGGTTCATGGCTTTTTCGAGCCTGGCGGGACCGTGAACGGGAACATCGCACCGGCATTTTTCAGCTGTTCCTGCCACTGGTTCATCAGCGTCTTGGACTGCTCGGCATAGCCGCCCATCAGGCCCGTCCAGGCCTCGGGCGTGAACGGCATGCCCGGCGTCTGCTCGGTGAAGCGCTGCTGCATGTCCGTGAACGCCTGCATCTGGCGCTCCAGCAGGCCGCCCATGGCGCCCTGCATCGCATGGCCGTAGAAACGGATGATCTGCGCCAGCGACGAAGTGGAGAACATCGGCACGCCGGCCGTCTCCTCCTCCAGGATGATCTGCAGCAGGATGGAGCGCGTCAGGTCTTCCTGCGTCTTGGCGTCATGCACCTCGAAGTCCACGCCCTCCAGCACCATGCGCTTCACGTCGGCCAGCGTGATGTAGCTGCTGGTCTGCGTGTCGTACAGCCGGCGGTTGGGGTACTTCTTGAGAATGCGCAACCCCGGCTTGGCATCGCCGGCCTGGGCTTGCTCTGTCGTGGATGCCGCTTTCTTGCGGGCAGTCGCCATGCGTCAACCTCCTGTGCAGTGCAGCAAATTCTAGGCAGACCCTGACGCCGCCTTCGGACGGGTTTACCTGGGGCCTGCCAGCGGCAGGACGACCCGGGCATCCAGGCCGGCCACGCGGGCGCCATCCAGGCGATTGCCCAGCTCGATCTGCCCGCCCAGTGTCTGCACCAGTGCCTGGCAGATCACCAGGCCCAGGCCCGAGCCCTTGCCGGCGTCGCCCACGGCGAAAGGCAGGAACAGTCGCTGCTGCTGCTCGGGCGAAATCCCGGGGCCGCCGTCGGCGATGAGCAGCTGCGCCTTGCCCGCCTGCACCGCCAGCGTGATGTCCAGCCGCCCTCCGGCCGGCGTGTGCTGGATGGCGTTGTGCAGCAGGTTGCGCGTCAGCTCGCGCAAGGCCCACTCATGGCTGGCGATGGCGGCCGGCTCGGTGTGGATGTCGAAATCCAGGCCCTGCTTGGCAATCAGCGGCGCCAGATCCAAGGCCACGGCGCGCGTGATCTCGGCCCAATCCTGCACCGGCATGGCCTCACCCGGCTGGCGCATCTGCTCGGCGCGGGCCAGCGCCAGCATCTGGTTGGCCAGCTGGGTGGCGCGCGCCACGGTGGTGTCGATCTCGGCCAGCGCCTGCTGTGGCTCCACATCGCCCTGGCGGGCCGACTGCACCTGCACCTTCAGCACCGCCAGCGGCGTGCGCAGCTGGTGCGACGCGTCGCGCACGAAGCGCTTCTGGTGCTCCAGCAGGCGCGCCTGCCGGGCCAGCGCGTCATTGGTAGCGGCGATCAGCGGCGCCAGCTCGGCCGGCAGGCCAGGCGCCTGCAGCGGGCTGAGGTCGTCGGCATCCCGCGCCCGCAGCGCGGCGCTCAGCTCGCGCACCGGCCGCGTGGCGCGTTGCACCACGGCCCACACGACGACGGCGATCACCGCCAGCAGCGCCGCCTGGCGCCACAGCGTGTGCAGCAGCACCTGGCGCGCCAGCGCGCGGCGCAGGTCCAGCGTCTCGGCCACCTGGATGGTGGCCAGGCCCATGCCGGTCTGGCCGGCCACCGGCTGCAGCAGCACGGCCATGCGCACCGGCTCGCCGCGGTAGTGGTCGTCGTAGAAGTCCACCAGCGCCGGGTAGGCGCCCTGGTCGGGCAGCTTGCCCTGCCAGCGCGGCAGGTCCTCGTAGCCCGACACCATCTCGCCCTTGAAGCCCAGCACCTTGAAATACAGCCGGCTGCGGCTGTCGGTCTCGAAGGCCTCCAGCGCCGCATAGGGCACGGCCGCCACCAGCCGCGCCTGCTCGCCGCTACCGTCCACGCCCAGCAGCTCGCCGATGGCCTTGGCCGAGGCCAGCAGCGTGCGGTCGTAGGCCGTGTCGGCCGCCTGCAGCGAGTCGCGGTACAGGCTCACCGTGTTGATGGCCACGACCAGCCCCACCGGCAGCAGGATGCCCCACAGCAGGCGGGCCCGCATGGACAGCCCGCGCCAGCGCCGGGCCAGCTCAGTCATCGGCCTGCAGCAGGTAGCCGAGACCGCGCAGCGTCACCAGCTTGGCGCCCGTCGCCGCCAGCCGCTTGCGCAGGCGGTAGGCCACCACCTCGATGGCGTCGGGCTGGGCGTCCGCGGCATCGGCAAACACCAGGTCGAACAGTTTGTCCTTGGCGACGGCCTGGCCCGGCCGCACCAGCAGCGCGCGCAGCAGGGCCGCCTCGCGCGGCGGCAGTTCCAGCGGCTGGCCATGGTGATAGACGGCGCCGCTCTCGGCGTCGCCGCGCAGGCCGCAGAAGCTGGGCGTGTCGACGGCGCGCAGGCCGGCTTCGCTGGCCTGGCCCTGGCGGCGCACCAGCGCGCGGATGCGGGCCTCCAGCTCGTCCAGGTCGAAGGGCTTGGGCAGGTAGTCGTCGGCACCGGTGTTCAGGCCCAGGATCTTGTCGCCCAGCGTGCCGCGCGCCGTGATGATGATGACCGGCGTGGTCAGCCCGGCGGCGCGTGCCTGGGCAAGCACATCCAGGCCGTCCTGGCCGGGCATGCTCAGGTCCAATAGCACCACGTCGGGCACGGCGGCCTGCCAGCGATTCAGGGCCTTGGCGCCGTCGTCGCAGATGCTGACGCGAAAACCGCGCCGCTCGAACGAGCGCTGCAGCGTGGTCTGCATCGCGGTGTTGTCTTCGATGACCAGCAACTTCATGCCCGGCAGCATGCACCGGGGCAACGGGTCACAAAGGCTGAGGTTTACCCCGACGCGCTGGACAGCGGATTGACAGCCTGGCTTTCAAACATGGCAGCTCCCATAAGACAGAGACAGGAGACAAGCCATGAACTTACCCGTGAAGCCGTTCATCGCGACGGCATTGATGGCGGCCTCGACGCTGGCCGCCGCCCAGTCGTCCAGCGTGACCGTGTTCGGCGTGCTGGATGTGGGCGTGCAGCGCATCAAGAACGGCAGCAAGACGCTGAACCTCGAAAGCATCGACGGCCTGCAGACCAGCCGCATCGGCTTTCGCGGCAAGGAGGATCTGGGGGGCGGCCTGAGCGCCGGCTTCCACCTCGAAGGCGCCATCGGCCCCGACACCGGCGCGGGCGGCGACTGGCGGCGCCGCGCGACGGTGAGCCTCGCGAGCAAGGACGCCGGCGAGCTGCGCCTGGGCCGCGACTACACGCCCACGTTCTGGAACATCAGCCGCTTCAACGCCTTCGGCACCAACGGCGTGGGCGCGGCCAGCAACCTGGTCTACGGCTTCGACGGCGTGTCGGGCTCGGCCAAGACGGTGATCCGCTCGGACAACTCGGTGGGCTACTTCCTGCCCGAGGGCCTGGGCGGCGTCTACGGCCAGGCCATGGTCGCCGCCGGCGAAGGCTCCACGGGCCGCTACGTGGGCGCGCGCATCGGCTACGCGGGCAACGGGCTGGACGTGGCCTTTGGCCTGTCGGAGACGACCAACACGCTGGCCGGTGACAAGTTCAAGGTCGTCAACCTGGGCGGCAGCTACACGGTGGGCGCGCTGAAGCTGCTGGGCCTGATCCACAACAGCAAGCAGAGCACTCGCGAGCAGAAGAACGTCGTCATCGGCGCGCACTACAACTTGGGCTCGGGGATCATCCGCGTCAGCCATGTGAACGCGCATTCGCGCAACACGGCAAACGGCGAGGACTACACCGGCAAGCTGTTCGCCGTCGGCTATGTGCACCAGCTGTCCAAGCGCACCTCGCTCTACACGACGCTGTCGCAGGTCAACAATAGCAAGACGGGTCGGTTCCTGATCCCGGGCGGATCAGCAATTGCCTTGGGTGATGACTCGCGCGGCCTCGAAGCCGGCATCTATCACTCTTTCTGAGCTGACAAGACCAAGGAGACAAGCATGCGTCGCGACACCTTCCTCAAGTCCCTGGCGGCGCTGGCCGCCGCCGGCGCCTGGCCGGCGGCCCAGGCTGCGGGCGTGCCCATGAAGATGATGATTCCCGCCAACCCCGGCGGCGGCTGGGACACCACCGGTCGCGCCTTCGGCAAGGCGCTGCAGGACGCGGGCGTGGCGTCCAGCGTGCAGTACGAGAACAAGGGCGGCGCGGCCGGCGCGCTGGGACTGGCCCAGTTCGTCAACGCCAGCAAGGGCGACCCGCATGCGTTGCTGGTCATGGGCGCCGTGATGCTGGGCGGCATCATCACCGGCAGGCCGCCGGTGAGCTTGACGCAGGCCACGCCCATCGCGCGGCTGATCAGCGAGTACAACGTGTTCGTCGTGCACGCGGCCTCGCCGCTGAAGTCGATGAAGGACGTCGTCGACCAGCTGAAGAAGGACCCCGGCAGCGTCAAGTGGGGCGGCGGCTCGCGGGGCGCCACCGAGCACATCGCCGCGGCCATGATCGCGCGCGATGTGGGCGTGGACGCGGCGCGCATCAACTACGTGCCCTTCCGTGGCGGCGGCGAGGCCACGGCGGCCATCCTGGGCGGCAACGTCACCATCGGCGGCAGCGGCTTCAGCGAGTTCCAGCCCTATCTGGACAGCGGCAAGATGCGCGCCCTCGCCGTCACGTCGCCCACGCGCATCAAGGGCCTGAACGCGCCCACGCTGAAGGAGCTGGGCATCAACGTCGAGATCGGCAACTGGCGCGGCCTGTACGCGCCGCCGGGCATCAGCGCCGAGCAGCGCAAGACGCTGACCGACATGGTGGTGGCGGCCACCAAGAGCAAGGCGTGGGCGGAGGCCATCGAGAAGAACGGCTGGACGCCGGCGCTGATGGCCGGGCCCGAGTTCGACGCCTTTGTCGACCGTGAGTTCGCGACCTTGCGCGCCATCATGGTCAAGTCCGGAATGATCTGAGGCCGGCCATGAGCAGTACCCCTTCCACAGCCGGCCAGACGCTCGTCGGCGCTGGCGTCCTCGTCATCGGCGCCGTCATGGCGTTCGGCGCCACCTCCATTCCGTCCGACGCAGGCTATGCCGGCGTGGGCCCCAACGCCCTGCCCTGGCTGGTGTCCGTCGTGCTGATGCTGTGCGGCGTCTGGCTAGCGTGGGAGGCGCGCAGCGGCGGCTTCCGCGAGCTGGAAGCAGCGTCCGGCGCGGAGCGCGGCGACTGGCGTGCGGTGGCCTGGGTGGTGGCGGGCGTGGTCGCCAACGCCGCGCTGATCACGACGCTGGGTTTCATCCTGGCCTGCGGCCTGTGCTTCGCGCTGGCCGTGCGGGGCCTGCGCATCGGCGAGGGCAAGGCCGGCGGCGGGCCCAAGCGTGCGCTGGCGGACCTGCTGACTGGCATCGCCATCGCCGCGCCCGTGTTCTGGATGTTCGGCAAGCTGCTGGCCATCAACCTGCCGGGCCTGACGGCCAGCGGCTGGCTGTAAGGGGCGCGCCATGCTGGACCTCTGGACCCAACTGATGGGCGGCTTCGCCACCGCCGCCACGCCCGTCAATCTGCTGTGGGCCTTCCTGGGCTGCGTCATCGGCACCGCCATCGGCGTGCTGCCGGGCTTGGGCCCGGCCGTCACGGTGGCCATGCTGCTGCCCATCACGTCGCAGGTGGAGCCCACCGCGTCGATGATCTTCTTCGCCGGCATCTACTACGGCGCGATGTACGGCGGCTCCACCACGTCCATCCTGCTCAACACGCCCGGCGAGACCGGAACGATGGTCACCGCGATGGAGGGTTTCAAGATGGCCCGCAACGGCCGCGCGGGCGCCGCGCTGGCCACGGCGGCCATCGGCTCCTTCGTGGCCGGCACGGTCGCCACCGTGCTGGTGACGCTGTTCGCGCCGGTGGTGGCCGACTTCGCCGTCACGCTGGGCCCGCCCGAGTACTTCCTGCTGATGCTGCTCGCGTTCACGACGGTCAGCGCGGTGCTGGGCAAGAGCACGCTGCGCGGGTTGACCGCACTGTTCATCGGCCTCGCGCTGGGCCTGGTGGGGCTGGACCAGATCACCGGCCAGGTGCGCTACACCGCCGGCGTGCCGGAGTTCATGGACGGCATCGAGACCGTGCTGGTGGCCGTGGGCCTGTTTGCGGTCGGCGAGACGCTGTACACCGCGCTGTACGAGGGCCGCAGCACGCAGGACCTGAACAAGCTCAGCAGCGTGCACATGACGCGCCGCGAATGGCGCCGCTCCTGGCCCGCCTGGCTGCGCGGCACCGTCATCGGCTTCCCGTTCGGCACCATCCCGGCGGGCGGCTCGGAGATCCCGACCTTTCTCAGCTACGCCACCGAGCGCAAGCTCAGCGCCCACAAGGACGAGTTCGGCACCACCGGCGCCATCGAAGGCGTGGCCGGCCCCGAGGCCGCCAACAACGCAGCCGTGACGGCCACGTTGGTGCCGCTGCTGACGCTGGGCATCCCGACGTCGGTGACCGCCGCCATCCTGCTCAGCGCGCTGCAGAACTACGGCATCCAGGCCGGCCCGCAGCTGTTCACCACGTCGTCGACGCTGGTGTGGGCGCTGATCGCGTCGCTGTACATCGGCAACGTGATGCTGCTGGTGCTGAACCTGCCGCTGGTGGGCCTGTGGGTCAAGCTGCTGAAGATCCCGCGCCCGCAGCTGTACGCAGGCATCCTGATCTTCGCGACGGTGGGTGTCTACGGCATGCGCCAGAGCGCGTTCGACCTCTACGTGATGCTGGCGCTGGGCCTGCTGGGCGTCGTCATGCGGCGCTTCGACTTTCCCACCGCACCGGTCGTGGTGGGCATGATCCTGGGCCCGCTGGCCGAGGCGCAGATGCGCAACGCGCTGTCCATTGGCAGCGGCCACTGGAGCGTGTTCGTCGAGCGGCCGCTGTCGCTGGGCCTGCTGGTCATCCTCGCCGCCGTGCTGCTGCTGCCGCGCGTGTGGCGCTGGCACGGGACGCGCCGGCAGCTGCTGGCGGCGGCCCCCGGGCCCTGATGGCGAGCGCTAAGCCTGTGACTGCACCAGGCCCAGCGCCCGCTCCACGGTCGCCAGCTCCTCATCCGTCAGCGGCGCCCCGTTGGCCGCACCCAGCGCGTCATCGATCTGCGCCAACCGGCTGGCGCCGATCAGCACCGACGTCATGCCCGGATGGCGCAGCACCCAACTCAGCGCCAGCTGCGGCAGCGTCTGACCGCGCGCATCGGCCAGTTCCTTCAGCGCCCGCACGGCGGCAAGCTTGCCGGGCGTGATGTCGGTGGGTTTCAGGAAACCACCCTTGGCCGCGCGCGAGTCCGCCGGGATGGCGGCGGCGAGATAGCGCTCGGTCAGGATGCCCTGCGCCAGCGGCGAGAACGCGATGCAGCCTATGCCCTCGTCGGCCAGCGTCTGCAGCAGACCGCCCTCGATATGGCGGTCCAGCATGTTGTAGCGTGGCTGGTGAATGACGCAGGGCGTGCCCAGCCGGCGCAGGATGGCGCTGGCCTCGCGGGTCTGCTCGACCGAGTAGTTGGAGACGCCGGCGTAGATCGCCCGGCCGCTGCGCACCGCCTGGTCCAGTGCGCCCATGGTTTCCTCCAGCGGCGTGTGCGGATCGGGGCGGTGGGAGTAGAAGATGTCGACGTAGGGCAGGCCCAGCCGCTTCAGGCTCGCGTCCAGGCTGGCCAGCATGTACTTGCGCGAACCCCACTCGCCGTAGGGGCCCGGGTTCATGCGGTAACCGGCCTTGGTGGAGATGACCAACTCGTCGCGGTAGGCGTGCAGGTCTTCGCGCAGCAGCCGACCCATCGTGGTCTCGGCCGAGCCTGGCGGCGGGCCGTAGTTGTTGGCCAGGTCGAAGTGGGTGATGCCGCGGTCGAAGGCGCCCAGCACCATCTCGCGCGCGGTGTCGTAGCGGTCGACATCGCCGAAGTTGTGCCACAGGCCCAGTGACAGCGTGGGCAGCAACAGGCCGCTGCGACCACTGCGGCGATAGGGTTGGCGGTCGTAGCGCTGCAAGGCGGGCGTGTAGCTCATGAGGAATCGCGGTCAGCGGCGGGATTGCAGGGAGATCGTAGGCCGGTACCTCGATGTAATGCCGGGTGACGAAGGGCGCCGGTCGATAACCCGGTGACCTGTGGCCCGCCGCGGTTGCTACCCACTGCAAAGACGGTTAGCCTTGCCCGGCATTCCCGGCTCCGTCGGAGCGATGCGCCGGCTCGCCCACCTTGAGGAGGTCGATGATGAGTTCGCCCCTTGCGGCCGCTGCCGCCGGTCTCGCCGGGATGTCCCCGTCCACATCGGCATCCCGCCCTTCTCTGGACCGCATGCTCCAGTCCATCCGCCAACACATGGGCATGGACGTCGCATTCATTTCCCAGTTCCAGGACGGACGACGGGTCTTTCGTCATGTCGAGATCGGCGAGTCCTCTCTCGCGATCAAGCCGGGCGATTCCGATCCACTGGAGGAGAGCTACTGCCTGCGCGTTGTCGACGGCCGTCTGCCCGAGCTGATTCCCGACGCCTGCGCCAACGTCGAGGCCCTGAAGCTCGCGGCCACCCGGGCCGTGCCCGTCGGCGCTCACCTGAGCGTGCCCATTCAGCTGTTGGACGGCCGTGTCTACGGCACCTTCTGCTGCTTCAGCCACAGGCCCAACATCACGCTGACGGAGCGTGACCTGCACGTCATGCGCGTCTTCGCAGACATGGCCGCCAGCCAGATCCAGACGGATCTCGAGCAGCAGCAGGCCCGGCGGCAGGTCGAGGAGCGCATAGACGCAATGCTGCACGCCGACGGCCTGCGCATGGTGTACCAACCCATCGTCGACGTGGGCACGGGCCGGGTGGCGGGCTTCGAGTCGCTGGCCCGATTCGCCTCCGACCCCTACCGCACGCCGGACATCTGGTTTGCGGAGGCGGGCCGGGTGGGTCGGGCGGTTGAGCTGGAGAGCAAGGCCATCCGCATGGCGATGACCAGCCTGGCCGATCTACCACCCAACATCTACGTCACGGTGAACGCGTCACCGGAGACCATCGTCAGGGGCGCACTCGCCGATGCGCTGGGCGGCCACCCGCTGGAGCGCATCGTCGTCGAGGTCACCGAGCACCAGGCGATCGAGCGCTACGAGGACATCGCCGAGGCCATGGCGCCACTGCAACGGGCGGGGCTGCGCATCGCCATCGACGATGCAGGCGCCGGCTATGCGAGCTTCCGGCATGTGCTGAACTTGCACCCGCACATCGTGAAGCTGGACAACAGCATCACGCGCTCCATCGACGTCGATCGCGCGCGCCGCGCGCTGGCTGCCGCGCTGTGCGGCTTTGCCGCGGAAACCGGCTGTGGCATCGTGGCCGAGGGCGTGGAAACCGAGGCGGAGCTGCAAGCCGTCCGCGCCTTGGGCATCGCCAAGGCCCAGGGCTACCACCTGGGCCGGCCGATGAGCTTCATGGACGCGCGGGCATCGCTGCTGCATTGAGCGCTGTGATCGAAGCCAGGAGCGCCCGAGCAGATGGTGCGTTCGCGGTTCAGAACGTCACCTTGACCGACGCCGCGCTGCGCCGGGCCTCGCCGTGGAAGACGGCCTCGATGTTGTTGCCATCGGGGTCCAGCACGAAGGCAGCGTAGTAGCCCGGATGGTAGGAACGCTCACCGGGCGAGCCGTGGTCCCTCGCACCGGCGGCCAGCGCGGCAGCATGGAAGGCATCGACGGCGGCACGATCCCTGGCCTGGAACGCGAGGTGCACCCGCCCGGTCAGCTCGCCTTGGGCGGCCTTGCTGTCGGCCGTGGACACGAACAGCTCGTCGGCCCAGAAGTACTCGTCGTTCTTGTCGCCGATGGGGATCTCCAGCACCTTGAAGACCGCCGCGTAAAAACGGTAGCTGGCTTCCAGGTCACGGACGACCAGTTGCAGATGGTCGATCAGCCGGCCACGGTGCAGTTCATTCGTTTCCATCCTTGCTCCTGCTGGGGTGTCGTGACGGCCATGTTAGGCAGCGCCCCCTGACGAAATACGTCAGCAGCCCTCGCGCCGGGCGGTCAAACACGCCGCCTTGTCGAACACGCAGCGCCCAGCCTTGCCGTGACGCGCCGCATCGCATCGCATCGCCGTCGCACGCCAGGACATCGAGTTCTTGGCGATGGAATAAAAAATCCCTTCGGCCGCGGAGCGGTCCGAAGGGTGGAATCCACCGCTGAGCGGGTGGAGGAGACAAACGGTACGGGGCTAGATTACCCCGACTGGAAGCGGTTCATCAATCAATCTCGCGAGCGAATTCAGGCGGCGTGAAGTTTTGCTTAGCGTCGGCGCCGCCACCAGAGCCAGGCACCGCTGACGCCGAGACCGAACAGCGCCAGGCCCGACAGCCCGGTGGCGGCGATGTGCCAGGGGCCGCCCAGCTCACCCGTGTGCAGCGGGTAGATCCAGGCCGTGGCCCGGCCACCGGGGTCCAGCTCACTCCAGCGGCGTTGCAGCAGCACCCGCCCGTCGACCGGATGCAGCCAGACCGAACTGAGCCCGTTGGGATGCGGGTCGTCGATCAGCTTGAGACGCACGCGCACGGGCCGGTCGTCGCTGGCGCCCAGCTGCACATAGCCGACCGTGGCGTCGGGCCACTGCGCGCGGGCCTTGGCGACGAGGGTGTCCAGCGCCTGCCGCGGCCCCTGCGGCTTGCCGACCTTGGGCGGCTTCACGGCCGTCTGCCCGGCCAGGCCGCTGACCCACTGCGCCAGCGGCCGCCAAGCCATCCACGCGCCGGTCGCGACGGACACGGCGATCAACAGCCCCAGCACCGTGCCGCCCAGCCGGTGCAGGTCGAACAGCGCGCGCGTGGCGCCCTTGTCGAGCTTCAGGCCGAACGCGTGCCTCCACTGCGCCCGCGTGCGCGGCCACCACAGGATGAGGCCGGTGAGCAGCAGCGCCAGGTAGGCCAGCGACACGCTGGCCAGCACCGCCTTGCCGGTGTCGCCCAGCAGCAGCGCGCTGTGCAGTTCGAACACGAGGTTAACGAAGCCCTCGGCCTCGCCGCGCCGGCCCAGCTCGGCGTTGCTGGCCGGGTCGATGTAGAGCGTGCCCTCCCAGGCGGGGCTCTTGACCAGCACGCGCAGGCTTTCATCCGCCTCGCGCGGTGGGCGCAGCGTCAGCGTGGCCTGCGGGCCGAACTCGGCGGCCACACGCTCGCGCAGCGGCTCCAGGGCCGCGGGCACGGCGGCGGGCGTCGGCACGCGAAACAGCTGCGCGTGGGCGATCTGGTCCAACGGCCGGGCGACCGTCAACAGCGCTCCCAGCAGTGCCGCCAGCGCCAGCAGCAGCCCCAGCGTCAGGCCGGTCCAGCGATGCAGCCAAAGCCAGGCCCGCCGCAAGCTCGGCAGCGACATGGCGGTCAGAAGTCCAGCTTGGCGGTCACGCGCAGCGTGCGCGGCGCGCCCACGCCCAGCAAGCCGTTGCCCGCGGTGCTCCAGTAATCCTTGTCGGCCGCGTTGTCCAGGTTGGCCTGCAGGTTCAGGCCCTGGCCGGCCCACTGCGTCTGGTAGCGCGCGCCCAGCGAGAGGGTCTGGTAGGCCGGGATCCAGGCCTGGTTGCTGTTGTTCACCGCACGTTTGCCAACGCGGTAGACACCCGCGTTCAGCGACAGGCCCGGCCACTGCGGCACGCGGTATTCGCCGAACAGGCTCAGCGTCTGCTTGGGCGTGTTCTCGGGTGTTTTGCCGAGTTCGCTCGCGTTGCTGGTACCCACGCGCGAGATCTCGGCATCCAGCAGCACGGCGGACGCAACGATGGACAGGTCGCGGCCCAGCTCGCCGCTGGCCGAGGTTTCCAGGCCGCGGTAGGTGCTGAGGCCGCCCACCTGGAACACACCGCTGACCGTGGTGGTCTGCGGGCGGCGGATCTCGAACAGCGCCGTCTGCAGCAGCACGGTCTTCGCGAGCCGCGCCTTCACGCCAACCTCGGCCTGCTTGTTGACGGCCGGCGCCAGCACCTGGCCGGCATTGCTGGCCGACAGCGGCGCCGTGCCGGTTTCCTCCAGCCCGCGCAGCAGGCTGGCGTAGACGCTGAGGTCGGCCGTGGGCTTCCACATCAGCGACACATTGGGCGTGAGCTTGTCGGCCGTGTAGGTGGTGGCGGAAGTCGCGTTGCGCGACACGCTGCGGTAGCGGGTCTGGCGCACGCCACCCAGCAGCTGCCAGTCGCGGCCGACGGCGATGCGGTCGTACACGTAGATGCCGCGGTCGCGGATCTCCGACGGATAGCCTGCCTGCGCCAGCGTGGGGTTCATCTCGGCGATGTCCACGGGCGCGTAGAGGTTCTGCGCCGCCTGCGCGCTGCCACTGCGCCAGCCGGCCGACTCGCGGCGGTTGTAGCTGGCGCCCAGCGTCAGCTCGTGCTGCAAGCCGGCAGTGTCGAAGCGGCCGATGGCTTCCACGCGGTGATTGGTGTTGGTGTAGGCCTGGCCCTTCAGCACCGACACGTTGACGCGGCCGGCACCGGTGTCGTTGTTGTAGTTCTGGAAGGTGGTGTAGACGCGGTCCCGGCTGGTCTTGGCGCGGCCGGTCTCCACGCTGACGACCCAGGCCTCGCCCAGCGCGAAATCGCCACGCGCCAGCGCATTGGTGGCCTGGGCGTCGTAGCGCGCCCAGTCGGCGCCCAGGTTGGTCTTGTTGTCCGGCACGCGCGGCAGGGTGAGCACGCCGCCGACGGCGGCCGGCAGCGTGATGGCGGCCTGCTCGCTGACGTTCTTGCGGTAGTGCTCCAGGTCCAGCTTGAAGTTGGCGCCCGGCGACAGCCGCCAGTCGTAAGCCGCCGCCAGCAGGCCGCGGTGGCCCTGGTAGTTGCGGATGCCGTTCTCCTCACGGCTGGCCGCGGCGTTCACGCGCAGGCCCATGGCGTCGCCGTCCCCGAAGCGCCGGCCCAGGTCCACATGGGCCTTCAGGCCGCCATGCTCGTTGACGGTGGTGGTCAGCGACGTGACCGGCTTCAGCCCGGCGCGCTTGCTGACGAAGTTGACGATGCCCGACGGCGGCACCATGCCGTAGTACATGGACGACGCGCCCTTCAACACCTCCACCTGCTCTTTGTTCTCCAGCGGGATGTCGATCAGGTTGATGACCGGCAGGCTGCCGTTGAGCCGATAGTTGCCGCGGTTCTCGACCAGGATGCCGCGGATGGACAGGTTGTCGTAGGTGGAGCCGCTGACCTGGGAGCGCGTCACGCCGGCCGTGTTGCGCAGCGCATCGAACAGGCCTTGCGCGCCCTGCGCATCCAGCAGCTCGCGCGACATCGCGCTGTTCGTCAGCGGCACGTCCAGCGGGTCCTGGTCACGGAAGGCGCCCACCTGCACCGACGTCGGCGCGAAGCTCTTTTGCCGCTCGCCCCTGACGACCACGGCGTCCAACAGGCTGGGCTCGGCGGCATGGGCCGTAGCGGTAGCCAGCACGGCAGCGGCCATGGAAGTGACGGACAAGACCAGGGGCAGCCGGCCGGTGCGGCCGGTTGCGCGGGAGCGCAAGTTCATGATGGAAACGCAAGAATGAGAATTATTCTCATCTTAACGCTACAGCTCAGCGATGCCCGCTGCCGGCCGCGTCGGCCCTACATTGCGGGCTGCCGCCCCCTGGAGATCCCGCCATCACCTCGCCACACGACCCTGTCGGATTCCGGCAAGCCCTGCGCTTCTGGCTCAAGCTGGGCTTCATCAGCTTTGGCGGACCGGCCGGCCAGATCGCCATCATGCACACGGAACTGGTGGAGCGCCGCCGCTGGATCAGCGAGAAGCGCTTCCTGCATGCGCTGAACTACTGCATGCTGCTGCCCGGCCCCGAGGCCCAGCAGTTGGCCACCTACATCGGCTGGCTGATGCACCGCAGCTGGGGCGGCCTCGTGGCCGGCGCGCTGTTCGTGCTGCCGTCGCTGTTCATCCTCGTCGCGCTGTCCTGGGTCTACCTGGCCTGGGGTCAGCTGCCGGTCGTGGCCGGGATCTTCTACGGCCTGAAACCGGCGGTGACGGCGCTGGTCGTGCACGCCGCGCACCGCATCGGCACGCGGGCAATGAAGAACGGCTGGCTGTGGGGCATCGCGGCAGCCGCCTTCGTCGCCATCTTTGCACTCGGTGCGCCCTTCCCGCTCATCGTGCTGGGGGCGGCCCTCATCGGCCACTTCGGCGGGAGGCGGGCGCCACAGGTCTTCGCGCCAGGGGGCGGCCAAGGCTCGGCGCCGCACAGCTGGGGGCCGGCCGTCATCGACGACGACACGCCCACGCCGCCGCACGCCCGCTTCAGCCGCGGCCGGCTGATGCGCGTGCTCGCCACGGGCCTGGGCCTGTGGGTCGCCGCGATGGCGGTGCTGGCGCTGACACAGGGCCTGCACGGCGCACTGGCGCAGATGGGCTGGTTCTTCACCAAGGCCGCGCTGCTGACCTTCGGCGGCGCCTACGCGGTGCTGCCCTATGTCTACCAGGGCGCCGTGGAGCAGCACCAGTGGCTGACCGGCGCGCAGATGATCGACGGCCTGGCGCTGGGCGAGACGACGCCGGGGCCGCTGATCATGGTGGTGGCCTTCGTCGGCTTCGTGGGCGGCTGGACGAAGGCATTCTTCGGGCCGGACGCCCTCTTTATTGCCGGCGCCGCAGCGGCCTGCGTCGTCACCTTCTTCACCTTCCTGCCGTCCTTCGTCTTCATCCTGGCGGGCGGGCCGCTGATCGAGTCCACGCATGGCAAGCTGCAGTTCACCGCACCGCTGACGGCCATCACGGCCGCCGTGGTGGGCGTCATCCTGAACCTGGCGGTGTTCTTCGCCTGGCATGTGCTGTGGCCCGAGGGCGGGTCCGGCCGCTTCGACTGGGTCTCGGCCTGCATGGCCCTGGGCGCAGGCCTGGCGCTGTTCCGCTTCAAGCTGGGCGTGATGCCGGTGCTGGGGGGTTGCGCGCTGCTGGGCCTGACGCTGTCCCAGGGCGGACGGCTGTTGGGGCTGGCGGGCTGAGCCGGCACGGGCCTGGTTAAAGTGTCGATTTGACCGGCGCTGCGCTCCCCGTCGGAGCCTGCGCCTCACGCACCCATGGAATATCCCGGCAATCTCTTCGTCGTCGCCGCGCCCAGTGGCGCGGGCAAATCCAGCCTCGTGAAAGCTCTGCTGGAGCTGGACTCCAAGCTGGCCGTGTCCATCTCGCACACCTCGCGCGCGCCGCGCGGCCAGGAGCAGCACGGGCGCGAGTACTGGTTCATCGCACCCGACGAGTTCCGCGCGATGGCGGACCGTGGCGACTTCTTCGAGTGGGCCGAGGTGCACGGCAACCTGTACGGCACCTCGCGCGCCGGCATCGAGGACCGCCTGCAGCACGGCGAGGACGTGGTGCTGGAGATCGACTACCAGGGCGCGCTGCAGATCAAGCAGCTGTTCCCGTATGCCGTGCTGATCTTCATCCTGCCGCCCAGCTGGGACGAGCTGCGCCTGCGGCTCAACCGCCGCGGCGACACGGCGCCCGAGGTCATCGCCAAGCGCATGAACGCCGCGCGCGTCGAGGTGGCCCAGGCGCAGCACTTCGATTTCGTCGTCGTCAATGCGGTGTTTGACACCGCCGTCTTCGACCTGAAAACCATCGTCCACGCGCAGCGGCTAAAATACGCGGCTCAGCGGCGCAACCGCTCTGCCGTCTTTCAGGCGCTCGATCTGCCCTGATCGCGCTTTACCCAAGGAAAACCATGGCCCGCATCACCGTCGAAGACTGCCTGACCAAGATCCCCAACCGCTTCCAGCTGGTGCTGGCCGCCACCTACCGTGCGCGCATGCTGAGCCAGGGCCACAGCCCCCGCATCGAGAGCAAGAACAAGCCCGGCGTGACCGCGCTGCGCGAGATCGCTGCCGGCGAGGTTGGCGTGGAGATGCTGCGCAAGGTGCCGGTCTAAGTCGGCTGCTTCCGAACCTCAAACGGGCGTCCTTGGACGCCCGTTGCCTTTGCGGCTTCGGATAAATTCGGGAGCCTATGGCCCAACGCTCCCTCACTGCCTGGTTCACGCTGCCCGGGCTGCGCGAGAAGGCTCCGCCCACGCCGGCGGAAGCTGCCTCCTTTGACGCGCTCGCCCCCAAGCTCGGCTACCTGAGCAAGGCCGAGGTCAAGCGCGTGCGCGAGGCCTACAAGTTCGCCGACGAGGCCCACCTGGGCCAGAAACGCGCCACCGGCGAGCCCTACATCACCCACCCCATCGCCGTCGCCGGCATCTGCGCCGAGTGGCGGCTGGACGCGCAGGCGTTGATGGCGGCGCTGATGCACGACGTGGTGGAAGACTGCGGCGTGTCCAAGGCCGAGCTGATCGAGAAGTTCGACGCCACCACCGCCGACCTGGTGGACGGCCTGACCAAGCTGGACAAGCTGCAGTTCTCCACCAAGGAGGAGTCGCAGGCCGAGTCCTTCCGCAAGATGCTGCTGGCGATGGCGCGGGACCTGCGCGTCATCCTCATCAAGCTGGCCGACCGGCTGCACAACATGCGCACCATGGGCGCGATGGCGCCGCACAAGGCGCGCCGCATCGCGCGCGAGACCTTCGACATCTACGCGCCCATCGCCCACCGCCTGGGGCTGAACCAGACCTTCCGCGAGCTGGAAGACCTGTCCTTCCAGTACTTCCACCCCTGGCGCTACGCGGCACTGAGCAAGGCTGTGGCCAAGGCGCGCGGCAACCGGCGCGATCTGGTGTCGCGCATCGAGGGCGAGATCCGCGCCGCCTACGCCAAGGCCAGCCTGCGCGTGGAGGTGCAGGGGCGCGAGAAGACGGTCTACTCCATCTACAAGAAGATGCACGAGAAGGGCCTGATGAGCTTCGCCCAGGTCAGCGACATCTTCGGCTTTCGCATCCTGACCGAGGAACCGCTGCAGTGCTACACGGCCCTGGGCGTGCTGCACCAGCTCTACAAGCCGCAGGCGGGCCGCTTCAAGGACTACATCGCCAATCCCAAGGACAACGGCTACCAGTCGCTGCACACGACGCTGATGGGGCCGCTGGCCACGCCGCTGGAGTTCCAGCTGCGCACCGTGGGCATGCACCAGATCGCCGAGCAGGGCGTGGCGGCGCACTGGATCTACAAGAGCCGCGGCAAGCAGGCCTCGGCGCTGATCGCGCAGCAGGCCAACGCGCGCTGGCTGCAGAGCCTCATCGACATCCAGGACGAGACGCGCGACGCCAACGAGTTCCTGGAGCACGTCAAGATCGACCTGTTCCCGGACTCCATCTACGTCTTCACGCCCAAGTCCAAGATCATGGCGCTGCCCAAGGGCGCGACGCCGGTGGACTTCGCATACGCCATCCACTCCGACGTCGGCGATCACTGCGTGGCGGCCCAGGTCAACGGCGAGGCGGTGCCGCTGCGCGCCGAGCTGAAGAGCGGCGACATAGTCGAGATCGTCACTGCGCCCGGCGCCAGCCCCAACCCGGCCTGGCTGAGCTTCGTGCGCACCGGCCGGGCGCGCTCCAAGATCCGCCACTTCCTGAAGGACCTGGAGCAGGAGGAATCCCGCGAGCTGGGCGAGAAGATGCTGGCCCAGGCCATGCGCGTGGAGGGCCTGGGCCTGCCAAGCCTGGAGCTGGACGACCCGGCCGCGCCGATCTGGCACGAGCTGGCCGCCTGGGCCGGTACCGAGAGCACCGAACAGCTGCTGATGGACATTGGCGCCGGCCGCAAGATCGCCGCCATCATCGCCAAGAAGCTGGCCCGCCTGATGGCCGAGCAAGGCCAGCGGCCCGATGCACTGGCGCTGACGCGTGGCCGCTTCACCGAAGCGCCCGTCGCCGCGGCCAGCATCACCATCGACGGCAGCGAAGGTGCCTCCGTGCAACTGGCCAGCTGCTGCCGCCCCATTCCGGGCGACGAGGTGCGTGGCTACCTGGGTCGCGGCGAGGGCCTGGTCGTGCACACCTGCGACTGCCAGGTCGGTAAACGCCTGTACCTGCGCGACAGCGAACACTGGATCCGCGTCGAGTGGGCCGAGGAGCTGACGCGCAGTTTCGAGGCCGGCATCACGCTGCTGCTGAGCAACGGCAAGGGCGTGCTGGCCCAGGTGGCGCAGGCGGTGGCTCAGGCCGAGGCCGACATCACCCACATCGCCATGGGCAACGACGCGCCCCTGAGCGACGCGGCAGAGACGGCCGAGATGAACCTGCTGATCGCCGTGCGCGACCGCCTGCACCTGGCCGATGTGCTGCGGGTGCTGCGCCGGGCACCGGCCGTGCAGCGGGTGTCGCGGGCCAAGGCCCACGCCTGAGCACTCGTTCCACGCGCTGGCAGCCCATCGGGCGGCGCAGTTTGGTGGGCGCAAACACGCCTGCGCACGCCGCTCGAACAGCCCCCTAGGCCGCTCGAACCGGGCGTAACCGTTGCATCCACGCACGGCGCCCAATCACGGCCGTGAGTGTTTCTGTTTGCCTCCACGGGTTAACCAGTGTTTCCGCCCCCGGTATTCCGTTGACATATAGAAAAACGGCGAAATCGTATTTCTCGCGTTGTAACCAGCTGCGTAAGGTCCGCTCCGCGCCCACGGTGGAGTGACCCAAGAAGATCTCCGCCGCCCAGGCCTGCCGCCCCGCCACCTGCGGGGTTGGCCGCCTGCCAGGGCATGGACCCTTGACTACAACGATGGCCGGCCCCGACCGGCAGCGGAGACCCCAGTGACCCAATCCAGCCTTTTCGTGCCGCGCCGTGATCGCGTCGGCGCCGCCGTTTCCCTCGCCCTCGCCCTGATGGCGCACGAGGCCGCCCTGGCCCAGACGGCCGCCGCCCCGGCGGCCGCAGCCTCCGCCCCGGCGGCGGCCGCCAAGCCCGCCGAGGTGAAGGCCAAGGCGCCGGTGAACGAACTGGAGACCGTGCTGGTCGTCGGCACGCGCCAGTCGCAGCAGTCGGCCATCAATCGCAAGAAGAATGCGGCCACGGTCCAGGACTCCATCGTGGCCGAGGACGTCGGCGCCTTCCCGGACCGCAACATCGGCGAAGCCATCTCGCGCATCGCCGGCGTGGCGCTGGAGCGCGGTGACTTCGGCGAAGGCGTCAGCGTCGATATCCGCGGCAACGGCCCGGAATCGACCCGCGTCGAGATGGACGGCGTTGGCGTGGCCTCTGGCGCGGGCACCAACTTGCTGGGCGGTGGCGACGGTCGCGGCACGGAATTCCGCGAACTGTCGTCCGACCTGATCAAGAGCGTGGACATCGTCAAGGGCTCCACGGCCTCGATGACCCAGGGCTCCCTGGGCGCCAGCGTCATCATCGAGACGCGCAACGGCCTGGACTTCGACAAGCCCTACTACTCGTTCCGACTGGCCGCCAGCAAGAGCGACGTGGCCACGAAGACGACGCCGGACGCCAACCTGATCTGGACGGACAAGTTCTTCAACAAGAAGCTGGGCGTCATGGTCAACCTGAACCGCGCCAGAACCGTCCGCGAGAACCACCAGATCAGCCAGGGTGGCAGCAACTCGACACAAGGCCTGGTGCGTCTGGCCGACTTCGACAACTCGCCCGAGAAGACCTACTCCTACGCCAACAGCCTGAATGCCCTGCTGCCCAGTGCTGCTGACGTGCCGGTTGCGCAGTGGAACACCACCGGGGGCGGCGTGTTCACATCGTTGACACCCCGGCAGATCCTGGAGAAGTCGGCAGCGGCGCAGACCAAGGCAGACTGCTTCACCGCATTCCCGCTGTATACGACGGCGCAACTGGCCAACATCACGACGACGGGCAGCACCAACGCCTCGAACAGCCGCACGGCCGCTTACCAGTCCCGCGTCAACGAGCAGCTGAGCTGCCTGAACCAGTGGAATGACTACACGCCGGCGTCACCAGGCCCGCGCTACAACTTCCGCTCCAACGATGACACCCGCACCAGCGGCGACATCCGGCTGGACTACAAGTTCAACAACCAGCTCTCCGTCTACGGCAAGTTCATCAGCAGCCGCCGCCATGTGGATGACATCGTCGGCTTCCTGGGCATGGGCGGCGCCCCGGTGATCAACGGCGCCGGCACGTTCACCGACAACCTGACCACCAACACCCGCACGCTGACGGCCGGCGCCTCGGGATCCGCGCTGCCCGGCACCTACGTCTGGCGCGTCAACAACGCGCCGCTGATCCAGGGCGCCACCACCAACCTCCTGCCCGGCTACACGGTGGACAGCACCCACCACGTGACGAGTTACTCGACGGACGGCAACTTCCTCGGCACCGACACCATCTTCAGCTCCATCGACACCACGAACAAGACCTTGCAGGGCGGCGGCGAATACCGCAACGACCGCCTGCGTGCCAAGTTCATGGCGAGCTACAACCAGGGCACCGCCCTGCGCTATGACCGCCGGGCTTCGTTCAGCTCGCTGTACGGCGTGGGCAACTTCAACCTGGAGCCCAATGGCCTGTGGAACTTCACGCGGCCGGGCGGCGCGGCGATCGACCAGCTGGGCAACATGGCAGGCTACGCGACGCTGAACCCCGCAGTGGCCAGCGCGGCCATCAACATCGACAACTGGAACCCCGTGTTCACGCCGGCCTACACGGCAGCGCAGCGGGCCCAGTACACCAACAACACCCAGCTCACGGTTCTCGGCGGCAACACTTTTGACAACGAGAACACCGAGAAGCAGCTCAAGCTCGACCTGACCTACAACACGGTCGACAAGCTGCCGTTCCTGACCGCGCTGAAGAGTGGCTTGCAGGTGATCGACTACAGCTCCACCAAGTGGGCCGGCGGCGGCGGCGAGCTCGTCGCACCGGTGGGCACGGCCGGCCAGGCAGGCTACGTGCCCGGCGTCTACGCGCCATCAGTGACCGGCCGCTGGAACGTGATCGGCTGCGAGAACACGGCCGGCTCGCTGGCTGCGGGCGGCCAGCCCTGCGCCTACGGCACTGTGCTGAACCCGCGTTACGACGCCGGCGTGGGCGCCACCGTGGGCGGCACCACCACGCTGACCACGGCACAGTTCCAGGAACTGGTGCGCCAGACCATTACCGTGGCACCGGGCGGCCAGTTCTACGGCGGCGCCAAGGACCGCCCAGCCACGCTGCTGAATGGCTGGAACCAGATCGACATCGACAAGCTGTACCGGTTGGTCGGTTTCAACGTGCCGCTGGACTGCTTCCGCACCTGCACCGCCAGCGACGGCAAGGTCTATGACATGCCCAAGAGCGGACTGAAGGACAAGCAGACCGCAGGCTACCTGCAGACCGACTTCGAGATCGACCGTCTGCCATTCACCGACCGCCCCCTGCCCTTCGGCCTGGAACTGGCCGGCAATGTCGGCGTGCGCGTGGTGCGCACCGACATGGAGAGCACCGGCTTCATGATCTTCCGCTCCATCCGCAAGAACGCGAACTGGACGGAGGCCGATGGCCAAACCACCAACGTGACGACCGCCCAGGTCAGCCAGAACGTCGACTTCAAGGGCAGCCGTACCGATGTCAGCCCCTCGCTGAACCTGGCGCTGTGGCCGGTGCCGGACAAGCTCGTGACCCGCTTCTCGTGGGCCAAGCAGATCGCCCGCCTGCCGATGAGCCGTGTCTCTCCGGTCGCGGACGGCAGCATCACCTGCACATTGAGCCAGTTCGTCGAAGACCTGCCGGTCGAGGAAGACGGCTCGCAGGTCGACCAAGGGTGCAACCGCATCTTCGGCAACCCGGCCATGAAGCCGCAGACCACCATCAACCAGAACCTGTCGCTGGAGTGGTATGTCAACCGCGACACCTCGCTGTCGATCTCGGGCTTCGTGCAGCGCGATGTCGTCGGCGCCCCCAACCTGCGCGTCGGCCGCTCGGACGTTCGACTGTTCGAGGGCAGCAACGCCCTGGACCCCCTGACCGGCACGCCGCTGCGCGATCTGGAGTTCTCGTTCAGCCAGTGGGACAACACCACGCCGAGCAAGCGGCGCGGTATCGAGTTCGGCTCCAAGATGGCGTTCACCTTCCTGCCCTCCGTGCTGCGCTACACGGGCTTTGACGCCAACTACAGCCGCCTGCGCAACTCGGGTGGCGCGCCGATGATCGACCAGATCAGTGGTGAAGTCCTGCCCATGCTCGGGCAACCCAAGTACTCGTACAACGCCTCCCTGTGGTACGACGACGGCGCGCTGCAGTTCCGCGTTGCGCAGCAGGTGGTGGCCTCCCGCCTGTCGACCTTCTCGCCGGCAAGCAACAGCAGTCTCGGGGTCAACAACTTCCCGGGCGAAGGCATCTCCAGCTGGCGCGTGCCCTACAACCCTGGCGCGCCCAACTTCGCCAAGCGCACCGCGTTCGTGGATGCCAAGGTGTCCTACCGCTTCAAGAGCGGCATCGAACTGTTCGCCGATGTGCGCAACCTGACCGGCGAGCGCAAGCAGTCCAGCACGGGCAGCTACCAGACTTATGAAGGCGGCATCCCGAGCATCTACGCCGATGCCTACTACGGCCGCACCTACTACGTGGGCATGACCTACCGCAGCCCGCGCTAACAACAGGGAGACACGATGACTCAAGCCGTCCGGCGCAACTTCAGTTTGGGCCGGGCGGCTTTTGCCGTCCTGGCTCTGTCTTCAACATTCGCTGCTGCGCCCTTGCAGGCGCAGCAGACGCCCGCACCGGCCCCTGCGCCTGCCACGGCTCCCGCCGACGTGCAGTCGCTGGGCGCGGTCAAGGTCTCGGGTCAGCGGACCCGCAGCATCGACCCCAGCGCCGTCATCGCGGCCAAGAACAAGGTGCTGTCCAGCCAGTTCGCCTCGTCCTGCGGCTTCATGGGCGGCTACAACGCGGCCGACGACGACGTGACGCTGGCCTATCTGCGCAGCTTCGGCTCGCTGGAGGAGGACTTCAGCGATCTGGCCCCCGATGGCGGTGCGGCAACCGCATCCACCTCCCCGTCGACCTCCGCGGCCCCGGAGATAGAAACCACGCCGTCGGTTGCCTGTGCCGGCTCGGACCGCAAGTTTGCCGCCGGTCGCAACTGGATCGCCCGCAAGGACAAATCGCTGCAACAGGCCTTCGATGCCTACGAGGCCGGCAACTATGTCGAGGCCCGCGCCCGCTTCGAGGAAGGCTGGAAGAAGCTGGGCTACGAAGAGGCGGCCATGATGCTGGGCCGCCTGCACCTGCTGGGCCTGGGTACACCGGCCAGCACGCCCAAGGCCATCGACTGGCTCAACGAGGTCATCGGCGCCCGCTACCACCCGGTCAATGACCGGCTGCGCTACGACCCCAAGAAGCCCGACCAGATCAACACCCGCATCGAGGCCACGCTGCTGCTGGCGCGCATCCAGCTGAGCGGCCAGGGCACCAAGCGCAACCCCCAGGAAGCGCTGCGTCTGTGGCGCAAGGCCTTGGACTTCGGCTTCGAGCCCGCCAACACGCTGATCGGCCAGGCCTACGTGAGCGGCGTGGGCACAGCGGTAGACGGTCCCAAGGCCATCGAGGCACTCACGGCCTCGGCCGCCGCCGGCCATGTGCCGGCCATGCTGCTGCTGGGGCAGCTCTATCACCACCAAGCCCCCAAGCAGCCGCCCGGCATTCCGCTGGACCTGGAGAAGGCCGGCGCCTACTACGCGGCGGCGGCCCGCGCCGGCAATCTGGACGCCACCTACGCCTACGCCCGCATGCTGGACCTGGGCGAAGGTACACCCAGGGCACCGGAGCAGGCCATCGGCTTCTACAAGGACGCTGCGGTCAAGGGCCATGTCGAAGCTCAGAACGCGCTGGCCACGTTCTTCTACCAGGGCGAGGTGGTGCCGCAGAACTACGCCACCGCGCGTCAGCTCTTCCAGGCCGCCGCCCGCGGCCGCCAGCCGGACGCGATGTTCAACCTCGCCGTCATGCTGGCCCAGGGCCAGGGCGGCGACAAGGACATGGCTGCGGCCTACGCCTGGTGCACGCTGGCCAAGGCCCAGGGCCATGAGCAGGCTGCGGCGGCACTACCGACCATCGCCGCCAAGCTCAGCCCTGATGACAGGGCCCGTGCCGACGCGATGCTGAAACCCGCGCCCAAGAAGTCCTGATTAGCTCCCGGCGCTAGGCGCTGGGTACTGCACCTCGACGACCTCGATCCTCTCCACGCCCACCGGCGTGACGAGATTGAGCTCGTCGCCCACGCGCGCCTTCAGCAGCGTGCGCGCGATGGGCGACACCCAGCTGACCTCGCCGGCCAGGCTGTCGGACTCGTCGATGCCCTTGATGGTGATGGTCTTCTCGTCGCCCTTGGCGTTCGCGTAGGTCACCGTCGCGCCGAAGAAGACCTGCTCGCTGCCATGGTGGGCGCTGGGGTCCACCACCTCGGCGATGTCCAGCCGCTTGGTTAGGAAGCGCAGGCGGCGGTCTATTTCCCGAAGCCGCTTCTTGCCGTAGAGGTAGTCGCCGTTCTCCGAGCGATCACCATTCTTGGCCGCCCAGGACACCGTCTCCACCATCTTGGGCCGCTCCACATCGATGAGCTGCATGAACTCGCCACGCAGTCGCGCATAGCCGGCCGGCGTCATGTAGTTGCGCGTACCGGTCGGCAGGGCAGGCAGCGTCGGGCCGTCGTCATCGTCTTCCGACCCGTCGGATTCCTTGGTGAAAGCCTTGCTCATGCCAGGATTGTCCAATGCAAGCGCCCTCCTCCACCGCTGCGCTGGCCGGCAGGCGATCATCACCGGCACGGCGCTGCTACGCGGCAAGCGCCACTTCACGCTGGACCTGCCTGGGATTTGCCGATGTGGACACTGCCGCGCCGCACGACTGGCACCACTGACCAGCACTGCGCGAGCGCATGGCCGGCCGCCTCCGCGAAAAGACGCGCGACGAGTGGTGCGCGCTGCTGGAACGCAGCGATGCCTGCTTCGCTCACATGCTGACACTGGACGAAGCGCCGCTACATCCGCACGCACAGGCGCGCGGCAGCTTCGTAAAGACCGCCGCCGGCGACTGGCAGCCGGCCGCAGCGCCGCGTTTCTCCGAGCCGCGCTGACCACGCGTCAAAATCAAAAAAATGCCCGGCGACCCCAAGGCCGCCGGGCTTGAACGCCTTGGTGTGCACCTCACACCCGGCAACTGCGAATCTCTGCACGCGCGGCCAGCACGCCTGCCACTCGGTTCAATGAAGCTCGGCCTCATCAGCCGGCGCCTGGGCGTCGGCTTCGCCGTCCCACGCCGACGAAGCCCAGATGGCCTGTGTCGCATCCACGAACTCGTCGACCCGGCGCTGGCTGAACAGGACGTCGGCCTCGATAGAACGGCGCGCCTCGCGAATCGCCCCACGGAACTGCGGCGACCTGGCCTCGAACACCTCGAGATACACCCAATGCCGCTCGGGGCAGTCGCGCCACCAGCGGACGATGCTTTGGGGGTCTTCCAGATTCAGCTGCATGTGAACTCCACATCGGTGAGCGACAGCGCATAATACTGTTTATTTGTACAGCATTCATCGATTTCGTCACTGCGATGGTGGGCCCCTCAGCGGTCGGCCAGATCTTGGAGATCGAGCAACCAGCGCGGACGTAGTCCCGTCCTGAAAGAACCAGACAAAGAAAAACGGGTTAGCGCCTGTCGGTGCTAACCCGTTGATTTTTTTGTTGTTGGTGCGGCTGGCAGGATTCGAACCCACGACCCCTTGGTTCGTAGCCAAGTACTCTATCCAACTGAGCTACAGCCGCTAAATCTGACAGTGATGAGGCTTCAGAGGCCCGACTCGCAAGTCGCAACACCCGTCTTCACCCATCGGGCGCCTATCTTGGCACCAAGAAGAACGGGTTAGCTGTTTCCACGGCTAACCCGTCATTCCATTTTTTATTGTTCTGGTGCGGCTGGCAGGATTCGAACCCACGACCCCTTGGTTCGTAGCCAAGTACTCTATCCAACTGAGCTACAGCCGCTGAAGCCTCACAGTATAGCCAGAATTCCGAAGACTCGGCAAGACTTTCGCAATTTCGCGCGGGCCTGCCGAGCCATCGGACCTTCAAGGCAGCCGCGCTGCCGCCTCGTAGCAGCGGGCGCGGCGCGCGTCGTCCCCTTCCTGCTCGGCCAGAGCCGCCAGGCCGAGCCAGCTGCGCCGGCGTGCGGCGCTGGGCATGGCGACGTCATCCGCGACGGCTTCGAGCATCAGGCGCGCCTTGCCCCACAACTGGCGCTCCGCCAATGCGTGCCCCAGCGCATAGGCCAGCGCCCGCTCGCGCGGGAAGCGGGCCTGCGCCGCTTCCAGGCGCTGCAGCCAGTCGGGGCCGCAGCCGGCCAGCACCGGCACCAGCGCATGGGCCAGCGCCGAGCGCTCGTCCGGCTGTTGCTCGGCCAGGTCGTCGAAGAACGGGCGCAGCCAGCCGCGGCCATCGTCGGGGGCGCCCAGCTGTCCCGCGCACTGGGCAGCGCGCGCGGCGACCAGGGCATCGCGCCGGTCGGCGGAGTCCAGCTGCTGCCAGACCATGCGCAGTTGGTCCACGTCACGGGCGCCGTCCAGCGCTTCGAAGGCCAGCGTGCGCAACAGGCCTTGCGCGGCCACCTTGGAGAAGGCCTGGTGCTTGGCCAGCAGGCGCGCCGTGCGCAGCGCATCCAGCGGCTGCTGGGCCAGGCGCGAGGCCTGCAGGCGCAGACGCAGCGCCTGGGTGCGGCGGGCGACACCGGGCGGCAGTTCGCCCAGCAGGCCCAGCGCGCGGGCGGCGTCGCGGTCGTCCAGCGCCCACTCGGCGGCCAGCAGGCGGGCACCGTCCTCGTGGGCGCGGGCACCACCGCTGCGGCGGGCCAGGTCCAGCGCGCGGCTCAGCTGCTCGTCACGGTGTCGCCGGTCCTGCAGGCGATGGGCGCTGGCCGCGGCCAGCAGGTGGGCCAGCGCCATGAAGGCCTGGTCCGCGGCCAGTTCGGGCGTGGCGGACTGGATGTTGAGCGCCTTCTGCGCGGCCTTCTGCGCGCGGCTGAAGCGGGCGCCGAAGAACTCCACCAGCGCTTCCCGCAAGGCCAACTGGGCGCTGCGTTCGCGCTGCGCCAGCCGCCATTCGCGAGCACGTTTGGGCAGCGTGGTCAATGCCTCGATGGCCTGGATGGCCGTCACCAGCGCGAAGCAGCTGGCCACCAGCAGCAGCAGGAAGAGGTTGAGCGAGATGTCCAGCCGCCAGCCCGCCCAGTAGAAGCTGGCGAGGCCGTCGTTGGAACCCAGCGTCAGCGCCGCGACGACGGCGACGACGAACAGCAGGACCAGCCAGATGACGAGGCGCATGCTCAGCGCCCCGCTGCGGCTGCGGTCAGCGCGGCCAGCGTGTCGTCGGGCCGCGGCACGCTGACCTGGCGCGCCTGGCCGCCCACCTGACGCAGCAGCTCGGCCACGCCGGCCACCTTGCGCGAGCGCATGTCGAAGTAGCGGTTCAGCATCTCCTGGCTGTCGCGCAGGTCGCTTTGTGCGGTGTCGAACTGGCGGCTCAGCAAGGCCAGCCGGGCGTTGAGCAGGCGCAGCTTGAGGTTCTCCCGCAGGAAGAAGCTCTGGTCGGGCGAAATCAGAGCGGCCTCGGGGTGCTCGATGCGGGTCACGCGCAGCAGCATGCGCGCCTCGCCCCAGACCAGGCCGGTCCAGCTGGACAGCTGCTGGCGCGCCTGCCACCACCACAGCGCCAGCTTGCCGTCGGCCGCCGCGGCGGCCTGTTCGCGCTGCAGCTTCAGCGCCTGCTCGCGCTGCCGGGCGGCCACCTCGGAGGGGCGCTCCTCGCGCGGGCGCACCGCCACGTCGCCGCCCGACATCAGCGGCAGCTCGTCGGCCACGCGCACGACCTCGTCGAGCTTGATGGTCAGCGTGGACACGTCCACCACGGCCACGGCACGCACGCGATCCAGGTCGCGCGCGACGGCGCGGCGCACGCCTTCCATACGCGGCTGCTTGTAGCGCAGCAGGCGCTCGTCGGCCTGTTTCAGCGTCGCCACCAGCGGCTCGGCGCTGCCGGTGATCTGGGTCTGCTGTAGGGCGACGCGAATGGCAGCCTCGATGTCGCCGACGACGTTCTCGTCGCGCGAGCGGGACATGGACTGGATCAGCTCCTCCAGCTGGCCGCGCTGCAGCGCGACTTCGGCCAGGCGCGCCTCCAGCAGCGAGACCTTGGCGGCGGTGTCGCGCACCAGCTCCCCTGACTGCTTGGCGGCCAGGCGAGCCTCGGTGGCCTGGGCCTGGCTGGCCTCCTGGCGGCGCACCAGCTCCTGCTCCAGCGATTGCTGGCGCGACAGGCTCTGCCAGGCCAGCACCACGCACAGCAGCACGGCGGCGCCCAGCAGTGCCAGCAACCAGGGCAGCCAGGCCGGCAAGGGGGAAGAGGCGGGGGGCGGCGGGACCACGGGCTCAGCCGCGGGCGGCAGCGCCGTATCGGGGGAATTCAGCTCACTCACAGTGCGGCCGATTCTGTCAGAGGCCTTTCAGCGCCCGAGTCACCGCTTCCGGGTCCGGTCGCGCCAAAACCACAGGCGCGAAGCCGGCGGCGCGGGCCGCGTCTGCAATGCGGGCATGGGTGGCGATGGCGCGCTGGCCAGCCACGGCGTAGTCGGCCAGATGCCCGACGGCCTCGGCGCTGCTGAACAGCCACACAAAGCCCCGCGGCTGCGCCAGGATTTGCGCCAGCAGGGCCTCCTCGGCGGCGTCAAAGCGCGGGCCGCTGCGGTGGTAGACGGTGACGGCCTCGGTGCGGGCGCCGGCCGCGGCCAGCCGCTCGGCCAGCCATTCGCGCCCGCCGTCACCGCGCAGCAGCAGCACGCGGGCGCCGGCCCAGTCGCGGCGCGGCTGCAGTTGCTGCCACAGGTGCTCGGAGTCCAGGCCGGCCGCGTCGGCGGCCGGCTGGACGATGAGCGCCGCCGGCACGCCGTGTTCCACCAGCGCCTGCGCGCTGCCCGGGCCCACGCAGGCCGCCAGTGTGTGCGGCGGCCAGCCGGCACCACCGGCCAACGCGAAGAACTGCTGCACCGCGTTGGGGCTGACGAAGACGGCCAGGTCCACCGACGGCAGCGCCCGCCAGGCCGCACGCACGGCGCCGGGGTCGCGGGCGGGCAGGATCTCGATGAGGGGCAGCGCCA
>DASWWC010000045.1:0-9487 GCA_036401055.1 Roseateles sp.
GCGCCACGCCGGCCTCCAAGCTGGCCGCCGTGCGCGCCTGGCAGGCCGACGGCGAGACCGTGCTGATGGTGGGCGACGGCATCAACGACGCCCCCGTGCTGGCCGCGGCCGACGTGCGCATCGCGATGGGTGAGGGCGCCATGCTGGCGCGCAGCGCGGCGGATGCGCTGCTGCTATCCAACCGGCTGATGGTCATCCCGCAGGCGCTGGCGCTGGCGAAGAAGACCCGCCGCGTCTTGCGCCAGAACCTCGCCTGGGCGGCGCTCTACAACCTGGCCTGCGTGCCGCTGGCATTGACCGGCTGGCTGCCGCCGCTGGCGGCGGGCGTGGGCATGGCGTGCAGCTCGCTGCTCGTCGTCCTCAACTCGCAACGACTGGCACGCTGATGGACATCCTCTACCTGCTCATCCCCTTCTCGGTCGTGCTGGTGCTGATCATCGTCGCGGTGTTCGGCTGGGCCGTGAACGACGGCCAGCTGGATGGCTTCGAGCACGAGGCTGAACGCATCCTGGTTGACGAGGATCAAGGCGCCTAGGCACGCCCCCTAGAAGAATCGTTTGCATCAGACTGAAGGAGTCGCGATGGCGAACGACAGAGCCCCGGTTGCATCAGGAAAAGATGCCGTGGCGACATACGAGGACGGACCGGTACGCGCCTTCGCGCTGGCCGCCGTGTTGTGGGGCGTGGTGGGCATGGCGGTGGGCGTTTTCATCGCCGCACAGCTGGCCTGGCCGGAGCTGAACTTCGGCATCCCCTGGCTGAGCTACGGGCGCCTGCGCCCGCTGCACACCAACGCGGTCATCTTCGCGTTCGGCGGCTGCACCTTGATGGCGACCAGCTATCACGTCGTGCAGCGCACCGGCCAGACGCGGCTGTTCGCGCCCAAGCTGGCGTGGTTCCACTTCTGGGCCTGGCAGGCCGTCATCGTCGGCGCGGCCATCACGCTGCCGCTGGGCTTCACGCGCGGCAAGGAGTATGCGGAGCTGGAGTGGCCCATCGGCCTCTTGATCACCATCGCCTGGGTGGCCTACGCCATCGTGTTCTTCGGCACGGTGGGCAGGCGCAAGATCCGCCACATCTACGTGGCCAACTGGTTCTTCGGCGGTTTCATCCTCGCGGTGGCGCTACTGCACGTCGTCAACGCGGCGGTGCTGCCGGTCAGCTTCTGGAAGAGTTATTCCGCCTACGCCGGCGTGCAGGACGCCATGGTGCAGTGGTGGTACGGCCATAACGCCGTCGGCTTCTTCCTGACCGCGGGCTTCCTCGGGATGATGTACTACTACATCCCCAAGCAGGCCGAACGCCCCGTCTACAGCTACCGGCTGTCCATCGTCCACTTCTGGGCGCTGATCTTCACCTACATGTGGGCGGGCCCGCACCACCTGCATTACACGGCGCTGCCGGACTGGGCGCAGAGCGTGGGCATGCTGTTCAGTCTGGTGCTGCTGGCGCCCAGCTGGGGCGGCATGATCAACGGCATCATGACCCTCAGCGGGGCCTGGCACAAGCTGCGCGACGACCCCATCTTGAAGATCCTCATCGTGTCGCTGTCGTTCTACGGCATGGCCACCTTCGAGGGCCCGATGATGTCGATCAAGACGGTCAACGCGCTGTCGCACTACACCGACTGGACCGTGGGCCACGTGCATGCCGGCGCGCTGGGCTGGGTGGGCCTGATCTCCATGGGCGCGCTGTACCACCTGATCCCGCGCATGTACGGCCGCACGGAGATGTACTCCAAGCGCGCCATCGAGCTGCACTTCTGGATCGCGACGCTGGGCATCGTGCTCTACATCGCCGCGATGTGGATCGCCGGCGTCATGCAGGGCCTGATGTGGCGCGCGGTCAATCCCGACGGCACGCTGGTCTACACCTTCGTGGAGAGCGTTAAGGCGACCTGGCCGTTCTACGTGACCCGCCTCGTCGGTGGCCTGCTGTACCTCGGCGGCATGGGCGTGATGGCCTGGAACGTCATCAAGACCATGCAGGCGGGTAAGCCGCAGCAGGTGCGCATTCCCCAAGTGCTGGCGCACGCCTGAGAGAGCTGACATGAGCCAAAAAACTGAACGCTATACCGGCCACCAGCGCATCGAGACCAGCAATCTGCTGATGATCGTGCTGGTGCTGGCCACCGTCTTCGTCGGCGGCTTCGTCGAGATCGTGCCGCTGTTCTTCCAGCGCTCGACCACGCAGGCGGCCCCCGGCCTCAAGCCCTACACGGCGCTGCAGGTCGCCGGCCGCGACATCTACGTGCGCGAGGGCTGCTACAACTGCCACTCGCAGATGATCCGCCCGCTGCTGGCCGAGACGCTGCGCTACGGGCCCTACTCGACGGCCGGCGAGTTCGTCTACGACCGGCCCTTCCAGTGGGGCAGCAAGCGCACCGGCCCCGACCTGCACCGCGTGGGCGGCAAGTACAGCGACGACTGGCATCGCATCCACCTGATCAACCCGCGCGACCTGGTGCCGGAGTCCAACATGCCCGCCTATCCGTGGCTGGAGACGGCGCCGGTGGATGCGGCTTCGCTGCCCGCCAAGATGAGCGCGCTGCGCACGCTCGGCGCGCCCTACACCGACGCCGAGATCCAGGATGCGCCCAAGGCCGCCGCCGGCAAGACCGAGCTGGACGCACTGGTGGCCTACCTGCAAGTGCTGGGCACGGCCGCCGCAACGGCGAAAAAGGAGGCCCAACGTGGGAATCAATGAACTTCGTGTGGCGGTGACGCTGCTGTCGCTGGCCGTCTTCGTCGGCATCGTCGTGTGGGCTTGGCGCGGTCGCTTCGACGCCGCGGCGCAGCTGCCGCTTGAGGGGGACGAGCAATGAGCGACTTCATCAACGACGGCTGGGCCATCTTTGTCGCCGCCGCCACCGTGCTGGGCCTGCTGGCCTGCATCGTGCTGCTGCTCATCGCGAGCCGCCGCCAGCCGTCGGCGGCGGACAACACCACGGGCCACGTCTGGGACGAGGACCTGCGCGAGCTGAACAACCCGCTGCCGCTATGGTGGATGGGCCTGTTCGTGCTGACGGTGGTGTTTGCCGGCATCTACCTGGCGCTGTACCCGGGCCTGGGCAGCGTGGCCGGCAAGCTGGGCTGGAGCAGCGTCGGCGAGCATGCCGCCGACCAGGCCCAGGCGCGCGCGGCGATGGCGCCGGTCTACGCGGCCTTCGCGTCGCAGTCACCCGAGCAACTGGCCAAGGACCCCAACGCCCACGCCATCGGTGAACGCCTGTTCGCCAACAACTGCGCCACCTGCCACGGCGCCGACGCCAAGGGCAGCAAGGGTTTCCCCAACCTGACCGACAAGGACTGGCTGTGGGGCGGCAGCTTCGAGACCATCAGCGAGACCATCACCCAGGGCCGCGCAGGCATGATGCCGCCCATGGCCGCGGCGGTGGGTAGCAGCGAGGACGTGCGCAACGTGGCGCACTACGTGCTGTCGCTGTCGGGCAGCCCGCACAACACGCTGTACGCGCAGCTGGGTCGCTCCAAGTTCGGTGCCTGCGCGGCCTGCCACGGCGTGGGCGGCAAGGGCAACCCGGCGCTCGGCGCGCCCAACCTCACCGACAAGGTCTGGCTGCACGGCTGGGGCGAGGCGGCCATCGTCGCGATGGTCAACGGCGGCAAGCACAACCAGATGCCGGCGCACGGCGAGCGGCTGACGCCCGAGCAGATCCGCGTGCTGTCGGCCTACGTGTGGGGCCTGTCCCGGTAATCCGCCATGGCCGATTCCGAAGCCGTCATCCGCCTCTACAAGTCGGAGGACAAGATCCACCCGCGCAGCGTGCGCGGGCGCTTCACGAACTGGCGCTGGGCCATGGTGGCCCTCACCCAGCTCGTGTTCTATGGCCTGCCCTGGCTGACCTGGGGGGACCGGCCGGCCGTGCTGTTCGATCTGGCATCGCGGCGCTTCTACATCTTCGGCCTGGTGCTTTACCCGCAGGACTTCGTCTATCTGACGGCCTTGCTGCTGATCTCGGCCTACGGCTTGTTCCTGTTCACGGCCGTGGCTGGGCGGGTGTGGTGCGGCTATGCCTGTCCGCAGACGGTCTACACCGAGATCTTCGTGCGCATCGAGCACTGGTTCGAGGGCGACCGCAACGCGCGGCTCAAGCTGGACAAGGCGCCCTGGAGCTGGAACAAGCTGTGGCGCAAGGGCGGCAAGCAGCTGACCTGGGTCGCGCTGGCCTTGTTCACGGGCTTCAGCTTCGTCGGCTACTTCACGCCCATCCGCGAGTTGGGCGCCGAGCTGGCGGGCCTGGCGCTCGGGCCCTGGGAGGCCTTCTGGGTGCTGTTCTATGGCTTCGCCACCTACGGCAACGCGGGCTTCATGCGCGAGCAGGTCTGCAAGTACATGTGCCCCTATGCGCGCTTCCAGAGCGCGATGTTCGACCGAGACACCCTCATCGTCAGCTACGACCCCGCCCGCGGCGAGCCGCGCGGCCACAACGCCCTGCGCAAGAAGGGCGAGGCGCATGCGCTGGGCGACTGCATCGACTGCAAGCTGTGCGTGCAGGTCTGCCCCACCGGCATCGACATCCGCGAGGGCCTGCAGTACGAGTGCATCAGCTGCGCTGCCTGCATCGACGTCTGCGATGGCGTCATGGACAAGATGGGCACGTCGCGCGGCCTGATCCGCTACGACACCGAGAACGGCATGGCCCGTGGCTTCTCGCGCGGCCAGCGCTGGCGCCGCATCCTGCGGCCGCGCGTGCTGATCTACGGCGGCCTGCTGCTGGGCCTGGGAGGCGCCGTGGCGTGGAGTCTGTGGAACCGGCACGACTTCCGCGTCGACGTGGTGCGCGACCGCGCCACGCTGGCCCGCCAGATCGAGGACGGCTGGGTGGAGAACATCTACCGCCTGCAGTTGATGAATGCGACCGAGAGGCCACAGCACCTGCGGGTGGAGGCCCAGGGCCTGCCGGGTCTGCAGCTGTCGAGTGCCACCGAGGTCAGCCTCGGCCCCGCCGAGGCGCGCTGGGTGACCATCGCGCTGCGCCTGCCGCCGGACAGCCTGTCGGGTCTCAAGCCCGGTGCGCAGCCCATGCGCTGGGTCATTCACAGCGACGGCGGTGACCGCGTCGCCGAAAAATCCACGTTCGTCGTGCCGCGCTGATGCGGCGGGAGATTGCCATGTCCACCCCACCTGACCCCAAGACTTCCTCGGCCTGGCGCGAGCCCATGGTCTGGCTCGTCGTGGCCGGGCCCGTGGCCGTCATCCTGGCCAGCATCGTCACGGTGACGCTGGCCATCCGTCACCCCGACCCGCCACTGTCGCTGCGCGACGCCGTGCCGGCCGTGACGGCGCGCAACCATGCGGCCACCGGCACCGACGGGGTGAAGCGATGAATGGTCCGGCCGGCCCCTCGCGGGTCGCGCGCTTCGCTCTTGCCGCGGGCTGGTCGTCCTTCCTGTCTGCCGGCGTGCTGGAGGCGCTGGTGTTCTCGGTCGTTGACCCGCAGGACCTGCGCTGGTTCGGCGCTGCGCCCATCGAGCTGTCGCCGCAGGCCATCTACACCGTCAGCTTCCTGATCTTCTGGGGCGTGGGCGCGCTGTGCGCCAGCGTGGCGCTGCTGCTGGTCAGCCAGCCGGACGATGCGAGGCAGGTGACGCGTCGGGCGCCGGGCTGGCCACGCTAGGGCCGGCGGGCCCCGCCACCACGCGCGCGCCGCGGTCATAGGTCCAGTAGGCCCAGGCCCAGTCCAGCAGCACGACGAAGCGGTTGCGATAGCCGATCAGGAAGTACACGTGGGCGAACAGCCAGAACAGCCACGCGAAGTAGCCCGAGAAGCGCAGCGGCCCGGCCGGCGTGCCCAGGTCCACGACCGCGCTGTGCCGGCCGATGGTGGCCAGGTTGCCGTAGTCGCTGTAGCGAAAGGGCAGGGTGGCCGCGCCGCGCAACTGGCGCTGGATGTTGGCCGCGGCGCAGCGGCCCATCTGCTTGGCGCCGGGCGACACGCCGGGCACCGGGCGGGGCTCGCGGCCCTGCGCATGGCTGTGCGCGGCGGCCAGGTCGCCGATGACCTGGATGCGCGGGTGGCCGGCCAGGCTGAGGTCGGGCTGCACCACCACGCGGCCGGCGCGGTCCAGCGCGCAGCCGGTGGCCGCGGCCAGCGCACGGCCCAGTGGCGACGCAGCCACGCCGGCTGCCCAGACGACGCAGCGGCTGGCCAGCCGCTCTGACCCCGCGGCGGTCGTGAAATCCAGCCCTTCGGCGTCGATACCCGTCACGCGGGCGCCGAGGCGCACCTCCACGCCCAGCGCCGCGAGCTGCTCGCGGGCACGCTCGCTGAGGGTCTCTGGCATGGTCTGCAGCACGCGCGGGCTGCCTTCCACGAGGATGATGCGGGCCTGGCGCGGGTCGATGTGGCGGAACTCGCCCGGCAGCGTGTGGCGGGCGATCTCGGCAAAGGTGCCGGCCAGCTCCACGCCCGTGGGGCCAGCGCCGACCACGACGAACTGCAGCAGCGCG
Source organism: Roseateles sp. (assembly GCA_036401055.1). GTDB lineage: Bacteria > Pseudomonadota > Gammaproteobacteria > Burkholderiales > Burkholderiaceae_C > Pelomonas. The sequence continues at coordinate 6,472 of DASWWC010000045.1, forward strand.
GCGCGCTTTGCCGGGTCGTCCTCGCGGCTTGCCTCGCGTTCTGCGGCCTCGAACGCCAACAGCACGCGGCGGCGGATCTCGAAGGCGTCGTCCAGCGTCTTCAGCCCCGGCGCGAAGCGCGCCCAGTCGTCACGCCCGAAATAGCTGTGCGTGGCGCCAGCGGCGACGATGAGGTGGTCCCAGCGCAGCTGCGCGCCGTCCTGCAGCGTGACCGTCTGCGCCGCGGCGTCGATGGCCGTGACCTCGCCCAGCAGCGTCGTCACATTGGGCTGGCGCCGGAACAGATGGCGTATCGGCGCCGCGATGGACGGGGCCGACAGCCCGGCCGTCGCGACCTGGTACAGCAGCGGCTGGAACAGGTGGTGGTTGGTCTTGTCGACGACGGTGATGTCGACGTCGGCGGCACGCAGCGCGCGCGCCGCCTCCAGGCCGCCGAAGCCGCAGCCGATGATGAGGACTTGAGGACGCATGCGGGCCATGCTAGCCGTTGCTGCTGCGGTGCAGCATGCGTGTGCTGCATGGCCTTGCAAGCCGCCGGCATCGCGATGCCGGCGCCGCGCCCATGCGGCGCGGTCAGCAGCGGCTGTTGTTCACCAGGGCCTGCAGCCCGGCCTGGTCCAGGATGCGCAACTGGCGTTGCTTGACTTCCATCAGCCCGTCCTCCTGGAACTTGGAGAAGGTGCGGCTGACGGTTTCCAGCTTCAGGCCCAGGTAGCTGCCGATTTCCTCCCGCGTCATGCGCAGCACCAGACTGGAGGCGGAGAAGCCGCGGGCCTGCAGACGTTGCGTCAGGTTCAGCAGGAAGGCGGCCAGCCGTTCCTCGGCGCGCATATTGCCCAGCAGCAGCATGACGCCGTGGTCGCGCACGATCTCGCGGCTCATGATCTTGTGGAAGGAGTGCTGCAGCGAGGTGAACTCGCGCGACAGGTCTTCCAGCTGGTTGTAGGGGATGACGCAGACCGAGGAGTCCTCCAGCGCGACGGCGTCGCAGTGGTGGTGGTCGCTGCTGATGCCGTCCAGCCCCAGCAGTTCGCCGGCCATCTGGAAGCCAGTGACCTGGTCGCGGCCGTCCTCGCTGCCCACGCAGGTCTTGAAGAAGCCGGTGCGCACGGCGTACAGCGCCTCGAAGCGCTCGCCGTTGCGGAACAGATGCTCGCCGCGCGGCACGACGCGACGCTTGGCGATGAGGCCGTCCAGTTGATTCAGCTCGCTGGAGTTCAGGCCCACGGGCAGGCACAGCTCGCGCAGGTTGCAGCTGGAGCAGGCAACCTTGAGAGGCTCGATGGCGGCGGGGGAGGGCAGCGTCATGTCGGGCATTATCGACATGCGGGACGCGGGCGTGGTGCTCATCAACATAGCGTTTATGGGGTTGCGTCAACTGGGACTCATTCTTCGCCGGCTGGCCCGCTGCGCGCTTGATGTGGATCAAGACCCGCAGCCACGCCCCTGGGCAAAGTGACTCACATGGCTGCTGTCACCGACCGACCCCTGGACCCCGACCTGCTGCGCCGTCACGACGTGGCCGGTCCGCGTTACACCTCCTACCCGACCGCCGACCGCTTCGTCGAGGCGCACCAGGCGCCCCAGCACTTGCAGGCGCTGGCGCAGCGCGGCGCGGCCCAGCCGTTGTCGGTCTACGTGCACATCCCGTTCTGCGAGCAGCTGTGCTACTACTGCGCCTGCAACAAGATCATCACCAAACACCACGAACGAGCGGCGCCCTACCTGGCCGCGCTGGACGCGGAGATGGATCTGGTGGTCGCGGCGCTGGGCGGGCACGCGCCGGTGTCGCAGCTGCACCTGGGCGGCGGTTCGCCCACCTTCCTGTCCGACGCGGAGCTGGGGGCGCTGATGGCCTCGTTGCGCCGCCACTTCCGGCTGCTGCCGGGGGCGGAGCTGTCCATCGAGGTGGACCCGCGCACGGTCGATGCCGGCCGGCTGGCGCACCTGAAAGCACTGGGCTTCAACCGGCTGTCCTTTGGCGTGCAGGATTTCGACCCCGCCGTGCAGAAGGCCGTGCACCGCGTGCAGCCGCTGGCGTCCGTGGCGGCGCTGATGCAGTCCGCCCGCGAGCTGGGCTTTGCGTCCATCAGCGTGGACCTGATCTACGGCCTGCCGCAGCAGACGCCCACCAGCTTTGCGCGCACCATCGAGCAGGTGGCCGAGTTGCGGCCCGACCGCATCGCGATGTACGCCTATGCCCACCTGCCGCAGCGCTTCAAGCCGCAGCGCCGCATCGTGGCCGAGCTGCTGCCGCCGGCGGGCGACAAGCTGGCCATGCTGTCCGGCGCGATCAGCAAGCTGCTGGGCGAGGGCTATGCCTACATCGGCATGGACCATTTCGCGCTGCCCGACGACCCGCTGGCCGTCGCCAAGCGGCAAGGCCTGCTGCACCGCAACTTCCAGGGCTATTCTACGCAGCCGGACTGCGACCTGATCGGCCTGGGCGTGTCGGCCATCAGCCGGGTCGGCGCGACCTATGCGCAGAACGCGAAGACGCTGCCCGAGTACGAAGATGCGCTGAACCAGCGCCACCTGCCCATCCAGCGCGGCCTGGCGCTGACGCGCGACGACCTGCTGCGCCGCGCGGTCATCATGGCGCTGATGTGCCAGGGCCGGCTGGAGTTCGAGTCCATCGCGGCTTCCCACCTCGTGGACGTGCCGAGGTACTTCGCGGCCGAGCTGGAGCGGTTGGGGCCGCTGGCGGAGCAGGGACTGGTCGTGCTGGAGCCGGGCGCCATTCAGGTGACGCCGCTGGGTTGGTACTTCGTGCGCGCGGTGGCCATGGTCTTCGACCGCTACTGCCAGACGGACGCCAGCCGCGAGCGCTTCTCCAAGATCATCTAAGGTCGTCGTGAACGCTGCGCTGGTCGCCTCCGTCGTGCTGATGGGCCTGGCTGGCATCCCGCACTGCGCGGCGATGTGCAGCGCGCCCTGCGCGCTGGCGGGCGGCCCCAGGCCGTTCCGGCTGCTGGCCGGCCGGCTGGTGGCCTACACCGCCGGCGGCGCCGTGGCG
>DASWWC010000046.1:0-3214 GCA_036401055.1 Roseateles sp.
GGCGTGTTCGACAAGGCCCGCGGGCGCATGGTCGGCTCGCAGGATTACCTGACCAAACCCTTCACCAAGGACCAGTTGCTGCATACCGTGCGGCAGTTTGGCGCCACCGCAGGAGCAACGGAATGACCATCCGCAGCGTACTCGTCGTCGACGATTCCAAGACGGAGCTGATGTTCCTCTCCGAGTTGCTGAAGAAAAAGGGCTTTGCCGTGCGCACCGCCGGCAACGCCGAGGAAGCCTTGCGCCAGCTGGGCGACGAAAAGCCCGACCTGATCCTGATGGACGTCATCATGCCGGGACAAAACGGCTTCCAGCTCACCCGCACCATCTCGCGCGACCCGCTGTATGCCGACCTGCCCATCATCATGTGCACCAGCAAGAACCAGGAGACCGACCGGGTGTGGGGCCTGCGCCAGGGTGCGCGCGACTACATCACCAAGCCGGTCAACGCCGACGAGCTGCTGGCCAAGATCAAGGCCCTGAGCTGAGCAGCCCGCCCCCATGGCCAACCGCGAAGCCCTGCGCGAACTGCAAACCCGGCTGGCCGTCAAGCTCGAAGCCGCCAAGACCGCCACCGTCACCGCGTCCTGGCTGGCTGTCGAGGCCGGCGGCGGCCGCTACCTGTTTCCATTGCGCCAGTCCGGCGAGATCTTCGCCGTACCCCACCTGCAGCCGGTGGCCTATACCCAGGACTGGTTCCTCGGCGTGGCCAGCCTGCGTGGCGGCCTGTATGGCGTCATCGATTTCGCCGGTTTCGTGACAGGCCAGCCTCTGCCGTCCACCGGCGAATCAGCCCCTGCCGACGCGCGGCTGGTCACGGTCAGCAGCCTGCTGGAAGTGCAGTGCGCGCTGCGGGTCGAACGGCTGGGCGGCCTGCGCAGCCCCGAAGCCTTTGTGCAGCAGGAAGCGCCTCCCGCCGGTGCACCTGCCTATTTCGGCCATTGCTACACCGACCCCGCCGGGTTGCGCTGGCAGGAAATCAACCTGCAACTGCTGTGTACGCAGGAGCATTTCCTTCACATCACCGTCTAGCGTTTTCCAGAGGCCCACCATGTCTGTTGTTGATCCGACGAAATTCCCTGCGCCCGACACCCCGGTGGACGACTCCACCAGCAGCCCCGCGTCGGTCTACAGCAGCAGCGTCGATTCGCAGCAAAGCCAGCAGACCCCCGACACCGTCTCCGACACCTCCGGCGATCCCACGGAAAGCCGGCTCGCTGACCCCGATGACGCCGCCGATGCGGCAGACCAGCTGACACTGCCGCTGCTGGGCACCCGCAGCATTGCCGCCCAGCAGCGGCTGCTGACGCGGCTGTTCGTGGGTGCACTGCTGTTCCTGGGCCTGGTGGTGTTCTACACGCTGAGCCAGAACAACCGGGTCAACCAGCAGGTGGCGGCCACGGGGCAGTCGCTGATGCAGTCGCAGCGCCTGGCAAAATCGATTTCGCAGGCGCTGGTGGGCAGCGAAACCGCCTTTGCCGACGTGAAGGAAAGCGCGCAGGTGCTGGCCACCACGGTGCGCGCGCTGCGCGACAGCGACAGCAGCATCGGTGTCGATGCGGTGGCAGGCCGCTACCAGGACGAGGTGGAGAAGGTGCTGCCCGCAGTGGAGCGCGCCGAGAAAAGCGCGGCCACGGTGCTGGCGCAGCAGAAGGTGCTGACGCAGGGCGGTGCCGGCCTGCGCACCATCAACCGGCAGTCGTCCGACCTGCTGGAAGTGGCGGAGACCGTGGCCTCGCTGAAGCTGCAGCAGGGAGCGCCGTCGGCCGAAATCGCGGCCACCAGCCAGCTCGTCATGCTCACCCAGCGCATCGGCAAGTCGGCCAACGAGTTCCTGACGATCGAAGGCGTGAGCCCCGAGGCGGTTTTCCTGCTGGGCAAGGATCTGAACACCTTCCAGGCACTGGCCAAGGGCCTGCTCGATGGCAGTGCCGAGCTGCGCCTGGGTGCAACCCGCGACACACAGACCCGTGAGCGGCTGGACGCCCTGCTCAAGCTCTTCGAGCAGACCCGCAAGCAGGCCGGCGCCATTCTCGGCAACCTGCAAAGCCTGGTGTCGGCACGCGAGGCCCAGGCCACGGTGCTGGCCGACAGCGAACCGCTGCGCCGCGACCTGCAGCAACTGCAAGGCCGCCTGTCATCGGAATCCGGGCTGGGCGCCGGCTCGGTGCTGTTGCTGCTGGCCGCGGCACTCGCCGCACTGGGCTGCGCTTTCGGCCTGGCCTATGTGCAGGTGCAGGACGGCCGCATCCGCCAGCGCGCCGCCGAAACCGAGCGCCAGCAGGCCGAACAGCAGCAGCGCGAGGCCGAGGATCAGGAAAAGGAAGCCAAGCGCGTCAACGACGCCAACCAGGCCGCCATTCTGCGGCTGATGAACGAGCTGCAGACCGTCGCCGAAGGCGACCTCACCCACGAAGCCACGGTGACCGAAGACATCACCGGCGCCATCGCCGACTCGGTGAACTACACGGTGGAAGAACTGCGGCTGCTGGTGGGCAACGTGCAGAACACGGCGGCCCGTGTGACCCAGACCACCGCCCAGGTGGAAACCACGTCGTCCGAATTGCTCAGCACCTCGACCCGGCAGCTGCGCGAAATCCGCGAAACCGGCCAGTCCGTGCTCGACATGGCGGGTCGCATCAACACCGTGTCGTCGCAGGCGCAGGAATCGGCCGCGGTGGCGCGGCAATCGCGGGTGGCGGCCGAATCGGGCCTGTCGGCGGTGCAGAACGCCATTGGCGGCATGAACGCGATCCGCGACCAGATCCAGGAAACCTCCAAACGCATCAAGCGGCTGGGCGAATCGTCGCAGGAGATTGGTGAAATCACGGAGCTGATCTCCGACATTACCGAACAGACCAACGTGCTGGCGCTGAACGCTGCCATCCAGGCCGCATCGGCCGGCGACGCCGGCCGTGGCTTCTCGGTGGTGGCCGAAGAAGTGCAGCGGCTGGCCGAGCGCTCGTCCGACGCGGCGCGCCAGATTGCCGCGCTGGTGAAAGCGATCCAGACCGACACCCAGGATGCGGTGGCGGCCATGGAGCGCTCCACCCGCGGGGTGGTGGAAGGGGCCCGGCTGTCCGACAACGCCGGTTCGGCGCTGACCGAGATCGACACCGTGTCGCGCCGGCTGGCCGAGCTGATCGAGCACATCTCGTCGGCAACTGCGCTGGAAGCCAATTCCGCCAACGTCGTGGCCGGCAGCATCCAGCAG
>DASWWC010000047.1:0-22931 GCA_036401055.1 Roseateles sp.
CATCAGCGACAGCAGCAGCGCCTCGCGCAGCCGCAGCGGGCCGCGGCGGTTGCCGGCCTCGGCGGCCGCGCCGGCCCGTTCCACGCGGCGTGAGCGCCACGCCAGCAGTGCGCCCAGGCCGCCGGACAAGGCCATGCCCAGCAGCGTGACCGGCAGCAGCCCCAGCGCGGCACCGGGTGCCATCGCGAACAGCATCAGCTGCGCCTGCAGCCAGGTGGCGCAGGTGGACATGACCGCACCGGCCGCGCAGGCCAGTGCCAGGCCCGGCTGCGCGCGTGCGCGGGCGCCCATGGTGGCGATGGTGGCGGTGCTGGACACGAGGCCCGACATCAGCCCCGACAAGGCCAGCCCGGCCTGTGGCCCGGCCAGTCGCAGCGCGATGTGGCCCGCCGCCTGCAGCGCCAGCAGCAGCAGCATCAGCCCCAGCAGCGAATGCGCCTTCATGCCGGCCAGCCAGGGCAGGGGCTGCTGCGGCATCAGCGGCAACACCACCAGCGCCAGCGCGCCCAGCAGCAGGCCGTCGTGCAACTCCTGCTCGCGCAGCACCTGGGTGGCGAAGCGGTGCAGCCGCGTGCGCGCCGCCAGCAGCGCGGTCACGACGACCGCGGCCGGCGAGCCCAGCAGCGGGGCCGTCATGCACAGCACGCCGATCAGATAGGTCACCAGCAGCGCGATCTCGGTGGTCAGGCCGGGGTCGCGCTCGCGGCTGCGCAGATAGGCCAGCGCGGCCAGCGCCGTGATGGCCAGCGCGCCCACCGGCACCAGGCCGGGCACGTCCAGCGCCTGGGCCAGCGCGCCGCTCAGCGCCGCCAGCGTGAAGGTGCGCAGCCCGGCGGGCTCGCGGTGCGGGCCGCGGCGCTTGCTGCGCTCGCGCTCCAGTCCGATCAGCAGCCCGCTGCCCAGCGCGGCGGCCAGTCCGAAAAGCAGCTCGCTGGAAACGCCGAAGGGCTGTCCCGCGATGCCCATCACCAGCCGACGGTCTCGCCGTGCTGCGGCACGCGCACCGGCAGACCCAGCTCGTCCTGGATGCGGCAGCGCAGCGCATCTGAGGCGGCGGGTTCGCCGTGCACCACGTAGACCTGCTCGGGCGGCCGGGGCAGGGCGCGCAGCCACTGCATCAGGCCGTCGGCGTCGGCGTGGCCGGAGAAGCCGTCCAGGTGGCTGATCTCGGCGTTCACAGGCACCCACTGGCCGCGGATCTTGATCTCGCGCTCGCCCGCCACCATGCGCGCGCCGCGCGTGCCGCCGGCCTGGAAGCCGGGGAAGGCGATGTGGTGCTGAGGCTGCGGCGCCAGCGCCTCGATGTAGTTCAGCACCCGCCCGCCGGTGGCCATGCCGCTGGCCGAGATGACCACGGCCGGCCTCGCGCGCGGCGCCGCCAGGCTGGCGGCCAGCTTGAGGCTCTGGGCGTGCTTGGTCACGTAGCGCACCCGGTCGGTGAGGCTGCGCGCCTCGTTGGCGGAGATGCGCAGCAGGCGGGCATGCTTGAGGGTCAGCTCGGTGGCCTGCTCGGCCATGGGGCTGTCCAGCCAGATGGGCACGTCCAGCGGCAGTTCGCCGGCATTGCGCAGCCGTTGCAGCACCAGCAGCAGCGCCTGGGCACGCCCCACGGCAAAGCTGGGCAGCAGCACGGAGCCGCCGCGCTTGAAGGTGTTGCGCAGGATTTGCGCCAGTCGAGCCTGGGCGTCCTCGGCCGGGTGCAGCCGGTTGCCGTAGGTGGACTCGATCAGCACCACGTCGGCCGCGGGCGGCACCTGGGGCACGGGCATCAGCAGGTCGCCCACGCGGCCGACGTCGCCCGAGAACAGCAGCGAGCGGCCGGCGTGGCTGACATGGATGCTGCTGGCGCCCAGCAGGTGGCCGGCGGGCGTGAAGCGGATGTCCGTGGCGCCCAGGCGCAGCCGGCCGTCACGGGGGACGGGGGCGAAGGCTTTCAGCGTCGCCTCGGCCTCGCGCACGCCGTACAGCGGCAGCGCCTTCTCGTGCCGGCTGCTGCCCTCCTTGTTGGCGCGGCGGGCGTCTTCCTCCTGCAGATGGGCGCTGTCGCGCAGCAGCACGTCGCAGAGGTCGCGCGTGGCGCTGGTCGCGTAGATGGGGCCCTTGAAGCCCTGGCGGCGCAGCGCGGGCAGGTAGCCGCAGTGGTCCAGGTGGGCGTGGGACAGCAGCACGGCGTCGAGCTGCATGGCGGGCGCGCCCAGCGCCATCCAGTTGCGCTCGCGCAGCGCCTTGTAGCCCTGGAACAGGCCGGCATCCAGCAGCAGGCGCTGGTCGCCGAGCTGCAGCAGGTGGCGCGATCCGGTGACGGTGTCGGCGGCGCCGAGGAAGGTCAGTTTCATGGTGCTCCCAGGGTTTGCAGTTGTGCGGATTCCAACACCTGCACGGCCGGGCCCGGCTGATCCAGCGCAAGCACCAGTGAGCGGGCGACGCGATCCGGCGTGATGGGCCGCCAGCGCGCCGGGATCAGGCCGGCGATGGGGCGGGTGAGCCGCAGCGCCCAGCCCTCGCCCGCGCGCCGAGGCTGCGCCAGCGCGGCGCGTTCGCCATCCAGCAGCGAGGGGCGGGCGATGACGAGGCGCTCGAAGCCCAGCGCGATCAGCGCGTCCTCGGCCTCGCCCTTGACCCGGTTGTAGAACACCCCCGAACGGGCATCGGCGCCCAGCGCCGAGACCAGCCCGCAGTGCGTCGCGCCGCGTTCGCGGGCGGCGCGCGCCACGGCCACGACGGCGTCGAAGTCCACCGCGCGGAACGCCGCCTGCGAGCCGGCCTGGGCCATCGTCGTGCCCAGTGCGATGAACAGGCGCTGCGGTGCGGGCAGCGCGGCGAAGCTCTCGGGGCGGGCGTAGTCCACCGTCGCGAGGCCCGGCCCCGGCCGGCGTGCCAGCGCGATGGCCTCGGGCAGTCCCTTGCGCAACGCGCCACCGACGAGGCCGGTGGCGCCGGCGATCCAGGTGTTTGTCATTCAGTCCTCCAGCAAGGCCGCCAGCGCCGCCGCATCCAGCGGCGCGGCACGGCCGTCGCCTTCCAGCACGCTCTCGGCCAGACCGCGCTTGTCGCGGTGCAGCTCGATGATGCGTTCCTCCACCGAGCCGGCCGTCACCAGCCGGTAGACGGTCACCGGCCGCTGCTGGCCCATGCGGTGGGCGCGGCCGGCGGCCTGGTCCTCGGCGGCGGGGTTCCACCAGGGGTCGACGATCAGCACGTAGTCGGCCACGGTCAGGTTCAGGCCGAAGCCGCCGGCCTTCAGGCTGATCAGGAACACGTCGCCCCCATCGGCATCCCCCCGCTGGAAGGCGGCGACGCGCTTGGTGCGCTCGGCCTGCGGCGTGCTGCCGTCCAGGCGCTGGAAGGCCAGGCCCATTTGCGTGACGCGCTCGCCCAGCAGGTCCAGGTAGTCGGTGAACTGGCTGAACACCAGCGCCTTGTGGCCGCCGGCCACCAGCTCGCGCACGATCGCTTCGAACTCGGCCATCTTGCTGCCCACCAGGCCCAGCTCGGGCGACACCAGGCGCGGGTCGCAGGCGGCGCGGCGCAGTCGCATCAGCTCGGCCAGCACCTGCATGGGTGCGCCGCGCTCGGGGTCGGCCGCGGCCTGGGCCACGGCGGCCTGGGCGTCGCGGCGCAGCGCTTCGAGGAAGTGACGCTCCTGCTCCGTGGGCACCACGCGGTGGACGATCTCGGTGCGCGGGGGCAGGTCTTGCAGCACCTGGGCCTTGGTCCGGCGCAGCAGGAAGGGCGCGACGAGGCGGCGCAGGCGCGCGCGGGCCGCTGCGTCCTGCTGGCGCTCGATGGGGCCGGCGAAGCGCTCGTTGAACTGCTGGGCCGTGCCCAGCAACCCGGGGTTGATGAGGTTCATCAGCGACCACAGGTCGGCCAGCCGGTTCTCCACCGGCGTGCCCGACAACGCCAGGCGGAAGTCGGCGTCGAACTCGGCGACGGACTTCGCGCGCTTGGTGGCGGCGTTCTTCAGCGCCTGGGCCTCGTCCAGCACCAGCGTGTGCCAGCGTCGCCCGGCAAACGCGTCGGCGTCGATCTGCGCCAGCGCGTAGCTGGCGACCACGACGTCGCCCGGCCCGGCGGCGGTCAGCAGTGCGGTGCGGTCGGCGGCGGCGCCGTAGTCCAGCGCGTTCAGCGACGGCGCGAACGCGGCGCATTCGGCCAGCCAGTTGCCACAGACGGACGTGGGCGCGATGACCAGCGCCGGGCCCTGCGCCGCGCGCTGGACCAGCAGCGCCAGCGTCTGCACGGTCTTGCCCAGGCCCATGTCGTCCGCCAGGCAGGCGCCGAAGCCTGCCGCCGCCAGCCGGCTCATCCACGCGAAGCCCTCGGCCTGGTAGCCACGCAGCTCGGCGCGCAGCGCCTTCGGAGCCTGCGGCTGCAGCGCGGCGGCAGCGGCGAGCTGATCGGCCCGCGCACGCCAGGCGCTGTCGCCGGCCAGCTGCACGCCAGTCAGGCCTTGCTCCAGCCAGGCGGCGCCGGCGGCGGGCAGCTGCAGCGCACCCTTCTTGGTCTGCCCCAGCGCGTCCAGGTCGCGCAGCTGCTGGCGCAGCTGTTCGGACAGCGCCAGGTAGTGGCCCTCGGCCAGCCGCACGAAGCGGCTCTTGCTGGCCCGGCTCAGGGCCAGCAGCTCTTGCAGGCCCAGCACGCGGCCTTCCTCGACCTGCACCTCGCCGCTCAGGCCCAGCCAGTCGCGCCCGCTGCTGACCGTGATCTGCACCGCGGCGCCGTCCACCGGCAGCACGCGCACCGGCTTGCCCTTGGGCCAGGCCAGCGCGGCAATGCCGGGCAGGCCCGGCAGGCGCTCGACGGCGGCCAGCGCTTCTTCGGCGTCGTCCAGCAGCCAGGGCTGGTCGGGCGGCTGCTCGGGGTCCAGGAAGGGCAGGGCGGCCAGCACGTCGGCGCGGTGCTGGCGTTCGGCCGCCAGGTCGCGTTCGGTGGCCAGGCTCACGCCTTCGTGCAAACACATCAGCCGCTCGCGGCCCTGGCCGGGTGTGACGGCGGGGCCGAAGTCGCCAAAGGGCTGGGCCACCAGCAGCAGCTGCAGGCCCTCGCCCTGGGGCGTCAGGCGTGCATGCAGGCGGCTGTCGCCGGCCACGCGCTGGCCGGCTTCGGCGTCGCTGTGCAGCTGGAAATGGCCGGTCAGCACCTGCAGCGCGGCGCCCAGCTCGGCGGTGGCATGGGCCGGCACCTGCCAACCCTGCGCCACCAGCTCGGCCACGCGGCGCTGCGTGGGCGTGATGCGGATCAGCCGCGCGCGGCCCGGCCCCTCGCGCAGCACGCGCTGGGTGTTGCGGCGCTCGCGTTCGGCCTCGGCCTGCGCGCCGAACAGGTCGCCGGCATGCGGCGGCTCGGCGGCGGTCAGCGGCGGGTGCAGGTGGAACTGGAAGGCCGCCGCATCACCTTCACCGACGCGCTTCACCTCCAGCTCGGGCAGGCCCTCGCTCAGCTCCACCCACTGGCCCGGCGCGTCGGCAAACATCAGGTGAGGGTGGCCCACTAGCGCGACCAGCGCAGCGCTGACGTCCAGCCGCAGGTCGTGCACGCCGGCCCAGGCGTCGCGCTCGATGTGGCGCAGCACCAGGTTGTCGCGGCTGCGCTGGGCGCCCTGCTTCTTCAGCTTGGCCAGCGTGACGGCCTTGAACTTGAGGCCACCGCGCGCGCCGCTGCTCATCTCCAACGGCTCCAGCGTGTGCACGCGGCCGGCGGTGTCGAGCTTGAGTTGCCAGGCCAGCTCGGCCTTGGCGGCGGTGCCGGCGGGCTTGCCGTCGTCGCTGAGCGCGGCGATGGCCGCGAGCGCATCCTGCCAGGCCTCGCGCGGCCGGCCCAGGAAGCCGACGATGCGGCCGGGGCCGCTGTCGCCCAGCTCCAGCCGCTGCAGCGCGGCGCGCAACTGCTCGGCCAGCAGGGCCTGCTCGTCGCCCAGGTTGGCCAGCAGCTGCTGGGCCGCCTCGGGCGTCCAGCCCGGCGCGGGCCGGCCCAGCCAGGCGGCCAGCAGCAGGCGGTCGACGGGCTCCGAATCACCTGGTGCGTTGGGAGTGAACGCGGCGTCGATGAAGCTGTCCTCGCCCAGCCGCACGCCGATGCCGTGCGCCCACAGGCCCCAGGCGTCGTAGGCGCTGGGGCTGCGGGTGCCGGACTCGCCGATGGCGTACTTGCGCGCCTGCGCCCAGGCCTTGGGGTCGTCGCTGGCCAGCAGGCTCAGCAGGTAGAGCCGCGCGGTGCGCAGCGGCAGCGCATTGCGGCGGCTGCGGCTGGCGGTGTGGATGGCTTTGATGGCGGCTTCATAGCCGCTGCGGGCCTCGGCCCAGCGGCCGGCCACCAGCGCGTGCGTGGCGGCCAGCAGCGTGACGCCCGGGCCGTCCAGGCCTTGCAGCTGGCGCGCGGCGCCGTCCAGGTCCAGCGCCAGCAGGTCGGCCTCGGCCAGCCGGGCCCGAAGCGGGATGGACAGCGGCCCGGCGGCGTCGGACTTCAGCCAGGCGCGCACATCGGCGCGTGCCGGGTGGCCGGGCGGCAGCAGGTCCAGCAGATGACTCAGCAGGCCGTCGCGCAGTTCGGCGTCGATCTGCGGCAGCAGGCCGGGCAGCCAGGGCGTGGTCAGCGCCTCGACCTGCAGCACCGGGTCTCGCAGCTCGGTCAGCCGGGTGATGAGCAGTTCGCGGAACTCGGCGGCCGGCATGCCGGTGTAGAGCATCAGCCGCAGCACGGCCTGCATGTCCTCCGTGCTGCGGAAGCCGGTCCAGCCGATGGGGTCGCGCCAGCTGCCCCGGCCGCCGCCCAGCAGCCACAGGCGCTGGCGCCAGAAGTGCTCGGCCTCGGGGCGGGTCAGCAGGGTTTGCAGCCGTTCGGCATGCTCGGCCAGGGGGGCGCGGGTGCCCTTGCTGTAGAAGGCCTCGGCCTGCCCGCGCGCGACCAGCGCCTGCAGGCCGTCGCGCACGCTGTAGTGGTCGAAGGCACTGCCGTCGGCGCGCTGCCAGCCGTTCATGGCCAGCCACTGCAGCACGGCATTGATGCTGGCGAAGCCGCCGCCCAGCAACAGCAGCGCGTCCAGCAGCGTCTGCAGGTCGGCGTCGGGCAGCGTGGCCGCCGCAGCGCCGGCCGGACCGGCCTTGTTCGCGGCCTTGAGCTGCCTCAGCTTGTCCAGCATCTGCTCGGCGGTGACGACGGTGCCGTCGGGCAAGTTGAATTTCAGCGAGTTGTCGAGCGGGGGGCGGGCCATGGCGCGGGATTAGAGCAGCGCTGTTTCAAATGTTGCGTGGCGCAGTGTTCGCCTGATGCGATTGAAACCATGGTGCGTCGCGCCGGAAACGGCACTGATACGGCCGGTGCAGACACTGATTTGCATCGCGGCATGTCGTCGTGAGCCTTATCAACCCCACAGGGATATCACCATGTCTTTGCGTCACATCCTCATCGGCGCGGTCGCGCTGGCCTGCAGCGCCGCCGCCCAGGCCGGCCTCGTCAACTACAGCTTCGTCGCCAAGGGCCAGGACGCGGCGGCCGGTGGAACGCTGTCGGGCAACCTGGTGGTGGACATGGATGCCATCGACTCCGATCCGGACCCCATGCAGGGTAGGTACAGCAGCGGCGTCACGATGTCGGGCAGCGTTGTCGGCGGCGTGCAGGACGGCATGGCGTACATGAACGAGAGCAAGCGGATCCTTGTCGACGCGGAAACGGACAGCATCTTCAGCTTCATTTACCTGAACGACACGTGGCCCGTCTTCCAGCTGTTCCTGGATGGGCTGTTCGGTGACGATGTGCTGAAGTCGGGCGCCTTGCCTTACCTGCATCTGGAGGACTTCCAGTTCCGTCGCGAAATCCGCTTCCAGATGCCCAACGAGAAGCAGTACCACTACGAGATCACCTCGTTGACGAGCCGGGATCTGCCGCCCCGCGACGACGCGCATGAGCTGCCGCTGCCCGGTACGGCGCCGCTGGCCCTGGCGGCGCTGATGAGCCTGGGCTGGACCCGGCGCCGGGTCGCCGCGCGAGTGGCCTGAGGGCTGCCTGCCCAGAAAAAACGGCCTGCCCCGCGAGGGACAGGCCGTGCAGTCACTGGCTCGGCAGATCAGCGCTTGGGCTGGGTCAGGCGCGGGCCGTTGGTGTGGCGCGGCGCGCCACCGTCGCGGCTGGGCTGGCCGGAGCCCGAGCGCGCAGCGCCCTGGCCTTGCGGCTTGGGCGCCGTGCGGGCGCCGCCGATGCCGGTGTGGCCTTGCGGCTTGCCGCCGCCACCGCCATTGCGGCCACCATCGCGCGAGCCGCCGCGGTTGTCGCCGCCACGGCCACCACCGCCGCCATTGCCGCCACGACCACCCCGGCCCGCGTGCTGCGGCGGGTTGGGGTTGCGGCCTCGGCTGCCGTTGGGGTTCAGCACGGTGCGGCCCAGCACGATGGGCTCGGCGCGCTCATTGGGATCGGGCGCGAAGCCGGGCACGACTTCCTTGGGGATCTCGCGCTTGATGAGCTTCTCGATGTCGCGCAGGAAGCCGTTCTCGTCCACGCAGACCAGGCTGACCGCCTCGCCCTGGGCGCCGGCGCGGCCGGTGCGGCCGATGCGGTGCACGTAGTCCTCGGGCACGTTGGGCAGCTCGAAGTTGACGACGTGGGGCAGTTGGTCGATGTCGATGCCGCGGGCCGCGATGTCGGTGGCCACCAGGCAGGTCAGGTCGCCCGACTTGAAGTCGGCCAGCGCCTTGGTGCGCGCACCCTGGCTCTTGTTGCCATGGATGGCCATGGCGCTGATGCCTTGCTCGTTGAGGTAGTCGGTCAGGCGGTTGGCGCCGTGCTTCATGCGCGTGAAGATCAGCACCTGGTGCCAGTCGCCACCCTTGATGAGGTGCACCAGCAGCTCCTTCTTGCGCTCGCGGCCCACGGGGTGGACCTTCTGCGCGATCTGGTCGTTGGTCTGGTTGCGGCGGGCCACCTCGATCAACGCCGGCTGGTTCAGCAGGCGGTCGGCGAGGTTCTTGATCTCGTCGCTGAAGGTGGCGCTGAACAGCAGCGACTGCTTCTGCGCGGGCAGCAGGGCCAGCACCTTCTTGATGTCGTGGATGAAGCCCATGTCCAGCATGCGGTCGGCTTCGTCCAGCACCAGGATCTCGACCTTGGAGAGGTCGAGGTTGCCCAGGCCGGCGTGGTCCAGCAGACGGCCGGGCGTGGCGACGAGGATGTCGACGCCGTCACGCAGCTTGTTGATCTGTGGCTGCATGCCGACGCCGCCGAACATGACCATGCTCTTGAGCTGCGGCAGGTACTTGCCGTAGGTCTGCACGCTTTCCTCGACCTGGGCGGCCAGCTCGCGGGTGGGCGTCAGCACCAGGGCGCGCACGGCGGGGCGGCCGCGCTTGTCCAGCGTGCGCTGGCCGGCTTGCAGGCGGTGCAGCATGGGCAGCGTGAAGCCGGCGGTCTTGCCGGTGCCGGTCTGGGCACCGGCCATCAGGTCGCCGCCCTTCAGAACGGCGGGGATGGCCTGGGCCTGGATGGGGGTGGGGGAGGTGTAGCCGGCGTCGGCGATGGCCTTCAGCAGCGGGGCTGCAAGGCCGAGGGTGTCGAAACTCATCGAATCCAAAGTGGGGAGGCACGCCGAAAATCACCGGGGCTTGCCGTGACGCCGGGGAGGCGACACCAGTCTTCGGGCAAGCCAGGCCGCGTGCGGGGCTGCGAAAAATGAAACGCCGCGCAAGACTGAGAGGCGCGGCGTTGCAGGCATTCTAACGGCTGGTGCCGCGGGCTAAGGTCTGGAAACCGTGACCCAGTCCATGCTGGCCCAGTTGTTGGGCGAGTGCGGGATGCTGACGCCCTTGCGCATGGCCCAGGGAATGACCTGGCGGTGCAGCGGGATGATGTTGACCTGCTCGCGGTAGGCCCGCAGCGCGGCCTTGACCAGGCCTTCGCGCTTTCTCGGGTCGATCTCCACCGTGGAGGCCGCCGCCAGCGCATCGGCCGCGTCGTTGACGATGCCGCCGTAGTTGGCCACGCCCACGCCCTGCTCGCCGCGGTTGCGCAGCACCGGCGTCAGCATGACCTCGGCGTCGGTGGAGCCACCGCCCCAGCCGGTCAGAAACAGGCTGGTGTCGAACTTCTCGATCTTGGGGAAGTACAGCGTGCGGGGCATGGCGTTGACCTTGACCCTCACCTTGACCTGGGCCCACATGCTGGCCAGTGCGATGCACAGGCGCTCGTCGTTGACGTAGCGGTTGTTGGGGCAATCCAGCGTGATGTCGAAGCCGTCCGCGTAGCCGGCCGCGGCCAGCAGCCGGCGGGCCTGGGCGGGGTCGTAGGGCAGGCGGGCTTCCAGGCTGGCATCGCCGTAGGCGCCGCGGGGCGACGAAGTCAGGCCGCCGGTGGGCAGCGACAGGCCCGACATTAGCTTGCTCCTGATGGCCTCGATGTCGATCGCGTGATACAGGGCCTGGCGCACCCGCAGGTCCTTCAGCGGGTTGCGGTCGCCGGGAGCCTGGCCGTAGAGCAGCTTGTCACGGCTCTGGTCCATGCCGACGTAGATGAGGCGGTTCTCGCTGCCGTCGACGACCTTCAGGCCCGGCAGGGTGCGCAGCCGGGCCACGTCGCGCGGCGGCGGGTCCAGCACGAAGTCCACCTCGCCCGAGATCAGCGCCGCGGTGCGCGTGGCATCGTTGCCGATGGGCAGGTAGCTGAACTCCTGCAGATTGCCCTGGAACTTGTTCCACCAGTGCGGGTTGCGCTTGAACACCGTCTTCACGCCGGGCTGGCGGCTGACCAGCATGAAGGGGCCGGTGCCGTTGGCGTTCTGGCTGGCGTAGGACTCTTCCTGCTGCTTGAAGTTCAGCGGCCGGGTGACGCGATGTTGCTCGCACCACTTGCGGCTCATGATGAACAGGTTGGCCAGCATCTCCGGCGCGATGGGGTTGGGCTTGTCCAGCGTGAAGACGACGGTCAGCGGGTCCACGGCCCGGGGGATGCCGACGGCGTTGGCATAGACGCGCTGCGGCGCGTTGTCGTCGCGCAGGCGCTGCATGGAGAACACCACGTCGTCGGCCGTGAACGGCGTGCCGTCGTGGAACTTGACGCCAGCGCGCAGCTTGAAGCGCCAGATCAGCGGCGTGACCTGGGTCCACTCGGTGGCCAGCGCGGGGCCGATGGCCATGTCCTGCTGCCGCCGCGTCAGGGCCTCGTAGACCTGGTTGTTCAGGCTGTTGGTCATGACCTCGTTCTGCGAATGCGGATCGGTGGTCTGCATGTCGCCCTGGCTGGACCAGCGCAGCGTCTGGGCCTGGGCGAGACCGGCGTTGACAACGAGCAGGGCGATGAAAGCACGGCGCATCTGAGCTCCTGGATTCGGGCTCGGCGACAATAGCAGGCATCGCAGGC
This sequence comes from Roseateles sp., assembly GCA_036401055.1. Classification (GTDB taxonomy): domain Bacteria; phylum Pseudomonadota; class Gammaproteobacteria; order Burkholderiales; family Burkholderiaceae_C; genus Pelomonas. Next base: position 11,347 of record DASWWC010000047.1, read on the forward strand.
CTCCTCCGGGGGCCTGCCGCTGTTTCAGCTCCAAGGAAAGCCATGGCCCAGTACGTCTTCTCCATGAACCGCGTCAACAAGACGGTTCCCCCCAAGCGCCACATCCTCAAGGACATCTCGCTGAGCTTCTTCCCCGGCGCCAAGATCGGCGTGCTGGGCCTGAACGGTTCCGGCAAGTCCACGCTGCTGAAGATCATGGCCGGCGTCGACAAGGAGATCGAGGGCGAAGCCATCCCGATGCCGGGCATCAAGATCGGCTATCTGGAGCAGGAGCCCAAGCTGGACCCGGACCAGACCGTGCGTGAAGCCGTCGAAGAGGGCATCGGTGGCGTGCTGAAAGCCAAGAAGCGCCTGGACGAGGTCTATGCCGCCTACGCCGAGCCGGATGCCGACTTTGACGCGTTGGCCGCCGAGCAGGGTGAACTGGAAGCCATCATCGCGGCCGCCGGCTCCGAGAACACCGACCTGCAGCTGGAACTGGCCGCCGACGCGCTGAACCTGCCGCCGTGGGACGCCCAGATCGGCGTGCTGTCCGGCGGCGAGAAGCGCCGCGTGGCGCTGTGCCGCCTGCTGCTGTCCAAGCCCGACATGCTGTTGCTGGACGAGCCCACCAACCACTTGGACGCCGAGTCGGTCGAGTGGCTGGAGCAGTTCCTGCAGCGCTTCCCCGGCACCGTCGTGGCCATCACCCACGATCGCTACTTCCTGGACAACGCCGCCGAGTGGATTCTCGAACTCGACCGCGGCCACGGCATCCCCTGGAAGGGCAACTACTCCGACTGGCTGGACCAGAAGGAGCGCCGCCTGGAGCAGGAGCAGAAGTCCGAGGACGCCCGCGCCAAGGCGATGAAGGAAGAACTGAAGTGGGTGCGTTCCAACGCCAAGGGCCGCCAGGCCAAGAGCAAGGCGCGTCTGGCCCGCTTCGAGGAACTGAGCGACGTCGAATACCAGAAGCGCAACGAGACCAACGAGATCTTCATTCCCGTGGCAGACCGCCTGGGCAATGAGGTCATCGAGTTCGAGAACGTCAGCAAGAGCTTCGGCGACCGTGTGCTCATCGACAACCTGTCGTTCAAGGTGCCGGCCGGCGCCATCGTCGGCATCATCGGCCCCAACGGCGCGGGTAAATCGACGCTGTTCCGCATGATCCAGGGCGTGGAGCAGCCGGACTCGGGCACGGTCAAGATCGGCAAGACCGCCAAGCTGGCCTTCGTGGACCAGAGCCGCGCCAGCCTGGCGGGCGACAAGACCGTGTGGGAAGACGTGTCCGGCGGCCTGGACAACATCGTCGTCGGCAAGTTCGTCATGCCCAGCCGCGCCTATCTCGGCCGCTTCAACTTCAAGGGCAACGACCAGCAGAAGCTGGTGGGTTCGCTGTCCGGCGGTGAGCGCGGCCGCCTGCACCTGGCCAAGACGCTGGCCCAGGGCGGCAACGTGCTGATGCTGGACGAACCGTCCAACGACCTCGACGTCGAAACCCTGCGCGCGCTGGAAGAAGCGCTGCTGGAGTTCGCCGGCTCGGCCATGGTCATCAGCCATGACCGCTGGTTCCTGGACCGCATCTGCACGCACATCCTGGCTTGCGAGGGCGACTCGCAGTGGTTCTTCTTCGACGGCAACTTCCACGAGTACGAGGCCGACAAGAAGAAGCGCCTGGGCGAGGAAGGCGCGCGTCCGAAGCGCATGCGCTTCAAGCCCATCAAGTGATGGCGCAGGGGCGGGAAGCCTGGGCGCGACAACGCGACACAGTTCTTTACCCCGCCCCTAAAGACGGCACACAGGGACCCTGGAAGATCACCTCACTCACTCTTCTTCCAGGAGACCTCTGATGAAAGCCTTCCAGATTCCGAACCTGTTCCGCATCGGTGCCGTGGCGACGGTGCTGGCCCTGGGCGGCGCCGCTGCCCAGGCAGGCGGCCACGGCGGCCCCGGCGGTCATCACCGCGGCGGCCCGGCCATGATGGCCCCGGGCCCGTTCGGCGGCTCCATGGGCCACCTGCTCGAACGGGTCAACGCGACCGATGCGCAGCGCAGCCAGATCAAGGCCATCTTCAAGCAGGCCCAACAGGATCTGGCCGGTCAGCGCGACAACGGTCGCAAGCTGCACGAACAGCTGGTCACGCTTTACACGGCGACCAACATCGATGCCGTGGCCATCGAAGCCGTGCGCGCGCAGATCAGCGCCCAGCACGAGGCGGCCGCCAAGCGCGTGAGCCAGGCCAGCATCGAGGCCGCGCGCGTGCTGACGCCCGAGCAGCGCGCCAAGATCGGCGAGACCCTGAAGAAGCGCCAGGCCCGCATGGCCGAGCGCCATTCCCGCTGATTCGGTGCCGCCTGGGAGTTCTGCGATGCTTGAGGCCCGTATTCCCGGCGCCGAAGTGCGCCGGCCCTCGTTCTCTTCGTTGGCCCCGGTGATGACTGCTCGACTGCTGCTGATCGATGACGATGCCCGCCTGACCGGCATGGTGGGCGACTACCTGCGCAACGCCGGCTTCGAGGTCAGCACGGCCGGCAGCCTGGCCCAGGCGCGGGACGCGCTGGCCCAGGGCCGTTTCGAACTCATCGTGCTGGACATCATGCTGCCCGACGGCGATGGCCTGGACTTCTGCCGCTGGCTGCGTGGCGACACGCGCTGGCGCCACCAGCCGGTGCTGATGCTGTCGGCGCGTGGCGAGCCCATGGACCGCATCCTGGGCCTGGAGCTGGGCGCGGACGACTACCTCGCCAAGCCCTTCGAGCCGCGCGAGCTGCAGGCGCGCATCAAGGCGCTGCTGCGCCGGCTGGAGCCCAAGCTGGATGGCGACGAGGTGCTGCGCTTCGGCCGACTTGAGATCGACCTGGCCGCGCGCGTGGCGCGCCTGGACGGCAAGATCTGCGACCTGACCAGCCACCAGTTCGACCTGCTGGTCGTGCTGGCGCAGAGCCCCGGCCGGGTGCTGAGCCGCGACCAGATCATGGACGCGCTGAAGGGGCACCCGCTGGAGGCCTTCGACCGCTCCATCGACGTTCACATCTCGCGCATCCGCGCCGTCATCGAGGACGACCCCAAGACGCCGCGGCGCGTGCTGACCGTGCGCGGTGCGGGCTACGTCTTTGCGCGCAAGCAGGACGCGGATACCGATGTGGCCTGAGTGCGAAGCCCCTCGTCCAACGAGTACGTTGGCCGATCCCCCGAGGGGACGGCGATGCTTGCGGCATCGAGCCGCAAGCACATCGCCAGAAGGGCCGGCTTGGGAGCGGCCCGGCGCTCGGCCCGAAGACTGAGGCCTGGTTCATGGATCTTTGATTTGAAAAGCCTCTACGTTCGCATCTACCTGACGCTGGTGGCGCTGCTGCTGGCGTTCGCCTTTGGCTCGGCCTGGCTGTTCCAGCGCCACATCGAGCAGGAGCGCGGCAACGTCGAGATTGCGGCCAACGAGCGCCTGAACGCGATCGCCGACCTGCTGCGGCTGGCGCTGCCGCCGGCCAGCGCCTCGCGCCAGCAGCAGGCCGAGCAGTTCAAGGAGTGGGCCGGGCGGCTGCGCATGCCGCTGGCGCTGGAGGACGGCGAAGGCCGCGTCGCCGCGACGGCCTCGTTCCTGCGCCGTGTCGATGATCCCGGCGCCGTCGTCGTGCGCGCCAGCCTGGGCGACGGTCGCAACCTCGATCTGGTCCGCACCATTCGTCCCCCGGCGGGCCCGCCCGGCGCCAGTGCTCCCCAGGGGCCGGACGGCCAGGGGCAGCCTGTCGCGGCCCCGCGTCCCCCGCGTGCCGACGAGGGCCTGTGGAGCGGGCCGTGGACCGTGCGGGCCGGTGCGCCGGGGGCGCCGCAGGTCTCGACGCTGGCCATCGTGCTGGTGTTGCTGTTTGTGGGCGTCGCAGTGGGGGCCTACCCGGTCGTGCGCCGACTGACGCGGCGCCTGGAGGCGCTCAAGCGCGGCGTGGAACGCTTCGGCGCGGGCCAGCTCCATCTGCGCGTGGACGACGGCGGCCGCGACGAGGTGGCCGCGCTGGCCGCCAGCTTCAACCAGGCCGCAGGCCGCATCGAGACGCTGCTGCGCTCGCACCAGACGCTGCTGGCCAACGCCAGCCATGAGCTGCGCTCACCACTGGCACGGCTGAAGATGGCGTTCGCCATGCTGGACGAGGCCACGCCGCCGCAGCGCGAGCGCCTGGCGCGCGAGATCGACGTCAACATTGCCGAGCTGGACGCGCTGGTCGAGGAGGTGCTGCTGGCCAGCCGCCTGGAGGCCGGCAGTGGCGTGGGCGACACCGAGGTGGTGGAGCTGCTGGCGCTGGGGGCCGAGGAGGCCGCGCGTGTCGACGTGGCCTTCGAGCCCGAGACGGACACGGCCCGTGTGGAGGGCCAGGAGCGCTTGTTGCGCCGTGCGCTGCGCAACCTGCTGGAGAATGCGCGGCGCTACGGCGGGCCGGAGGTCGAACTGGGCCTGCGGCCTGTGGCGGGTGGCTACGAGTTCGTCGTGGCCGACCGCGGCCCCGGCGTACCCGCAGATTTGCGGGAGCGCATCTTCGAGCCCTTCTACCGCCTGCCCGGCCATGCCGAGATGGCCGGCGGCGTGGGCCTGGGGCTGAGCCTGGTCAAGCAGATCGCCGAGCGCCACGGCGGCAGCGTGCGCTGCCTGGCGCGCGACGGTGGCGGCAGCCGCTTCGTGCTGTTCCTGCCGTCCGTCCGCGGCTGATCAGCGGTTCTCGTCGAACACCCGCTTCAGCAGCAGGCTGAGCAGCAGCGCCGCGGCCAGCAGCCCGGCCGTGGCGGCCTGCCAGAAGCCCACCGCGCCGGCCCCGTCGCGACCGAAGGCCAGCAGGTAGCCACCTCCAATGCCCAGGCCCCACAGCGCCACGACGTAGATGACCATGGGCAGCGTGGCCACCTGGTAGGCGCGCAGCACGTAGGCGGCCACGGTCTGCAGCGCGTCGCCGAGGTGGAAGAACCACACCCACACCAGCAGCGGCAGCGCCGCGGCGGCGGCCTCGGGGTTGGATGTGTACAGCGCCACGATGGGCTCGCGCGCCAGCGCGACGATGGCGCCCAGCGCGGCGGCCACGAGCGAGGCCAGCACCATCGCGTGGCGGCCGACGGTGCGCGCGGCGCGCTTGTCGCCCGCGCCCAGGTGTTGGGCCACCAGCGTGCCGGCGGCCGTGGCCAGCGCCAGAGCGGTCATGAACATCATGGCGACGAGGTTGACCGCGATCTGATGGCCGGCCACCGGCGTTGCGCCCAGCCGGGCGATGAAAAAGGCCATGAAGGTGAAGCCGGTCACCTCCACCAGGATGGAGCCGCCCATGGGCAGGCCCAATCGCACCAGGCCCAGCAGCTCGTGCCCGTCCGGTCGCGTCTGCCACAGGGGCGGGATGCGGAAGGGCCGGTAGAAACCGTCGCGCCGCAGCAGCACCAGTGCGACGACGGCCTGGCCGATCATGGCGATGGCGGTGGCCCAGCCGCAGCCGGCCACGCCCATGGCCGGGATGGGGCCCCAGCCGAACACCAGCAGCGCATTCAGCGGCACCTTGGCGACCAGGCCCGTCAGCTGCATGGCCATGACGGCCTTGGGCCGGCTGACCGCCGTCGAGAAGCCGCGGAAGGCCGTGAACAGCAGCGCGGCCGGCAGCGCGAAGGCCTCGGGGCGGGTGTAGGCGCGGACCTTGTCGGCCTGGGTGGCGTCCAGCTGGGCCAGCCAGATGAAGGGGTCGGGAAACCACAGCATCAGGCAGCCTGGCACGCACAGCAGCACGGCCAGCCACTGCGCCTGCACGAAGCTGCGGCCCGCGCCGGGCAGGTCGTCGGCGCCGAACTGCCGGCCCGCGATGGGCCCCACGGCCAGCACCACGCCCATCAGGCCCACGAAGATGGACACGTAGACCGCCGAGCCCACCGCCAGCGCGGCCAGGTCCTGCGGGCCCACGCGGCCCATCATCAGCGTGTCCACCGTGCTGAACATCATCACGGCGAGCTGGCCCACCAGCACGGGCCAGGCCTGTGGGATGAGGCGGCCGACGCTGTCGGCAAAGCGGATGCGGCTGCCGCTCGTCATCGCGCGGCGCGCTCCGCGTAGCGGTTGAAGCGCCAGGCCGTGCCTTCCAGCGTGATCCGGTGCCAGACCGCGCGCTTTTCGAAGGCGTCGAGCGCGGGCCAGTGCTGCACCTCGTCGAAGGTCCGGCCGCAGCCCTTGCAGACCGGGTCGCCCTGCGCGGTGGAGCAGATGGCGATGCAGGGTGAGTCCGGCGTGGTCTCGTACCAGTCCAGCCAGGCGCCCAGGGCGCGGTCGCTCAGCATGTCGACGTCCAGCTCGGTGGCGTGCGTCCAGGCCAGCAGCGCATAGCCCTCGGCCAGCGCACGCACCTCGGGAGCCGCGCTGATACCGTCGGGCGAGGGCGAACGCTCGCGCCACCAGTTGATGGCGGCTTCGAGGTCCGTCACATGAATGGTTTCGCGGCTCAAGCGACCAGCCCCATCGCCGCGCGCACCTCGCGCAGCGTCTTGCGCGCGACCGCACGGGCGCGCTCGGTGCCCAGCTCCAGCGTCCATTTCACCTGCTGCGGGTCCAGTGCCGCAGCGCGTTCACGCCAGGGCGCCTGCTGCTTCTGGATGGCTTCGATCAGCGGCTGCTTGCAGTCCAGGCAGCCGATGCCGGCGGTGCGGCAGCCGGTTTCGCAGGCGGCGCGCGTGGAGTCGTTGGTGTAGATGACATGCAGCGGCCAGACGGGGCAACGCGCCGGGTCGCCGGCATCGGTGCGGCGCACGCGCTGCGGGTCGGTGGGCATGGTGCGGATCTTGGTGGCCGTCACCTCGGGCGCGTCGCGCATGGCGATGGCGTTGTCCGCGCTCTTGCTCATCTTCTGGCCGTCCAGCCCGGGCACGCGGGCGGTCTCGGTCAGCAGTGCCTGGGGTTCGACGAACACCGGCGCGTCGGCCGCGTACAGCCGGTTGAAGCGCCGGCCGACCTCGCGGGTCACTTCGACATGAGCGGCCTGATCCTCGCCCACCGGCACGCCGGCCGGCTTGTAGAGCAGGATGTCGGCGGCCTGCAGCAGCGGGTAGCCCAGGAAGCCGTAGGTGGCCAGCTCGGGGTCGGCGGCCACCTGGTCCTTGTAGCTGGGCATGCGTGCCAGCCAGGCGCTGGGTGTGCACATGGCCAGCAGCGTGAACAGCTCGGCGTGTTCGGGCATGCGGCTCTGCAGGAACAGCGTGCAGCGCTCGGGGTCGACGCCAGCGACCAGCCAGTCGGTGACCATGTCGTAGGTGTGGCGGGCCAGCGTCGCACCGCTGGGGCGCTGGGTGGTCAGCGCATGCCAGTCGGCGACGAAGAAGAAGCCCTCGTGGCTGTCTTGCAGGCGCACCCAGTTCTTGAGGGCGCCGTGGTAGTGGCCGAGATGGAGTGCGCCTGTTGGGCGCATGCCCGACAGGATGCGCGGGCGGGTGAGGACGGGTGTCGTCATGAGGGCGCGGATTGTCGTTGAACCGGCTGCGCCTGTCGGTCGGCATGGGTGTGCCACCTACACTGACGCGCATGAAGCGAGTGGTGATTCTGATTTCCGGGCGGGGCTCCAACATGGAGGCCATCGTGAAGGCCTGCAAGGCCGAAGGCTGGCCGGCCGAGGTGGCCGCCGTCATCAGCAACCGGCCCGATGCGGGCGGGCTGCAGTTTGCCGCCCAGCATGGCATCGCGACCGCGGTGGTGGATCACAAGGCCTACGCCAGCCGCGAGGACTTCGACGCCGAGCTGGCGCGCGTCATCGACGGGTTCTCGCCGGACCTGGTCGTGCTGGCCGGCTTCATGCGCATCCTGACGCCCGGGTTCACGGCCCGCTATGCGCGCCGGATGCTGAACATCCACCCATCGCTGCTGCCCGCATTCACGGGCTTGCACACGCATGAGCGCGCCATCGAGATGGGCTGCAAGATCGCCGGCGTGACGGTGCATTTCGTCACCGCCGAACTGGACCATGGCGCCATCGTCATGCAGGCCGCCGTGCCGGTGCTGCCGGGCGACGACGCCGGGGCGCTGTCCGCGCGCGTGCTGACGGCCGAGCACCGCATCTATCCGCAGTCGGTACGCTGGTTCGTCGAGGATGCGCTGGTGTGGAGCGGCGAGTGCGTGGTCCACCGCGACGGTGCCGCCCAGCAGTTGCTGCTTAACTGACCAGCCCGGCCAGGATATTGATCGACAGCGCCAGCACGCCGGTGTTGAAGACGAAGGACAGCAGCGCCTGCAACAGCACCAGCCGGCGCATCGCCCGCGAGCTGACGGCGATGTCCGAGGTCTGCGACGTCGCCGCGACGGTGATGGAGAAATACAGGAAGTCGCCGTAGTCCGGCGGGCCGTCGTCGCCAGGGAACTCCAGGCCGTGGGCGGCCTTGTCGCTGCGGTGATAGAGGCTGGCGTAGGCGATGCCGAATTCCACTGGCAGCAGCAGCCAGGAGCCGGCCACCGTTGCCAGCGCGAACAGCACGTGGCCGGGCGCCTGGGTCTGGCGTGCGGTCTGCAGCTCCAGCGCGATGGCGGCCAGGCTGGCCAGCGCGCCCAGCACCGCCAGCAGCAGCATCACCGGCGTGCCCTCGTTGAGGCTGCGGGCACGGCGCTGCACGTCCTGCGAGCCGGTGCGGCCCAGCATCATCCACAGCACCAGCGGCAGGTAGATCCAGATCACCAGGTTCCAGCCCAGCAGCAGCCGGGTTTGCCAGGCCACCGACCCCGGCCAGAGGAAGGCCAGCAGGCTGCCGACCACCACGGCCGTCATCAGGCGGGGGCGCAGACGCAGCTGGGTCCAGAGATTCATGCGGGGAAGGCGAGGGGGCTTGGGATAATGGCGCGATGCATCCTAATGCCCTGCTGGAGCTGTGCGCCGAGCTGATCGCCGCCGTCAACAAGCTCGACGCGCCCGCCGACGCCACCGTCTCGGCCTTTTTCCGACATCACAAGAACCTGGGTCAGCGCGAGCGCGCCAGCCTGGCCGAGACCGTCTACGCGCTGCTGCGCGAGCGGCTCAAGTTCCAGAACCTGGCCCAGAGCGGTCATGGTCCGGTGCCGCGCCGGCTGGCCGTCCTGGCCTGGCGCGGCAATGCCGGCTTCATGCGCGGCGCGCTGAGCCCGGCCGAGCTGCAGTGGCTGGATCAGGTCCAAGCCATCGACGCGCAGAGCCTGGCGCCCAAGCTGCGCCACAACCTGCCGGACTGGCTGGTCGAGCCGCTGCAGGCGCAACTCGGCGACGAGGAGTTCTGGCAGCTCGCCGCGGCGCTGAACGAGCCGGCGCCGCTGGACCTGCGCGTGAATTCCCTGAAGCTCAAGCGCGAGGAGGCCCAGGCGCAGTTCAAGGCCGCCGGCATCGACGCCGTGCCGACGCCGTATTCGCCGCTGGGCCTGCGCATCGACGGCAAGCCGGCGCTGCACAAGATGGAGCTGTTCACCAGCGGCGGCGTGGAGGTGCAGGACGAGGGCAGCCAACTGCTGGCCCTGCTGCTGGCGCCCAAGCGTGGCGAGATGGTGGTGGATTTCTGCGCCGGCGCCGGCGGCAAGACGCTGGCGCTGGGCGCGCTGATGCGCAACACCGGCCGGCTGTATGCGTTCGACGTGTCCGGCCACCGGCTGGACGCGCTGAAGCCGCGGCTGGCGCGCAGCGGCCTGTCCAACGTCTACCCGGCCCAGATCGCCCATGAGCGCGACGACCGCATCAAGCGCCTGGCCGGCACGATCGACCGCGTGCTGGTCGACGCCCCGTGTTCCGGCCTGGGCACGTTGCGCCGCAACCCCGACCTGAAATGGCGCCAGACGCCGCAGGCGGTGGCGGAGCTGCAGGCCAAGCAGCGTGCCATCCTGGCCAGCGCCGCCCGCCTCGTGAAGCCGGGCGGCCGGCTGGTCTATGCCACCTGCAGCCTGCTGGAGGCCGAGAACGAGCAGATCGCGGCCGAGTTCGCCGCCGCCCACCCGGATTTCAAGCCGCTGGATGCGGCCGACATCCTGGCCAAGGCGTCGGTCGAGCAGGCCGGCGGTCTGACTCGCGACGGTGCGCTGAGGCTGTGGCCGCACCGGCACGCGACGGATGGTTTCTTTGCCGCTGCCTGGGAGCGGGTGGCTTGACCATCATCAAAGACCGCGTCGCATCACACGGCTACGCTCGAACATGGTGGGCAAAACCCCTTGAATTTGGGGGCGCGCCTCTACAATTGGACTTCCTTCGCATGGCCCCGCGGGCCGAGGTTCTGGACGCATGAATGCATTTTTCGACGCGCTGCTGGATTGGGTGGCCCATGGCTTTGCCGATTTCAGCGCCTGGCAGCTGGTGGTCTACACCCTCGTGGTGACTCACATCACCATCGCTTCCGTCACGATCTTCCTGCATCGTGCCCAGGCCCACCGGGCGCTGGACCTGGGTCCCATCCCGTCGCACTTCTTCCGCTTCTGGCTGTGGATGACGACCGGCATGGTCACGCGCGAGTGGGTTGCCATCCACCGCAAGCACCACGCCAAGTGCGAGACCGAGGAAGACCCGCACAGCCCGCAGACCCGTGGCCTGAAGAAGGTGCTGGCCGAGGGTGCCGAGCTCTACCGCGCCGAGGCCAAGAACGCCGAGACCATCGCCAAGTACAGCCGCGGCACGCCCGAGGACTGGATCGAGCGCAACCTGTACACCAAGCACAGCGCGCTCGGCGTGTCGCTGATGTTGATCATCAACGTGACGCTGTTCGGCGCCATCGGCGCGACCATCTGGGCCATCCAGATGGCGTGGATCCCGATCTGGGCAGCCGGCGTCGTCAACGGCATCGGCCACTACTGGGGTTATCGCAATTTCGAGGCGCCCGACGCGTCGACCAACCTGACGCCCTGGACGCTGATCATCGGTGGCGAGGAACTGCACAACAACCACCACACCTACCCGACCTCGGCCAAGTTCTCGGTCAAGCCCTACGAGTTCGACATTGGCTGGCTCTACATCCGCGTGCTGGAAACGCTGGGCATGGCCAAGGTCCGCAAGACCGCGCCCAAGCTGAGCCTGGGCGAGATCAAGCCGGCCGACGCCCGCACGCTGGAGGCGCTGATTGCCAACCGTTATGAAGTCATGGCGACCTATGCGCGTGACCTGAAGGCGGCTTGCGCGGCCGAACTGGACAAGATCAAGGCCGAAGGTGGCAAGCACACCGAGCGTTTCGCCCAGTTCAAGGCGGCCCAGCGCTGGCTGCACCGTGACGAGGAACGCATCCCCGTGGCCGTGCATGGCCAACTGGCGAACGTCCGCGCAGCCAGCCCGGTCATCGACAAACTGGTCACCATGCGCGAGGAACTGCGCCAGATGTGGACCCGCACCAACGTGTCCGCCGAGCAGTTGGTGGCCGATCTGCAGGCCTGGTGCCGCCGCGCCGAGGAGAGCGGTATCGCCGAGCTGCAGGCCTTCTCGATGCGTCTGCGTGCCGCTCAGGCCTGAACGTATTTCCCGCACGTAAAGGGCGCCCCTCGCAGTCCGTGTCAAAACGGCTGGAACGAGCGCCAAGAGCAAAACGCCTCGAGTTTCTCGGGGCGGTTTTGTTTGGGTGCATTCAAGCACCCAGTCGAACGTATTTTCCAATGAGGGGATGCGGGGCTGATGCCTCG
>DASWWC010000048.1:0-10704 GCA_036401055.1 Roseateles sp.
GGACGCCAGCGTGACGATCCAGGCCGCCAGCGTGGACGCCAGCGCCGGCGCGTGCATGCGCAGGAAAAAGTCCTTCAGCCGCAGCAGGCCCAGCGCCGCCGTCAGCACCACCACGCCGCTGCCCAGCAGCAGCACCGCCACGATGATTTCGCTCAGCGGCGGCATGCTCATACGACTTCCCCGCGCAGCAGGAACTTGGCCAGCGCCATCGAGCTGACGAAGCCCAACAGCACCATCAGCAGCGCGCCCTCGAAGTACATCTCGCTGTCATAGCGCACGGCCAGCACCAGCATCACCAGCATGCCGACCACGTAGATGAAGTCCAGCGCCAGCACGCGGTCCTGCGCGGCCGGGCCGCGGAAGACGCGCAGCGTGCCGATGGCCATCGCGATGACGTACAGCCCCAGCGTGACGGTGATGGCGAGGGACAGGAACCCGCTCATTCAAAGATCTCCTTCAGCGGATGTTCGTAGTCGGCCTTGAAGTGCGCGATGTAGGCCGCCTCGTCGTCCAGGTCGAAGACATGGATCATCAACGTGCTGCGGTCGGCGGCCAGCTCGCTCCAGACGCTGCCGGGAATGACCGCGGTGATCATGGCCAGCGCGGCCAGCGCATGCTCGTCGCGCAACTCCAGCGGCACGACGACGAAGCTGCCCCTGGGCGGGCGCGAGCCCGCTCGCATGACGCCGCCAGCGACCTGCAGGCCGGAACGCACGACGTCGCGCCCCACGCGCAGGATCAGCCTCGCCAGCACCCATGGGCGCTTCAGCGGCGCGGGCCGCGGCCGCAGCGGCGCCAGCAGCAGCGGGATGACGAGGGCCGCGAGCAGCCCCAGCAGTGCCTGGCCCAGGCTGAAGCTGCGCGTCAACAGCATCCAGCCGCCCAGCAGCGCGAGGGACAACCAGGGCGCGGGCAGAAGCCGCTTCATGGTGCGCCTCCTTCCACTCGCGACAGCGGCTGGGCCCCCATCACGGCGTTGATGTACAGCTCGGGCGAATGCAGCGCCTCGCCCGAGGCGCGCGTGTAGTCGAGCACCGGGCCGGCGTGCAGCACCATCGCGACGGCGCCCGCCAGCAGGCCGGCGATGGGCAGCGTCTCGATGACGCGCAGCCGCGGCGGTGGCCGGTCCGCGGCCCAGAAGTGGCGCATGCCCACGCGCATCAGCGACACCGCGGCGCACAGGCCCGACACGATGAGCAGCGCGAACAGCGTCCAGGCCGCCGTGGTGCGCAGGTCGATCAGCGCGGTCAGCATGGCCAGCTTGGCGACGAAGCCCGACAGCGGCGGCAGGCCCGCCGTCACCAGCGCGCAGACGGTGAAGGTCACGCCCAGGAAGGCCAGCGCGGAAGGAATGGCGCGGCCCACCAGCACCTGCTGGTCGTCGTCGAGGTTGGCGTGCGTCGCCGTCTCGGCATCCAGGAAGCTGGGCAGCGCGCCGTTGCCGTCATCGATCTCGGGCGGGCCCACCTCCACCTGGCGGGCGCGCTCCAGCAGCTCCACCAGCAGGAACAGCGCACAGCCGGCCAGCGTGGAGCTGCCCATGTAAAACAGCGCGCCGCCGCTGAGCGCGGGCGCGTCGAAGCCGATAGTGGCCACCAGCGTGCCGGACGACGCGATGACGCTGAACGCCGCCAGCCGCGCCAGCTGCTGCGCGGCCAGCATGCCCACGGCACCGAAGGCCAGCGTGACGATGCCGCCCCACACCAGCACCTCGCCGCCGAAGCCGGCCGACGCGCCGGCACCCGCGGGGAAGCACAGCGTCCACAAGCGCAGCACCGCGTACACGCCCACCTTGGTGAGGATGGCGAACACCGCCGCGGCGGGCGCGCTGGCGGCACCGTAGGCCGGCGGCAGCCAGGAGTTCAGTGGCCACACCGCCGCCTTGGCCAAGAAGGCGATGGCCAGGATGGCCGCGCCGGCGTGCAGCAGGCCGCGGTCGCTCTCGGGCACCAGCGGCAGCTTCTGCGCGATGTCGGCCATGTTCAACGTGCCGGTGACGCCGTACAACTCCGCCACGCCGACCAGGAACAGCAGCGACGCCAGCAGGTTGATGGCGATGTAGTGCAGCCCGGCGCGCACGCGCGGCGCGCCGCCGCCGTGCAGCAGCAGGCCGTAGCTGGCGGCCAGCAGCACCTCGAAGAACACGAACAGGTTGAACAGGTCGGCCGTCAGGAAGGCACCGTACAGCCCCATCAGCTGCAGCTGGAACAGCACGTGGAAGTACACGCCCGCCTGCTGCCAGCGCGCCAGCGCATACAGCGCCGCGGCCAGGCCCACGGCGCCGGTCAGCACCACCATCAGCGCGGACAGCCGGTCGGCCACCAGCACGATGCCGAACGGCACCGACCAGTTGCCCGGCAGGTAGATGCCGAAGGCCGCCGGCCCGCCCGCGGCCACGCCCTGCAGCAGCAGCACGGCCACACCCAGACCCAGCGCCGCGGAGACCACGTTGGCCACCGCCTTGAAGCCGCGGTAGCGGTCGCCCAGCAGCATCAGTGCCGCCGTGCCCAGCGGCAGCAGCACGGGCAGCACCAGCAGGTGTTCGAACGCGATCAAGGCTTCTCCTCCTGCCCGTCCACATGGTCACCGCCGGACAAGCCGCGCAGCGCCAGCAGCACGACCAGGAACAGCGCCGTGGTGGCGAAGCCGATGACGATGGCCGTCAACACGAGCGACTGCGGCAGCGGGTCGCTGTAGTTGGCGAGGTCCGGCGCGAGGCCCGGGCGCACGATGGGCTCGCGGCCGATGGCCAGGCTGCCCACGCTGAAGATGAAGAAGTTGATCGCGTAGGACAGCAAAGACAGGCCGATCAGCACCTGGAAGGTCCGCGGCCGCAGCACCAGCCACACGCCGGCACCCGCGAGCACGCCGATGGCGAGAGAGACAACGATTTCCATCAGTGAGCTCCCGTCTCTTCGGTGGCGGCCGCCAGCGCCGGCCGGCGGCGCGCGCGCAGCGACTGGTGGGCGATGGCCGTCAGCAGCAGCAGCGTCGAACCCACCACCACGGCGAACACGCCCAGGTCGAACAGCGCCGCCGTCGGCAGATGCACCTCGCCCACCAGCGGCCAGGTGACGTGCGCGGTGTGGGTGGTCAGGAACGGATAGCCCAGCGCCAACGCGCCCGCACCGGTGGCCAGCGCCACCAGCAGGCCGATGGCGATCCAGCGCGTGGGCAGCAGCTCCATGCGCGCCTCCACCCAGCGCGTGCCGCTGACCATGTACTGTGCGATGAAGGCGATGGCCAGCACCAGCCCGGCGACGAAGCCACCGCCCGGCTCGTTGTGGCCGCGCATGAAGAGGTGGAAGGCGAACAGACCGGCCACCGGCAGCAGCAGCCGCACCAGCACGGCCGGCACCTCCAGGTAGGGCGGCAGGAAGTCATCGCCGTCGGCATCGGGGTCGGTCAGGTCGGCGCCTGCGGCCACCTGCTGCTGTGCGGTCCGGCTGACCGTCTCGCGCGCCGGGCGGAAGCGCCGCAGCAGCGCGTACACGGTGAGCCCGACGATGCTCAGCACCGTGATCTCGCCCAGCGTGTCGAACGCACGGAAGTCCACCAGCATCACGTTGACGACGTTGGTGCCGCCGCCCTCGGGCAGCGCGCGGTCGATGAAGAAGGGCGAGATGGACAGCGGCGCATGCCGCGTCAGCAGCGCATACGACAGACCGGCCAGGCCGACGCCGATGAAGACCGCCAGCAGCAGGTCGCGGCGACGGCGCCAGCGGTTGCGCGCCAGCGTGCGCTCGTCGTCCTGCTCGCGGCGCTGCGGCATCCAGCGCAGCCCCAGCAGGAACAACACCAGCGTCACCACCTCCACGGCCAGCTGCGTCAGTGCCAGGTCGGGCGCCGAAAACCACGCGAAGCTGATGCACAGCGCCAGGCCCACGACGCCCAGCATGGTCAGCGCCGCCAGGCGGTGGAACTTGGCCTGGTAGGCCGCGCCCAGCGCGCAGGCCCCAGCCACCAGCCACAGCAGCACGAACTCCGGCGTGGCCGGCACGCGCGCACGGTCGCCCCAGCTCAGCGGCACGATCAGCGACGAGGCCACGCCGGCCAGCGTGGCGATCAGCAGCATGGCGAACAGCTGCGGCTGCAGCCGCTTGGTGCTGACGCGCAGCACCAGGCGGCGCGCGCCGTCGGAAGCCAGCGCCATGGCGCGCTCGAACAGCCGCTTGCCGTCCAGCCCGCGCAGCAGCGGCGTGCCCTTGATCTGCTTGAAGCGGCCCGCCCAGCGCAGGTAGATCAGCAAGCCGCCGGCCATGGCCACGAGGCTCATCATCAACGGCGTGTTGAAGCCGTGCCACAGCGCCAGGCTGTACTCGGGCAGCGTGCCGCCCACCACCGGCTGCGCGGCCGTGGCCAGCAGCGGCCCGACCGACCAGCCCGGCAGCGTGCCGACCACCACGCAGGCCAGCACCAGCAGCTCCACCGGCACGCGCATCCAGTGCGTGGGCTCGTGCGGCTGGCGTGGGCAGTCGACCGGCGGGTTGCCAAAGAACACGTCATGGCCGAAACGCAGCGAGTAGACGACCGCGAAGATGCCAGCCAGCGTGGCCGCGGCCGGCAGGCCGTACTCGATGGCGGGGTGCGAGCTGACGAACACCGTCTCGGCGAAGAACATCTCCTTGGACAGGAAGCCGTTCAGCAGCGGCACGCCGGCCATGGCCGCACAGGCCACGATGGCCAGCGTGCCGGTGAAGGGCATGAAGCGGAACAGCCCGTCCAGCCGGCGCATGTCGCGCGTGCCGGTCTCGTGGTCGATGATGCCCACCGACATGAACAGCGAGGCCTTGAAGGTCGCGTGGTTCATCATGTGGAAGACCGCCGCCACCGCCGCCAGCGGGCTGTTCAGGCCCAGCAGCAGCGTGATGAGGCCCAGGTGGCTGATCGTCGAGTACGCGAGCAGCCCCTTCAGGTCGTTCTGGAACATGGCGACAAAGCTGCCCAGCAGCAAGGTCGCCAGACCCGCGCCGCCCACCACCCAGAACCACGCGTCGGTGCCCGCCAGCACCGGCCACAGCCGCGCCAGCAGGAACACGCCGGCCTTCACCATCGTGGCCGAGTGCAGGTAGGCCGACACCGGCGTGGGCGCCGCCATCGCATGCGGCAGCCAGAAGTGGAAGGGGAACTGCGCGCTCTTGGTCAGCGCACCCAGCAGCACCAGCCCCAGCGCCAGCGGGTACAGCGCATGCGCCCGCACCACGTCGCCGGCGGCCAGCACGGCGTCCAGCTCGAAGCTGCCGACGATGTGGCCCAGCACCAGCACGCCGGCCAGCAGCGCCAGGCCGCCGGTGGCCGTCACCGTGAAGGCCATGCGCGCGCCGCGGCGGGCGTCCTTGCGGTGGGTCCAGTAGCCGATCAACAGGAAGGAGAAGACGCTGGTCAGCTCCCAGAACACCACCAGCTGCACCAGATTGCCCGACACCACCACGCCCAGCATGGCGCCCATGAAGCCCAGCAGCAGCGAGTAGAAGCGCGCGGCCGGGTCCTCCGGCGACAGGTAGTAGCGCGCGTAGACGATGACCAGCAGGCCCATGCCGCAGACCAGCATCGCGAACATCCACGCGAAGCCGTCCAGCCGCACGACGATGTCGATGCCCAGCGCCGGCAACCAGGCCAGGCGCTCGGACACGACGGCGCCGCCGCTCACGTCGGGGTAGAGCAGCGCCAGCGGCACGACCAGCGCCAGCGCGATCAGCGCGGCCCACAACGACTCGACATTGCGGGCATTGGTGGGCAAAAGCGCGGCGACCGCGCTGCCCAGGAACGGCAGGGCGAGGAGGATCAGCAGGGACATTGCGGGGCAGTCTACTTTCTCGATGCGACCACCCCGATCACGCCCCGACGATCAGTCCTTGGACGGCCCCTTCTCCGGCGCCAGCGGCTCGAACACGAAGCGCATACCGCGCGTGTAGCTCTCGGCCTTGGTGCCGGCGTGGCGCTCGCCGTCGATGCTGCGGTTCTGCCAGACCAGCTCCGGGTGCTTCAGCTCCGGCAGCAGCGCCTGGTAGCGCTTGATGCCGGCCAGGAAGGCCGGCCACTCGTGCTCGGCGCCGGTCACGTACAGCCGCGCCTTGATAGGCTTGCCGGTCGCGGCATAGGCCTTGGCCTGCCGGATGATCCAGTCGTTGCCGGCGACAACGGCCGGGCTGGCCGCGATGTAGCCCTTGAACAGATCGGGCCGGGCATACATCGCATGCAGCGTGAACAGCCCGCCGAGCGAGCTGCCGGCCAGGTAGCGCTGCGCCGGGTCGGCCCGGTACTCGCGCTCCATCAGCGGGAAGATGTCCTTCTCCAACGATGCGATGAACTTGTCAGCCTGGCCCGAGCCGGGGCCCATCGCAACCGGCGACAGCTCCCAGCCGCGCAACTGGCCGTAGTCCAGGTTGTCGCCGGCATAGCCCAGGCCCACGACGATGAACTCCGGCACCACCTTGTCGTAGTTCAGGTTGTTGTACGAGGCGACGACGGTGGCGAAGTCCCAGTAGCCATCGGTCACGTACAGCACCGGGTAGCGGCGGGTCGGCTCCTTGGCAAACGAGCCCGGCAGGTGGATGTGCAGCTGGTAGCTGCGGCCGTCTGCATTCTTGGGCAGCGCTCGCAGCAGCGAGCCCGGGATGCTGTGGGCCGGGTAGGCCGGCGCCGGGTCGGCGGCCTGCGCGTGTACCGCGCCGAACAGGAAGGCCAGGGTCAGGACGATTCGCTTCATGGCTTGTCTCGGTCTTTGGATAACGCTGTCCAGTGTAGGCCGCAGCGACAATCGCGCCGTGAGCCTGCCCAACAAGTTATCCCTTTTCGTGTCCTGCCCCGGTGGCGTCGAGCCGCTGCTGGAGGAGGAGTTGAAACGCTTCCTGCCGCCCGGCGTGCGCAGCAAGGTCGAAGCGCTGCGCGGCGGCTGCGGCCTGGTCGGCACGGCCGAGGACGTGCTGCGCATCAACCTCGAAAGCCGCCTCGCGCAGCGCGTGCTGGTCGAGCTGATCGAAGGCCCCTACCGCCACGAGGAAGACCTGTACTCGCTGGCCCGCCGCGTCGACTGGCGCGACTGGATCACGCCGCGGCACACGATACGCGTCGACACCGTCGCGCAGCGCTCGCCGCTGAAGAGCCTGAACTTCACGACGCTGCGCATCAAGGACGCGATCTGCGACCAGCTGCGCGAACACACCGGCGAGCGCCCCAGCGTGGACACGCACTCGCCCGACCTGCCCGTGCTGCTGCACGTGGGGCCGGAGCGCGCGGCGATCTATGTCGACACGTCCGGCGAGCCGCTGTTCAAGCGCGGCTGGCGCGTCGACAAGGGCGATGCGCCGCTGAAGGAGACGCTGGCCGCCGCCATGCTGGCCGCCGCCGGCTGGCGCGGCACGGCCGAGCAAGGTGGGGCCCTGCACGACCCCTGCTGCGGCTCCGGCACCATCCCCATCGAGGCGGCACTGATCGCCTGCGACTCCGCGCCCGGCCTGCAGCGCCGCTTCGCCTTCGAGCGCCAGATCCCGTTTTCCACGCCCGCGCTGAAGGCCGTGTGGGGCGAGATGACCCAGGCCGCGCGCGCGCGCATCCACCCGCCCGCCGTGCCCATCTACGCCAGCGACGTGGCCTTCCGCATGGTCGACTTCGCGCGCCGCAACGCCGAGCGCGCGGGCGTGGCGCAGTACATCCAGTTCAACGGCGGCGACGCGCTGGAGCGGCCCGCTCCGCAGTTGCCCGAGGGAATGCCCGGCAGCATCGTCATGAACCCGCCCTACGGCGAGCGCATCGAGGTGCGCGGCAAGGCCGCGATGACGCGCGACGCGCGCGGCTCCGAGGAGCTGGACGCGGGCGACGACTTCTTCCCGCGCCTGGCCGCGCACTGGAAGCGCCAGTACACCGGGAACCCAGCCGGCTGGACAGCCTGGATGCTGACGCCCGACATGAAGCTGCCCAGCCGCATGCGGCTGAAGGAAAGCCGCCGCGTGCCGATGTGGAACGGCCCCATCGAATGCCGGCTGTTCCGCTTCGACCTCATCAAGGGCTCGGCACGCAAGGCCGAGCCCGTGGCGGATGCGCCGTGAGCTGAGCGCCACCGCGCTGGCGCTGCTGCTGTGCGGCGCAGTGCAGGCGCAGTCGTCATGCACGCTGGTGTTCGGCCAGGGCCGCAACGCGACGGAGCCAGGCGGGCCGGACTGGGACGCGCTGAACACCCGCTTCAACACCGCCCTGGCCGACGCGCTGGAGGCCCAGGGCCGTCGCGTCGTGCCGATGACGGCGTCCAGCGTGCAGATCGACCCGCAGGCCGCCGGCATCGCGCTGCTGCGCGAGGCCGACCGTCTGGGCTGCGCGACGCTGGCGGAAACCACCGTGTTTGCCGACGAGCAGGCCCAGCTCGTGCTGCGGTTGCGTGTCTACCCGCTGCTGCCGCAGATCGGCGACGGCGGTGCCATCGTGGGCCTGCGCATCGGCACGCCGCTGTTCGTCACGCAGCGCGAGGCGGCGCTCGCGGCGCTGCAGCGGCTCAAGCCCGAGCTCATCGCGGCGCAGATGGCGGCGCAATACCTGCAGCACGACCGGCGCTGAGCCACAGCAACGCCGCCGCGCACAGCGCGATGGGCAGCAGGCTGGCCCAGTTCATCCACTGCCAGCCACCGGTCGTCACCAGCGCGCCGGACGAGAACGAGGTCACCGTCATCGTCGCGTAGACGCCCGTGTCGAGCAGCCCCTGCGCGCGGGTCTTCTCCTCGGGCCGGTAGGCCTGCGTGAACAGCGTCGTGCCACCGATATAGAGGAAGTTCCAGCCCACGCCCAGCAGCAGCAGCGCGCCGATGAAGTGCGTCAGGTCCTGGCCTGCCAACGCGAACGCAACGCAGCCAACGTTGAACAGCACGCCCGCCCACAGGACCGGCATCACGCCCACGCGCTTGATCAGAGGCCCCGTGAAGAAGCTGGGCACGAACATGCCCAGCACATGCAGCTGCAGCACCAGGCCCGCGTCGCTGAAGGGCAGGCCGCACTGGCCCATCGCGATGGGCGTCGCGGCCATCAGCAGGTTCATGACCCCGTAGCCCAGCGCACTCGCCGCCATCGCGACGACGAAGACCGGTTGACGCAGCAGCTCCGCGCTGGAACGGCCGCCCTCGCCGGGCTTGGGCTGCACCAGCGCCGGGAAGTCGATCAGCGAGATCAGCACCAGCCCCGCCAGCGCGACGAAGATCAGCAACAGGTAGACGCCCGCGAACGGCGCGACCAGCAGGTCCTTGCTCTCGCGCGCCAGCTGGGGGCCGATGACGGCACCCAGGCAGCCCGCGCCCAGCACCCAGGAGATGGCCGACTCGCGCTTCTCGGGCGCGACCAGCTCGGTCGCCGCGAAGCGGTACAGCGCCGCGTTGGCCGTGTAGTAGCCAGCGATCAGCGTGGCCAGCACGACGCCCCAGAACTGCTGGTGCAACACGCTCCACAGCGCCATTGCGCCGCTGAACACCGCCACCAGCAGCCCGATCTGGAAGCCGCGCCGGCGGCCGAAGCGCAGCTGATGGCGGCCCACCATGCGCGCCATCAGCGCGCCGCCGCCCACGTAGGCGCAGATGGGCAGCGTGGCCATCCACGGCTGCGGCGCCAGCGCCAGGCCCACCAGGCCGTTGATGGCCATGAGGCAGATGTTGTTGGTCAGGAACAGGCCCTGCGCCAGGACCAGCAGCGCGAGCTTGCGGTTCAAGACAGCGCCAACCAGGAGAGAACGGCCAGCGGCGCCGTGTCGGCACGCAGCACGCGCGGCCCCAGCGTGACGGCCGCGAAGCCGGCGGCGCGCGCGGCGTCCTCCTCGGCGTCGCTGAGGCCGCCCTCGGGGCCGCTGAGGAACAACGCGCGCGGTTGCGGGAAGGCCGCCAGCGGCTGCGCGGCGCGCGGGCTCAGCAGACCGCGCCACTCGTCGTCGCCGGCCGGCGGCAACGCGGCCAGCCAGGCCGGCAGCGTCTGCACGGGCTCGATCCGCAGGGGCACCGTGCGACCGCTCTGCTCGGCGGCGGCAATGGCCACGCCCTGCCAGTGCGAGCGCTTCTTGTCGGCCCGCTCGCCGCTCAGCCGCAGCACCGAGCGCTCGGCCACCAGCGGCTGCAGCGCCGCCGCGCCGAGTTCCGTCGCCTTCTCGACCAGGAAGTCCATGCGGTCGTTGGCCGGCATGACGACGGCCAGCGTGATCGCGCGCGCCAGCTCACGCTGCGGCCGGGCGGCCTCCAGCAGACGCACGCGCACCTCACTGCGGCCCATGGCCGTGACCTCGGCCTGCCATTCGGGGCCGCTGCCGTCGAACAGCGTCAGCGCGTCGCCAGGCTGCAAGCGCAGCACCTGCACGTGGCGCGCAGCGCCGGGCGGCAAGGCCAGCTCGCCGGGTTCGGCAAGAGGGGTGTCGACGAAGAAGCGAGGCAAGATCGGCGCGATGGCGGGACGGGCCGCCAGTGTCCCAGATCAGCGCAGGCCCAGTGCCTGGCGAACGGCCGCGGCGGCGTCTTCGCCCTTGGCCTTCTGCACGCGCTCGACCAACTGCAACGCCAGCGCCTGCAAGGCCTGCAGACTGTCGGCCTTCTCGACATCCAGCGCGAAAAGATAGCCCTTCATCGTGCCCAGCAAGCGCGGCGCCTCGCTGCTCAGATAGGTGTACAGGGCTGCGCGGTCCAGCAGCAGCGCGCCGCCTGCGGGCGCCTGGGCGGCCTGAGCCGCAGCGGACGGCGCAGCGGC
>DASWWC010000049.1:0-45173 GCA_036401055.1 Roseateles sp.
GATCAGCACGTGCGACTCGTCCAGGAACATCAGCGCGTCCTTGGGCAGGTAGTCCACCAGCGTGGGCGGCGGATCACCCGGCTGGGCGCCGGACAGGTGGCGCGTGTAGTTCTCGATGCCCTTGCAGTGACCCACCTCCTGCAGCATCTCCAGGTCGAAGCGGGTGCGCTGCTCGACGCGCTGCGCCTCGACGAGCTTGCCCTCCTTGACGAAGAAATCCACACGTTCGCGCAGTTCCTGCTTGATGGCGTCGGCGGCGGCCAGCACGCGCTCGCGTGGCGTCACGTAGTGGCTGCTGGGATAGACGGTGAAGCGCGGGATCTTCTGCCGCACCTGGCCGGTCAGCGGGTCGAACAGCGACAGCGCCTCGATCTCGTCGTCGAACAGCTCGATGCGGATGGCCAGCTCCGAGTGCTCGGCCGGAAACACGTCGATGGTGTCGCCGCGCACTCGGAAGTGGCCGCGGCTGAACTCCATCTCGTTGCGCGTGTACTGCATGCGGATCAGGTGGGCGATGACGTCGCGCTGGCCCATCTTGTCGCCCACGCGCAGCGTCATCACCATCTGGTGATAGTCCGCCGGTGAGCCGATGCCGTAGATGGCCGACACGGAAGCCACGATGACCACGTCGCGCCGCTCCAGCAGGCTTTTGGTGCAGCTCAGGCGCATCTGCTCGATGTGCTCGTTGATGGCACTGTCCTTCTCGATGAACAGGTCGCGCTGCGGCACATAGGCCTCGGGCTGGTAGTAGTCGTAGTAGCTGACGAAGTACTCGACGGCGTTCTTCGGGAAGAAGTCCTTGAACTCGCTGTAGAGCTGGGCCGCCAGCGTCTTGTTGGGCGCAAAGATGATGGCCGGCCGGCCCAGGCGGGCGATGACGTTGGCCATCGTGAAGGTCTTGCCGGAGCCCGTCACACCGAGCAGCGTCTGGTAGCTGAGGCCATCGTTGATGCCTTCGCAAAGCTGCGCGATGGCCGTCGGCTGATCCCCCGCCGGAGGGAAAGGCTGGAACAGTTGGAACGGGGAGCCTTCGAAGCTGACGAATTCGCCCTTGCGTTCCTCGGTGTCACCGTCGGGGGCGGTCGTGGCGTTCAGGGCATCTTGCATGGGGGAATCCTGGGAAAATCTGAGCCTTGCGCAATCCGTCAGCTTAAGCGCAGTACCCCGCTGACCGCCCCTCCCCTGCTGCCAACGCCTATTCAGGAATCTCGTCATGTCTTTGTTCGCCGACGTCGCCCTCGCCCCCCGTGATCCCATCCTCGGCCTGAACGAGCAGTTCAACGCCGACACCCGCCCGGGCAAGGTCAACCTCGGCGTCGGTGTCTACTACGACGAGAACGGCAAGCTGCCGCTGCTGAAGTGCGTGCGCGAGGCCGAAGCCGCCATCGCGGCCGCGCCGAAGCCGCGCGGCTACCTGCCCATTGATGGCATCGCCGCCTATGACAAGGCCGTGCAGAAGCTGGTCTTCGGTTCCGAGCTGAAGAACGTCGCCACCGTGCAGGCCATCGGCGGCACCGGCGCGCTGAAGGTCGGCGCCGACTTCCTGAAGCAGCTCAACCCCGGCGCCAAGGTGCTGATCTCCGACCCGAGCTGGGAGAACCACCGCGCACTGTTCACGCAGGCCGGCTTCACGGTCGAGACCTATCCCTACTACGACGCCGCCAACAAGGGCATCAACTTCACCGGCATGCTGGCCGCGCTGAACGCCGCACCCGCCGGCACCGTCGTCGTGCTGCACGCCTGCTGCCACAACCCGACCGGTTACGACATCACCGCCGCGCAGTGGGCCGAGGTGGTCGCCGTCGTCAAGGCCAAGGGCCTGACGCCCTTCCTGGACATGGCCTACCAGGGTTTCGGCTTCGGCCTGAAAGAAGACGGCGAGGCCGTGCGCCAGTTTCAGGCTGCCGGAGTCGGCTTCTTCGTGTCCACCAGCTTCTCCAAGAGCTTCTCGCTGTACGGCGAGCGCGTAGGCGCGCTGAGCGTGTTCTGCAGCAGCGACGAGGAAGCCGTGCGCGTGCTGTCGCAGCTGAAGATCATGATCCGCACCAACTACTCCAACCCGCCGACGCACGGTGCGCAGGTCGTCGCTGCAGTGCTGTCCGACGACAGGCTGCGCGCGCTGTGGGAAGAAGAACTGGCCGGCATGCGCGTGCGCATCAAGGCCATGCGCTCGGCGCTGGTGAGTGCCCTGAAGGCCGCCGGCGTCACGCAGGACCTGGGCTTCGTCACCGAACAGCTGGGCATGTTCAGCTACTCCGGCCTCACCGCCGCCCAGATGCAGCGCCTGCGCAGCGAGTTCGGTGTCTACGGCGTGGACTCCGGCCGCATCTGCGTCGCCGCGCTGAACGAGGGCAACCTGCCGACCGTCGCGGCCGGCATGGCGGCCGTCATCAAGGGCTGAATGCACCTTTGAAGTGCGAAGGATTGGCGGTTTGACCGCCAATCCATGCTGCAGCGCACAAATTTGCAAGCGTTTTCTGGCACCATCGGGTCATTCTTGACCCTTGCCAAGGCCGGCCATGCTGTATCAATTCTTCGAAACCCAGCGCGCCCTGCTCAGCCCGTTCTCTGAGTTTGCCGCCGCGTCGGCCAAGCTCTACAGCCATCCGCTGTCGCCGTTCACGCACACGCCGATGGCACAGCGCCTGTCGGCCGGGCTGGACCTGATGCACCGGCTGGCCAAGGACTACGAAAAGCCCGAGTTCAACATCAAGTCCGTCGAGGTCGACGGCATCGACGTTGCCGTGCAGGAACTGGTAGCGCTGGAAAAACCCTTCTGCCGCCTGCTGCGCTTCAAGCGTTACACGGACGACCCGGCCGTGCTGGCCAAGATGAAGGATCAGCCCACGGTGCTGGTCGTGGCCCCCTTGTCCGGCCACCACAGCACGCTGCTGCGCGACACCGTCAAGCAACTGCTGAAGGACCACAAGGTCTACATCACCGACTGGACCGACGCGCGCATGGTGCCGCTGGAAGTTGGCGCCTTCCACCTGGACGACTACATCTTCTACGTGCAGGAGTTCATCCGCCAGGTCGGCGGAGCTGACAGCCACGTCATCTCCGTCTGCCAGCCCACGGTGCCGGTGCTGGCCGCCATCTCGCTGATGGCCTCGGCCGGCGAGGCCACGCCGCGCAGCATGACGATGATGGGCGGCCCCATCGACGCCCGCAAGAGCCCGACGGCCGTCAACAACCTGGCCATGAACCGCAGCTTCAGCTGGTTCGAGAACAACGTTATCTACCGCGTGCCGACCAACTTCCCCGGCGCCGGCCGTGAGGTCTACCCGGGCTTCCTGCAGCACACCGGCTTCGTCGCGATGAACCCGGATCGCCACCTGTCCTCGCACTACGACTACTTCCTGGACCTGGTGCGCGGTGACGACGACAGCGCCGAGGCGCACCGCCGCTTCTACGACGAGTACAACGCTGTGCTGGACATGCCGGCCGAGTACTACCTGGACACCATCAAGACCGTGTTCCAGGACTTCGCGCTGGTCAACGGCACCTGGAACGTCGGCGGCGCCTTCGTGCGCCCGCAGGACATCAAGACGACGGCGCTGCTGACCGTCGAGGGCGAGCTGGACGACATCTCCGGCGCCGGCCAGACCAAGGCCGCGCACGACCTGTGCGCAGGCGTCGCCAAGGAGCACCAGTTCCATTACGACGTCGAAGGCGCCGGCCACTACGGCATCTTCTCGGGCCGGCGCTGGCGCGACCTCGTCTACCCCGAGGTGCGCGACTTCATCGCCAAGTACGAAGCCGCGCCGCTGAAGAAGACGGCCAAAGCTGCGGCCAAACCGGCCGCCAAGCGCACGACGCGCAGCACCCGTAAAGCGTGAGCCTCGCGGCCCTCATCGACGCCGCACTGCCGCAGACTCAATGCACCCGCTGCGGCTACCCGGACTGCCGCAGCTACGCCGATGCCGTTGCCACGGGTGAGGCCGGCATCAACCAGTGCCCACCCGGCGGCGCCGAGGGCGTGGCCCGGCTCGCCGCGATCACCGGCCGTCCTGCACTGCCACTGAATCCCATCAACGGCGTCGAAGCCACCCGCGGCGTCGCCGTCATCGACGAGGCCTGGTGCATAGGCTGCACGCTGTGCATCAAGGCCTGCCCGGCCGACTGCATCGTCGGTGCACCCAAGGCCATGCACGTGGTCGTTGCGGCGCAATGCACCGGCTGCGAGCTGTGCGTGCCGGCCTGTCCGGTGGATTGCATCTCCATGCCCGAGGTGACCACCACCACTGGCTGGGCCGCGTGGAGCCAGCCACAGGCCGAGCAAGCCCGCGAGCGCTATGCCTTCAAGCAATTTCGCCGCCACCGCGAGACCGAAGAGAACGACGCGCGCCTCGCGGCCAAGGCCGAAGCCAAGCTGGCCGATCTGCCGGCGGCGTCTGCCATCACCGACCCGGGCCAGCTCGACCGCAAACGCGCCGCCATCGAGGCCGCACTCGCCCGGGCCCGCGCCAAACGCGGCTGACAATGCCGGCATGGACGCCGCTCAGATAGACCGCTTCTTTGCCACGCTCAAAGCCGCCAACCCGGCGCCGCAGACCGAGTTGGAGTTCTCCAGCGTGTTCGAGCTGCTGACGGCCGTGCTGCTGTCCGCGCAGGCCACCGACGTCGGCGTCAACAAGGCCACGCGCAAGCTCTTCGCCGTCGCGAACACACCGGCGCAGATTCTCGCGCTGGGCACCGATGGGCTGGAGTCGTACATCAAGACCATCGGCCTGTACCGCAGCAAGGCCAAGCACCTGCTGCAGACCTGCCGGATGCTCATCGA
The DNA here is from genome assembly GCA_036401055.1 of Roseateles sp. GTDB lineage: Bacteria > Pseudomonadota > Gammaproteobacteria > Burkholderiales > Burkholderiaceae_C > Pelomonas. The sequence continues at coordinate 4,784 of DASWWC010000049.1, forward strand.
CCTGCACGGCGGCGAGGTGCCTCGTTCACGCGAGGCGCTGGAGGCCTTGCCAGGCGTCGGCCGCAAGACGGCCAACGTCGTGCTCAACGTCGCCTTCGGCGAACCGACGATGGCGGTCGACACGCACATCTTCCGCGTCGGCAACCGCACCGGCCTCGCGCCCGGCAAGACACCGCTTGCTGTGGAGCTCGGTCTGCTGGACCGAATCCCCAAGGCCTACCTCGTCGACGCTCATCACTGGCTGATCCTGCATGGCCGCTACGTCTGCCAGGCGCGCAAGCCACTCTGCAACGCTTGCGCCGTGATTCAGGAGTGCGACTACGGCCGCACCCTAAAATCCGCAGCTGCCTGACACCCCTCATCCATGGCCAGCCTGACCGACCTGACCGACCGCGTGGAGCGCCTGCTCCTGCGTCACGACGAAATCCTGCGCACCAACCTGCTGCTGCAGGTGCAACTCACCGCCATCACGCAGGAGCGCGACAGCCTGCGTTCGCGGCTGAACGCGGCGCGCGCGCGCGTCGACGCGCTGCTGGAGCGCCTGCCCGTCGACACGCCCAAGGAAGACCAGCCATGAAGCAGATGGAAGTGACCATCATGGGCCAGAGCTATCTGCTGGGCTGCCCGGAGGGCGGCGAAGCCGCGCTGACCGCAGCCGTCACCCAGGTGGACCGGGAGATGAGCGCGATCCGCGATGCCGGCAAGGTCAAGGCGCGCGAGCGCATCGCCGTGCTGGCCGCACTGAACCTGGCCTACCAGCTCGCCGACGCGCCGCGTGAGGCAGCGCCCGCAGCCCCCATTGCCGGCCCCGACGTCGATGCCCTCATCCAGCGCCTGGATGAAGCGCTGGGTCACGACGGACAGCTGCTCTGAGCAGAGTAAAATCTTCACCGTCCACTGCTTTCCTCTGGGGCTTTATTTCCTTCATCCGATGCTCTTTGAGCAAGGGCTTGGAATATGCCGGATGGGCGTGAGCGTCTCGCGTCAGATGAACCCGAAGTCCGGATGACCTGGCCCACCTGATTACCCCTGGGTGTTCAGGATCTCGGCCCCCAGGATTGCGGTGGACACCTTCTTCCCCCTTAGCATCAGCCCATGAACTACTGGCTGATGAAGTCCGAGCCCGACGAGGCCTCCATCCTCGATTTGCAGAAGGCCGGCACCCTGCCCTGGACCGGCGTGCGCAACTACCAGGCACGCAACTTCATGCGTGACGACATGCAGCTGGGCGATGGCGTGCTGTTCTATCACTCGTCCTGCCCGGAGCCCGGCATAGCCGGCCTCGCCGAGGTCTGCAGCGCGGCCTACCCGGATGCGACGCAGTTCGACGCCGGCAGCCACTACTACGACCCCAAATCCAAGCCCGAGGCGCCGCGCTGGGTGCACGTGGACGTGCGCTGGCGCGAGACCACACGGCTGCTGAGCTTGAAGGAGATGCGCGAGGCGCCGGAGCTGGCCTCCATGCGGGTGTTGGAGCGCGGCAGCCGGCTTTCCATCACGCCGGTCACGCCCGCCGAGTGGCAGGCCGTGCTGAAGCGGCTGCACACCGCATGACAGCCAGCCTCATCGCCGAGTTGCTGGCGCTGGGTCTGGCAGCGGGTTTCCTTGCGGGATTGCTGGGCATAGGCGGCGGCATGCTGATGGTGCCTTTCCTGACCCTGATCCTCGGCCAGCGCGGCGTGGAGGGCGGCCTGGCCGTCAAGATGGCCATCGCGACCTCCATGGCCACCATCATGTTCACGTCGCTGTCCAGCGTGCGCGCCCACCACCAGCGCGGTGCTGTGCGCTGGGACCTCGTCAGGGGCCTGGCGCCTGGCATCCTGGCCGGCGGCCTGCTGGCTGGCGCGGGACTGTTCGCGCTGCTGAAAGGTGCCTGGCTGGCACTGGTGTTCGGCGCCTTCGTCAGCTTCTCAGGCTGGCAGATGCTGCGCAACAAGCGGCCGGCGCCCAGCCGCCAGATGCCGGGCACCGCAGGCCAGTTGGGCGCCGGAGCCGGCATCGGCCTGCTGTCAGGCCTGGTAGGGGCTGGCGGCGGCTTCGTCAGCGTGCCTTTCATGGTCTGGTGCAACGTGCCGGTGCATCTGGCCGTGGCCACCAGCGCAGCGCTGGGCTTTCCGATCGCGGTGGCCAACACGCTGGGCTACGTCGTCGGCGGATGGGGCATGGCGCCCGCATTGCCGGGCGCTGTCGGCTACCTCTACCTGCCGGCCCTGGTGGTGATCGCCGCGGCCAGCGTGACCATGGCACCGCTGGGCGCGCGAGTGGCCCACGCCATGGACGTATCGCAATTGAAGAAGGCCTTCGCGACGCTGCTGTTCGCGCTCGCGGCCTACATGCTCTGGAAGGGCTTCAGCGAACTTTAGCCAAAGGCGATGGACGCCAGCACCACCTGGTTGCCGCCCCGGCGCTGTGCCTCGTGCACGGCGTTCTCGCTGGCCGCCATCAGCTCGTCCTGGCGCGACGCCGTGTGCGGGAAGCTGGACACGCCCATGGAAATGGACAGGCCGAGGTCCTGGCCGTTCAGCACGACGATCTGCGCGGCGCACTGGCGGCGCAACTGCTCCATGCGCGCATGCGCCGTCGCCAGCCCCACACCGGACAGCAACACCGCAAAACGCTGTGCGCCGATGCGGCAGGCCGAGTCCATCGCACGCGTGTTAGCGCGCAGCATGCGGCCTATGCCTTCCAGCAGGCGCTGCTGGGCCTCGTCCCCCAGTTCGGCAATCGCGGGGGACGCATCCAGCGCAATCACCACCAGCGCGAATTCACGGTGCTCGCGCGAGGACAGGTCGATCTCGCGCAGCAGCTGATCATCGAACTGCGGGCGCAGGTAGAGCCCGGACACCTCGTCGCGACCGGACCCCTGCTGCAACTCGCGGCGGATCTGCTCGATGGCGCTCTGCTGCTGCTCGATCTGGCCCAGCGCGCGCTGCAACTGCGACTCGCGATGGCGCTCCTCGGTGCGCTCGTGCCAAACCGACAGCAGGAAGTCCGGGCCCAGCGCCAGCCGCGTGACGCTGAACTCGCGCCGCCTGCCCTTGATCTCCAGCTTGTGCTCGGACACCACCGGATGGCGTTGCGCCATCACCGTCTGCTCCACGCGCCGCAGCGCCGTGGTCTCGTCGGCCTTCAGCAGTTCGGCGTCGGTATGGCCCACGACCGCCTCGCACTCGAACATATGGGTCAGGCCCGCACTCGCGAACACGTAGCGGCCAGTGGCAGCCGTCTTGATGGCGGCTTGGCTGCCCAAGGGCTCGATCAGCGCGACCAGGCCAGCCAGAGCCTCACCGCCAAGCTCGGCATGCCCGGCCAGCCATTGAGCCAGGCTGCCCGGCTGGGGCGACGAGGGATCGGTCATGTCCATGGAATCGTTTGAATGCGATCGCGTGCCAACGGCGGGGAACCGGGCCTGCCCTGTGTCAAGGGACTGTAGTGGGGCGCGAGCGAGGCCAGCAAGGCCAGCTCACCCCACGAATCGGGCCTCCCCCCTAAGACGCCCGTCGGATCAGCTGGCGTCCATCCTACAGAGTTTCAACACCGCCGCCCGCGACAATCAGCCCCCTGGACGGGAGGTTTATGCAGGTATTCGATGCGGTGGTGGTGGGAGCGGGCGCGGCCGGCCTGTTCTGTGCGGGTCTGGCCGGCCAGGCCGGGCTGCGCGTGCTGCTGGTGGACCACGCGCCACGGCTGGCCGAAAAAATCCGCATCTCGGGGGGCGGACGTTGCAATTTCACCAATCGCGAGGCGGGACCGGCCAACTTCCTGTCCGAGAACCCGGCGTTCTGCCGCTCGGCCCTGGCCCGCTACACACCTCAGGACTTCATCAAGCTGGTGCAGCGCCACGGCATCGCTTTTCACGAGAAGCACAAGGGGCAGCTGTTCTGCGACGACTCCAGCGAACAAATCATCCAGATGCTGCTGAAGGAATGCGAGGCTGGCGGCGTCACACGCTGGCAGCCCTGCACGGTGGCAGACGTGCGTCAACTGCCCGACGGAGGCTTCGAGCTGGACACCAGCCAGGGGCCGGTTCGCGCGCCGCGCGTGGTGGTCGCCACGGGCGGCCTGCCCGTGCCCAAGATCGGCGCCAGCGACTGGGGCCTGCGCCTGGCCAAGCGCTTCGACCACGCCATTGTCGAACCACGCCCGGCCCTGGTGCCACTGACCTTCGACATGGGCACCTGGGCGCCTTTTGCGGCCCTGGCCGGCCTGTCGCTGCCGGTCGAGGTGTCCTGCGGCAGCGGCAAGGCGCGCATGCGCTTCCTGGAGGGCCTGCTGTTCACGCACCGGGGGCTCAGCGGGCCGGCCATCCTGCAGATCTCCAGCTATCGCGCTGCAGACCAGGCGCTGCAGATCAATCTGGCACCGGAGCTGCGACTGGAGCACGAACTGGTGGAGGCCAAGGCCACGTCCAGGCGTCAACTGGGCAATGAGCTGGCCGCCCGGCTGCCTCAGCGCCTGGCCACGGCATGGCTGGAGCGCTCGGGCCTGGATGCCAGCCGCCCGCTCGCGGAGTGCCGGGACGCCGACCTGCAACGCCTGGGACGCAGCGTGCACGAATGGCAGTTGATGCCCAGTGGCGACGAAGGCTGGCGCAAGGCCGAAGTGATGCGCGGCGGCGTCTCCACGCGCGATCTCAGCTCGCAGACACTGGAAAGCAAGCGGGTTCCCGGCCTGTACTTCATCGGCGAAGTCGTGGACGTCACCGGTTGGTTGGGCGGCTACAACTTCCAGTGGGCCTGGGCCAGCGCCGCCGCCTGCGCGGGGGCCATGGCAGCGGCACCCAGTGCCGCTTCAGCCACGGTCTGAGCAAATCTTGGCAAGTCCTTGATTTCCTGGCTACAATCCTCGGCTTTGCTGGCAAACCCCGCGCGTCGATTCGCAGGCATCACAAGGTGATGCAGCAATCCGGAACCTGCTGCTGATACTGAAGCCGCGAACACCGAGCGCAATCTGAAGGAAATACATGACCACCATCCGCGTCAAGGAAAACGAGCCGTTCGACGTCGCTCTGCGTCGCTTCAAGCGCACCATCGAAAAGCTGGGCCTGCTGACCGAACTGCGCGCCCGCGAGTTCTACGAGAAGCCCACCGCCGAGCGCAAGCGCAAGAAGGCTGCCGCCGTGAAGCGCCACTACAAGCGCGTTCGCAGCATGCAGCTGCCCAAGAAGCTGTACTGATCGTCTCTGACGCGAGCCGGAACCCTGTGTTCCGGTGAACTCCAAAACCCGCCACAGGACGCTGTCGCGGGTTTTTTGTCTTTTTGAACCGGATGTCCCCATGAGCCTGAAAGACCGCATCACCGAAGACATGAAGGCCGCCATGCGCGCCAAGGAAGCCGACCGCCTGCTGACCATCCGTGGCCTGCTGGCCGCCGTGAAGCAGAAGGAGGTCGACGAGCGCATCACCGTGGACGACGCCGGCCTCGTGGCCATCGTCGACAAGCTGATCAAGCAGCGCAAGGACTCCATCAGCCAGTTCGCCGCCGCCGGCCGCGACGACCTCGTGGCCAAGGAAAGCGCCGAACTGGCCGTGCTGCAGGTCTACCTGCCCGAGCGCCTGTCGGCCGAGGCCGTGGCCGAGAAGGTCGCCGCCATCGTCGCCGAACTGGGCGCCAGCGGCCCGGGCGACATGGGCAAGGTCATGGCCGCCGCCAAGGCCGCACTGGGCAACTCGGCCGAGATGAGCACGGTGTCCACCGCGGTCAAGGCCGCGCTGGCCAAGTGAGGAGCCCTCCATGAGCCTTCCCCTGCAAGCCATAGCGCCCGATATCTGCGCAGCCCCGCAGCTGACGCCCGAAGCCATGGCCGAGGCTGCGGCCATGGGCTTCAAGAGCGTGGTGAACAACCGCCCCGACTTTGAGCACGGCCCCGACCAGCCGACCTCGGCCGCCATCCAGGCCGCCGCGCAGGCGGCCGGCCTGGAGTACCGCCACCTGCCCGTGGCCGGCGGCTACCAGTCGCCCGAAGAGATCGCCGCGTTCGCCCAGTTGCTGGAAGAACTGCCGCGGCCGCTGCTGGTGTTCTGCCGCTCCGGCGCGCGCTCGACCCGCCTGTTCGTGCAGGCCCAGCAACTCGGCTGAACCCCGTCGGGGCTTTCCCTGAACGACGGCTGAGCGAAGCCGTCGCCCCTCCAGCGGTCGCTACATTGGCGACCGCTTTTGCATTTCAGCCGTCCTCTCCATGAACGCCCTGCTCTCCCTGGCGCGGCGCATAGACAGCCTCAACGACCGTTTCGGCACGCTTGCCGCCTGGGCCGTGCTGCTGTCGTGCTTCATCAGCGCCGCCAACGCCATCGTCCGCTATGGAATGGACTATTCGTCCAACTCCTTTCTGGAGATCCAGTGGTACCTGTTCGCGGTCTGCGTGATGCTGGGGGCTGCACAGGTGTTGCGGCTCAATGAGCATGTGCGCGTGGATCTGGTCTACAGCCGCCTCACCGGCCACGGCAAGGTCTATGTGGACCTGTTCGGGTTGGTGTTCTTCCTGCTGCCGGTCATCTGCTACATGGCCTGGCTGTCTTGGGGGCTGTTCCTGGTCAAGCTGGGCACGGGTATGACGGCCAGCGACTCGGTCGCCAGCTTGGGCTTCACCGGCTACTGGGCCAAGCTGCTGACCTCCGGCGAGGTGTCCAGCAACGCCGGCGGCCTGATCCGCTGGCCGGCCGTGCTGATGCTGCCACTGGGCTTCGCGATGGTGGCGCTGCAGGGCGTGTCCGAAATCATCAAGCGCGTGGCCTGGCTGGCGCACCGCTATGAGATGGACACGCATTACGAGAGGCCGCTGCAATGATCTCGATGGAGCATTTCCCGCCGCTGATGTTCGCGGGGCTGATCGTGATCATGTTGATCGGCTTCCCGGTCGCGTTCTCGCTGGCGGCGCTGGGCCTGGCCTGCGGCTTCTTCGCGGTCAGCCAGGGCTGGTTCCCGCCGGAGTTCATGAGCGCGCTGCCGCAGAACGTGTTCGGCATCCTGTCAAACGAACTGCTGCTGGCCATCCCCTTCTTCACGCTGATGGGCGCGCTGCTGGAGAAATGCGGCTTGGCCGAAGACATGCTGGACTCCATGGGCCAGCTGTTCGGCCCGGTGCGCGGCGGCCTGGGCTACTCGGTCATTATCGTCGGCTTCATCCTCGGCGCCATCACCGGCACCGTGGCGGGCCAGGTCATCGCGATGGCCATGATCTCGCTGCCGGTCATGATGCGCTACGGCTACGACATGCGCTACGCGACCGGCGTGCTGGCCGCGTCCGGCACGATCACACAGCTGGTGCCGCCGTCTCTCGTGCTGGTGGTGCTGGCCGACCAGTTGGGTCGCTCGGTGGGCGACATGTACAAGGGCGCCTGGGGCCCCTCCATCCTGCAGGTGCTGATCTTCGCGCTCTACACCTTCGTGCTGAGCCGCGTGAAGCCGCACCATGTGCCCGGCGTCCCCAAGGAGGCGCGCACGCTGCAGGGCTGGTCGCTGTGGGCCAAGTGCCTGCGCGGCATCATCCCGTCGGCCATCCTGATCTTCGCCGTGCTGGGCTCCATGGGCGGGCTGCCGGGCATCAATACGGCCATCTGCACGCCGACCGAGGCCGGCGCGATGGGTGCGGTCGGCGCCTTCATCCTGGCCGCCATGCACAAGCGACTGACATGGCCGCTGGTCATCGAAGCCATGAAGGGCACGATGCGCATCACCGCCATGGTGGTGTTCATCCTGATCGGCTCACGCACCTTCTCGCTGGTGTTCCAGGGCGTCGAAGGCGGTCACTGGATCGAGAGCATGTTGAGCGACCTGCCCGGCGGCCAGACCGGCTTCCTGATCGCGGTCAACCTCTTCATCTTCTTCCTGGCCTTCTTCCTCGACTTCTTCGAGATCGCCTTCATCATCCTGCCGCTGCTGGGGCCTGTGGCCGACAAGATGGGCATCGACCTCGTCTGGTTCGGCGTCATGCTGTGCGTGAACATGCAGACCAGCTTCATGCACCCACCGTTCGGCTTTGCGCTGTTCTACCTGCGCGGCATCTCGGACACGCTGTTCAAGAACGGCGCGCTGCCCCGCAAGGTGGAGTCCAAGGACATCTACCTCGGCTCCATCCCCTGGGTGGTGATGCAACTGGTGCTGGTGGCCATCGTCATCTTCTTCCCGCAGACGGTGACCGCCTTCCTCGACAAGGAAAAGGCCGTGGACATGAACCAGGCGTCGGAGCTACTACAGCAGATGAGCGGCTCCGGCGACAAGCCGGGCAACGACATGAGCGCCGACGATGCGAGCAAGCTGTTCGCGCCCGAGCCCACGGCATCGGCCGCGAGCGCTGCGGCTCCGGTCGACGAAGCCGATGCGTTGCGCCGCATGCTGGAAGAGAACGGCAAGAAATAGCGGCACTCCCCGCGCCATCAACAAAAAGCCCCGCATCGCGGGGCTTCGTCTTTTGACCTTGCCTGAACTCAGAGCTTCTGCGACTGCATGAAGTCGTCGAAGCCGGCTTCGGCGAAGCGGAACCACAGGTTCTGGTCGCGGCGGAAGTTGGCGTAGTCCTCGTAGACCTTTTTCCAGTTCGGGTTCTTGGCCGACAGCTCGGCGTAGATGGCCATGGACTCCTTGAAGGCGGATTCCATGACGTCCTTGGGGAAGCGGAACAGCTTGGTGCCCGAGCCCACCAGCTGCTTCAGCGCCTGCGGGTTCTTGGCGTCGTAGCGGGCCTGCATCTCGACGTGGGCCAGCGCCGAGGCCGCGTCGACGACGGCCTTGTACTCGGCCGACAGCGAGTCGTAGGCCTTGGTGTTGATGAAGAAGTCCAGCTGCGGGCCGCCTTCCCACCAGCCGGGGTAGTAGTAGTTGGGTGCGACCTTGTTGAAGCCCAGCTTCTGGTCGTCGTAGGGGCCGACCCACTCGGCGGCGTCGATGGTGCCCTTCTCCAGCGCGGAGTAGATCTCGCCGCCGGCGATCTGCTGCGGCACCGCGCCCATGCGCTCGACCACGCGGCCGGCAAAGCCGCCGATGCGGATCTTCAGCCCCTTCATGTCGGCGACACTCTTGATCTCCTTGCGGTACCAGCCCCCCATCTGCGCGCCCGTGTTGCCGCCCGGGAAGTTGATGATGTTGTAGTTGCGATAGAAGTCGCGCATCAGCTTCAGGCCATTGCCCTCCACCATCCAGGCCGTCATCTGGCGGCTGTTCAGGCCGAAGGGGATGGCACAGCCCAGCGCGAAGGTCTCGTCCTTGCCGAAGAAGTAGTAGGGCGCGGTATGCGCGATCTCGACCGTGCCGGCCTGCACCGCATCCACGACCTGCAGCGCGGGCACGATCTCGCCACCGGCGTGCACCGAAACCTGGAACTTGCCGCCGGTCATCTCGGAGACCTTCTTCGCGAACACGTCGGCCGCGCCGAAGATGGTGTCCAGCGACTTCGGGAAGCTCGACGCGAGGCGCCAGCGCACCTGCGCCTGGGCTTGCACGATGGCCGGGGCTGCACCGGCGGCCAGCACGCCGGCAAGGCCGGCCTGGCGGACGAAGGAACGGCGTTCCATGAGGGTCTCCTGTTGTCGGGTTTGCTGAAAAGCTGGCCGATTCTAGGAAGCGCAACGGACCGTTTTTGACCCGTGCTTACCCGCGCGCAACGGCGTCAGTTACCCGCCAGCTTCATGCCCGTGACCAGCACCGAGCCTACCGTCTTGGTGCCCATGCTGTACTCGTCGGAGCCGATGCCGACAATGTTCTGCAGCATGTCCTTCAGGTTGCCCGCGATCGTCACCTCGTGGACCGGGAAAGCGATCTCGCCGTTCTCCACCCAGTAGCCGCTGGCGCCGCGCGAGTAATCGCCGGTCACGTAGTTCACACCCTGCCCCATCAGCTCCGTGACCAGCAGGCCGCGCCCAAGACGGCGGATCATCGTCGCGAGGTCGTCGCCGGGCGCGGTGGCCCGGCTGCTCATGCGCAGGTTGTGCGAGCCGCCCGCATGGCCGGTGGTCTGCATGCCCAGCTTGCGCGCCGAGTAGCTGGACAGGAAGTAGCCCTGCAGCACACCACCCTGAACGACCGAGCGGGCACGCGTGACGACACCCTCGTCGTCGAACGGCGAGCTGCCCTTGCCCTTCTTCACATGCGGGTCCTCGTTGATGTCGATGTGCGAGGCCACGACGGACTTGCCCAGGCTGTCCAGCAGGAAGCTCGTGCGGCGGTACAGCGCGCCGCCGCTGGTGGCCTGCACCAGCGCGCCCAGCAGGCCGATGGCCACCGTGCTCTCGAATAGCACCGGCACCTCGGCCGTGGCGACCTTGCGCGCCTTCAGCCGCGACAGCGCACGCTCAGAGGCGTAGCGGCCCACGGCTTCGGCGGAGGCCAGGTCGGCCGCATCGCGCATGGAGCTGTACCAGGCATCCCGCTGCATGTCGTTGCCGCGGCCGGCAATGGGCGCGACCGAGATCGAATGCCGTGAGCTGGCATAGCCGCCGCTGAAACCGCGTGTGTTGCCCATCCAGAAGTGCGACTGCTGCGCCGACACCGCCGCGCCCTCGCTGTTGGTGATGCGCTTGTCTACGCCCAGCGCCGCCGCCTCGCAGCGCAGCGCGATCTCGGCGGCCTGCGCAGCATCGATGGCCCAGGGGTGGAACAGGTCCAGCTCCGGTCGCTGGGCCGCATCCAGGGCCAGGTCGGCTTCTTCGGGCAGGCCGGCGAACTCGTCCTCGGCCGTGAAGCGCGCGATGTCGTAGGCCGCACGCACCGTGTCGCGGATGGCCTGCGGCGAGAAGTCTGAGGTGCTGGCATTGCCGCGCCGCTGGCCCAGGTAGACCGAGATGCCCAGCGACTTGTCGCGGTTGCGCTCCACGTTCTCCAGCTGGCCCAGCCGTGCCGACACCGACAGGCCGCAGCCCTCCGACACCTCGGCGCCGGCATCGCTGGCGCCCAGCTTCTTCGCCTCTGACAGAGCGTCCTCGATCCACTGCTGGAACTGCTCGGGGCTGTAGGCGAAACCGTCTTGGGCTTGGGACATGAATTCGAGGCAAATCGAGTGGGCGACAATCATAGGCCTCGCCTGTAGACGGCCACCGATGCAAGACCACACTCCTGAATTCGAAGACGACGACGACTTCGACCGCCCCAGCAAGTCCCAGATGAAGCGCGACATGACCGCGCTGCAGAAGCTGGGCGATGACCTGCTGGCCCTGCCCGAGTCCCGCTGGGAGCCGCTGGCGCTGCCCGAGATCCTGTACGACGCCTTGAAGGCCGCCAAGAAGATCACCAACTTCGAGGGCAAGCGCCGCCAGATGCAGTACATCGGCAAGCTGATGCGCAGGGTCGACCCCGAACCCATCCGCGAGGCGGTCGCCGCGTTCAAGCTGGGCCATGCGCAGGACAGCCTGAAGCTGCACCAGTCCGAGCGCTGGCGCGAACGCCTGCTGGCCAGCGACGACGCGCTGCAGGAGTTCCTCGGCGAGCACCAGGGCGTGGACATCCAGCAGCTGCGCAACCTCGTGCGCGCCGCGCGCAAGGACGCCGCCAACGTGCCCGAGAAGCGCAGCGGTCGCGCCTTCCGCGAGCTGTTCCAGTTCATCAAGGCATCCGAAGCCGCGGCGAGCGATGAGTGATTCCGTTCGCATCGGCATCGTCTCCATCAGCGACCGCGCGTCCAGCGGCGTCTACGAAGACAAGGGCCTGCCGGCGCTGAAGGACTGGCTGACCAGCGCGCTGCTGAACCCCGTCGAGTTCGTGCCTCGCCTGATCCCCGACGAGCAGGCCGGCATCTCGGCGGCGCTGGTTGAACTGATCGACACCGAGCGCTGCCACCTGGTGCTGACCACCGGTGGCACCGGCCCCGCGCCGCGTGACGTGACGCCCGAGGCCACGCTGGCAGTGGCCGACCGCGAGATGCCCGGTTTCGGCGAACAGATGCGCCAGATCTCGCTGCACTTCGTGCCGACGGCCATCCTGTCTCGCCAGGTCGCCGTCATCCGCGGCCAGGCGCTCATCATCAACCTGCCCGGCCAGCCCAAGGCGATCGCCGAGACATTGGCCGGCCACGAGAAGGCCAGCGGCATCTTCGCCGCGGTGCCCTACTGCATCGACCTGATCGGCGGGCCCTACCTCGAAACGCGCGACGAGGTCTGCAAGGCCTTTCGGCCCAAGAGCGCCCTGCGCCCTAGTCGATGACCGCGCCGGGCTCGGCCGGCGAGCCCATGGCGGCGGCGACATCGTCCAGTGGCCGATTGCTGCTGATGCCGAAGCCGCCCACCACCTGACGGCCCAGCGCCGCACGGCCGTGTGCAGGGTGCACGCCCACCCAGGCATTGCGGCCCGAGCGCTTGGCCGCATAGAGGCCCACATCCGCCAGCTTGACGACCTGCTGCCAGTTGCGCGCCTGGGGCCGTTCCGGCTCGAACGGCATGCATGCGAAACCGATGGAGCAGTTCACGTCGATCTCGCCGCCGTCGTCCAGCGTGAAGGGCGAGCCCGCGATGACCACCCGCATGCGCTCGGCCAGTTCCTCGGCACGCGCGCGGTCGGTGTCCCGGGCCACGGCCAGGAACTCCTCGCCGCCCCAGCGCACCAGGTAGTCGGACTCGCGCAGCACCGAGCGCAACCGCGCGCCGAACTGCACCAGCACCGCGTCGCCGGCCGCATGGCCGTAGCGGTCGTTGATACGCTTGAAGGCGTCCACGTCCAGCAGCAGGAACACGCTGTCCGTGTCCAGCGGCTGGCCGCCGGCTGCGAGCGTTTCCTGCGCGCGGCGCAGGCTGGCGGCCAGGTCCTGCTCGATGTGCTCGGCCAGGAAGCGGCGGTTGTGCAGGCCGGTCAGCGGGTCGGTCACGCTGCTCATCTGCAGCTCGGCCGACTTCTGCTCCAGCGTGCGGTGCAGCGCCTCCAGCTCGGCGGTGCGCTGGCGCACCTTGTCCTCCAGCTCGCGCTGGCGATGGCGCAACAACCGCGTGCGCAGCCGCACGGCCGTCAGCAGCAGCAGGCCCAGCCCCAGCGCCAGGCCGGCACGGAACCACCAGGTCTGGTGCCAGGCCGGCAGCACGCGCAGCGGCAGCACCTGCTCGCGCTCGCTCCACAGGCCGTCGCGGTTGGACGCGCGCAGCCGCAGCCGGTACTCGCCCGGCGGCAGGTTGGCATAGGCCGCCAGGCGACGCGACGCGTCGCTGTCCACCCAGTCGGCGTCATAGCCTTCCAGCTTGTGCGCAAAGCGGTTGCGCTCGGGCGCGGAGAAGTCGGTCGACGAGAACTCCACGGCGATGCTGTTGGCCTCGGGCCGCAAGGTCAGCCCCGGGCCGGCCGGGTCCAGTGGCACCGTCTCGCCGCCCAGCTTCACGTCGGTGACCAGCACCGTCGGCCGGTAGCTCCAGGCCTGCAGCTTCTCCGGCAGCACCACGGTCATGCCGCCCGCGCCGCCGAACAGCAGTTCGCCGCGCGCGGTGCGCGCAGCCGAGCCGGTCCAGTAAGTCGGGAACACCACGCCCTCGGCGCGGCGCAGCGCGGTCACCTTCAGGCTGCGCGGGTCCACGCGGGCCAGGCCGTTGTCGGTGCTGGCCCAGACATGGCCCTGCAAGTCCTGCAGCAAGGCGTTCACCGTGCTGTCCGGCAGGCCTTCGGCCAGTCCCAGGCGAAGCGGCGCGCCGCCCTGCGCCGGCGCCGGCAGCACGTCGATGCCGCCGCCATAACTACCCACCCACAGCCGGCCGCGCTCGTCGGTCAGCAGCGCCGTGATGAAGCCGGCCGACAGCGTGCCGGCCTGCACCGGCCCCGGCAGCCACTGCGTGACCTGCCGCGACGTCAGCGCGATGCGGTTCAGGCCGTGGCGCGTGCCCACCCACAGCACGCCGGGTTCGCGCGTGTCCCGGGCGAGCACGGTCACGCGCTGGTCGCTGAGGCCGGGCGCGGCCAGCGTGACGGCCTCGCCACGGCCCGAGCGCAGGTCCAGCCGCCACAGGCCGTCGGTCTGGCCGCCCACCCACAGGTCATCGCCATCGGCCAGCAGTGCCCATACCGACGCGGCGAGGTCGCGATCCGGCAGCGACACGCGCGCGACGCGCTGCCCCGCCGCGTCGGCACGGTAGAGGCCGCGCTTGGTGCCGATGAAGACGCTGCCATCCGGCGCCGATGCCATGGCCAGCACGATGTCGGCCGGCAGCGCAGCGTCGGGCCGAGTCGCGTCGGGCCGCAGCGCGCCCACGCGCTGGCCGCCGGCGGCCAGGATGTCCACGCCGCTCTTGTGCGTGCCCAGCCACAGGCCGCCGTCGGGGCGCGGCTCTATCCAGCTGATCTCGGTGCTGACGAAGCGCGCGTCCAGCGCATCGCCGCCATCGGGCGTCACGCCGAAGCGCGACAGCACGCCGCTCTGGCGCGGGTCGTGGCGGCTCAGGCCCCGGTTCGTGGCCACCCAGACCAGGCCTGCCCGGTCGCGGTACAGCGCGCGCAGCGCGTTGTCGGCCAGGCTCATCGGCCAGGCCGGCACGTGGCGGATGCGGCGCGTGTCCGCCTGGTCCAGGTTCACGGCCACCAGGCCTTGGGCCTGCGTCGCGATCCACATCTCGCCCGGTTGCACCTCGACCATGCCGGCGATCTGGCTGTCGCGCAGCACGTCCTGTCCATCGGGCATGGCGCGCTCGCGCACCGGCAGCGCCGGGCCCCGGCCCTCGTCGGGCAGCACGAACACGCCGTGCTGCAGGCTGCCCACCCAGATGCGGCCCGCGCTGTCCTGGCGCAGCACCTCGGGCTGCACGGTCGTGCCGCCGCGCAGCGGCACGGCCACCAGCCCCGCACGGCCGGGATCGCGCCGGAACAGGCCGGCCGCACTGCCCAGCCACAGCGCGCCGCGGCGGTCGCGCAGCAGCACGCGCACCTGCGCACCGGCCGCCGCCGCCCAACCACGGCTGGCATGCTGGATATGGCCGTTGGCCGGGTCCAGCCGGTCCAGTCCGCCGTCGGTGACGATCCACAGCCCGCCGACACCGTCGTCCTGCATCTGGCGCACGCTGACGTGGCTGAGCCCGGCATCACCGCCCACCGGGTAGCGCACGAAACGGTCCGTCGCCGGGTCGTGGCGCAGCAGGCCGGCCGACGTGGTGCCCACCCACAGCCGGCCGCTGGGGTCGCCGTGCAGCGTCTGCACGTAGTTGTCAGGCAGCGCGCCTTCACGCTGCGGATCGGCCTGGTAGACACGGAAGCGGTAGCCGTCCCAGCGCGACAGTCCACCCGGGCTGCCTATCCACAGAAAGCCCCGCCCGTCCTCGGCCAGCGTCGTCGCGATGGCGTTGGGCAGCCCCTGGTCCTGCGTCACGTGCTGGAAGGCGACATCGGCCAGGCGCTCGTAGCGCGGCTCCGGCGCCGCATGCAGGCCGCCGCCCGCACCCGTCAGGGCCAGGCCGATCAGCAGGCATCTCAGGCCGGAGCGCAAAGAGAAGGGCACGGGCGTCGGCAGTGAGCAGGGCTGGACAAGCCCGCGATTGTGCGCGACGCCCGCGCGCCGGGCGGCTGTTACTTGACCAGTCGGTTCAGTTCGACCGCGTCGAACTGCTCATCGCGCTGCGCATCGTCGGGCACGCAGTCGCCGATGGGGCGCCCCTGCTGCGTGGACAGCTTGCACACGGCGCTCCACAGCAACGCGATCTGGTGCTCGTGGCCGGAGGCGCTGTCGATGAGGCCGCGCATGGCCATCGCGACCGGATCGTCGCCCTGGGTCACGCCATAGGCCGAGAAGCCCATCTTGGCGGCGGCGGCCTCGCGGGCCTGCTCGCTGGCGGCCTCGATGATGCGGGCCGGGTTGCCCACGGCCGTGGCACCGGCCGGCACCGGTTTGGTGACCACCGCGCCCGAGCCGATGCGCGCGCCCGCGCCCACCGTGAAGCCCCCCAGCACGCTGGCGTTGGCGCCGACGATGACGCCCGGGCCCAGCGTAGGGTGACGCTTGGCGCCCTTCACCAGCGAGGTACCGCCCAGCGTCACGCCCTGGTAAATGGTGCAGCCCTCGCCGATCTCGGCCATCTCGCCGATGACGATGCCCATGCCGTGATCGATGAAGACCTTGCGGCCGATCTTGGCGCCCGGGTGGATCTCGATGCCGGTGAAGAAGCGGCCCCAATGCGAGATCCAGCGCCCCAGCCACTTGAAGCCGTGCGTCCAGAACCAGTTCGCACGGCGATGGAACACCAGCGCGTGCAGGCCCGGGTAACAGGTCAGCACCTCCCAGGCCGAGCGGGCGGCGGGATCGCGTTCGAGGATCAGGGCGATGTCTTCGCGCAGGCGCTGGAACATGGGGCTGCGGGCTGGAAAAGGCGGTCCAGTGTAGGTGGCGGGTCAAGAGCCCGTGCGGCTTGCGGTCTTGCTCATCTGACGTGCGATGCCGCGCAGGATGTGGACCTCCTCGTTCGTCAGGCCGGCGCGGTTGAACAACTGGTTCAGCCGCGGCATCAGCTTCCTCGGCGCGGCCGGGTCCAGGTAGCCGATGTCGGTCAGCGCCGTCTGCAGATGGTCCAGCAGGCCCTGCACGGCGCGGGCATCGGCGAGTTCGGCGTCGGCCGTGCGCGGCTGCACGCCGAAACCGCCGACGGCCTGGCGCAGGTCGTAGGCCAGCAGCTGCACGGCCTGGGCCAGGTTCAGCGAACCGTAGTCGGGGTGCGTGGGGATGCTCAGCACCGCATGGCAGCGGTAGACGTCCTCGTTGGCCATGCCATAGCGCTCGGAACCGAACACCAGCGCCAGGCGCGGCGCGCACTCGCGAGCGGCCAGCTCGGCGAACAGCGGGCGCGGCTCGCGCGTGGGCGGGCCGAAGTCACGCGGCGTCATCGCGGTCGCGCAGGCGAAGTCCACGCCGTCGAGCGCTTCGGCCAGCGTGGGCACGACGCGGGCACGCGCCAGGATGTCGGCGGCGCCGCTGGCCATGGCGACGGCTTCCTCGTGGCACAGCACGTCGGGGAAGCGCGGCGCCACCAGCACGAGGTCGGCAAACCCCATCACCTTCATCGCCCGCGCCGTCGCACCGACGTTGCCAGCGTGGCTGGTGTTGATGAGCACGAAGCGTGTGGATTCCACGGGTTAACCAGGGGGGCTGAAGCTAGAATCGCGCGATTATCCGGGCCAGGTCTGCCGCCGCCCGACGCTCTTTCCTCCTGTCAGCCCCTTCTATCCAGCGAGTGCCACGCATGTTGCAAACGTCTCTACATCCCATGCTCAATGTCGCCATCAAGGCGGCACGTGCAGCCGGCGCCATCATCAACCGCGCATCGCTGGACCTCGAAGCTCTGCGCATCAACACCAAGAGCCCGAACGACTTCGTGACCGAGGTCGACCATGCCTGTGAAGGGGTGATCATCGAGACGCTGCTGGGCGCCTACCCCGACCACGGCATCCTGGCCGAGGAGTCCGGTCGCGCCCATGGCGCCAAGCATTCCGAGTACGTCTGGATCATCGATCCGCTGGACGGCACCACCAACTTCATCCACGGCCTGCCCGTGTACTGCGTGTCCATCGCGCTGGCGTTCCGTGGCAAGGTCGAACAGGCCGTCGTCTACGACCCGACCCGCAACGACCTGTTCTACGCCACCAAGGGCCGCGGCGCCTTCCTGAACGACAAGCGCCTGCGCGTGTCCAAGCGCACGCGCATGAGCGACGCGCTGATCGGCACCGGCTTCCCGTTCCGCCGCGGCGACAACTTCAAGCGCTACGTGAAGATGTTCGAGGAGGTCATGCAGCACTGCGCCGGTCTGCGCCGCCCGGGCGCCGCGGCGCTGGACCTCTGCTACGTGGCCGCCGGCTACTACGACGCCTTCTTCGAGACCGGCCTGCAGCCCTGGGACGTGGCGGCCGGCTCGCTGATCGTCTCCGAGGCCGGCGGCCTGATCGGCAACTTCACCGGCGAGGCCGACTACCTGCACCAGCGCGAAGTCGTGGCCGGCAACCCCAAGATCTACGCCCAGTTGGTGCAGATGCTGGCACCCTACTCGCGTGTCATCAAGGAGGAAGATGCCGGTGCGCCTGCCCCCGCAGCGCCTGAAGCCGCCCCCGCCTCCGCGCCTGCCCCCAAGAAGCGCGGCCCCGTGCGCATCAAGAAGGACGAGGCCGGCGGCGACGCCCCGGTCTGACACCGCCTCGGCCGCATGCAAAGCCCTCCTCGCGAGGGCTTTACTGCTTTTGTGGCGTGAACAAGTTGGCACAGGCGAAAGATCAGGGCTAACCCGCATTCGTTGACGTGACTTATGCACGCCGCTCCCCCTTACCCAAGGGGGGAGGACTGGCCAGAATGCGCCCCGTCAGACGGCAAGCCGCCGCCTCCACCCCTCTCAGTTCAACCAGACCGAAAGATCCAGATGTTCGTTCGCACCGCCCTCGCTATCGCTCTCGCTGCTTCTGCCACCCTGGCACAGGCTGACGTCAAGGTCCTGAAGAAGGTGCCGCCTGAGTACCCCAACGAAGCGGTCAAGAAGAACATCAATTCCGGCAGCGTGCGCGCCAAGATGAGCATCGCTGGCGACGGCAAGGTGTCCAACGTGGAAGTCGTCGAAGCCGAGCCGAAGCGCGTGTTCGACCGCGCCGCCATCGATGCGCTGAGCCAGTGGAAGTTCGAAGGCACCGGCGCCGTCCAGACGCACGAAGTCAAGCTGGTGTTCAAGTCTGAGGACTGAAGCCCCTCGCCCAGTCTTGCGCCGCTGAACGCGAGCAAGCCTGGTCGGTCCCCCGGGGGGGACGGCGATGCAAGCGGCATTGAGCCGCTCGCACACCGCCCGCGGGCCGGCTTGGGACGGCCCAGCGCCAGCCCCCGGTTTCATAGGCCCGCATTCGCGGGCCTTGCTCTTTGTGGGCGCCAGATAATGCGCGGCCCCATGAAAGCCGACACCGCCCCCGACCTCGCCCTCCACACGCCCATGATGGCCCAGTATCTGGGCCTGAAAGCCGACTTCCCGGACACGCTGCTGCTGTACCGGATGGGCGACTTCTACGAGGTCTTCTTCGACGACGCGCGCAAGTGCCATGCGCTGCTGGACATCACGATCACCACGCGCGGCCAGAGCGCCGGGCAGCCCGTCGTCATGGCCGGCGTGCCCGTGCATTCGCTGGAGAGCTATCTCGCCAAGCTGATCAAGCTGGGCGAGGCGGTCGCGATTGCCGAGCAGGTCGGCGAGGTCGGTGCGAGCAAGGGGCCGGTGGAGCGCAAGGTGGTGCGCGTCGTCACGCCCGGGACCATCACCGACACCGAGCTGCTGGCCGACAAGCAGGACGCCGTGCTGCTGTCGGTCTCCGGCCATGGGCGCCGCCATGGCCTCGCCTGGCTGTCGCTGACGCAGGGCGAGATCGGCCTCGCCGAGTGCAGCGACGCGGAGCTGCCCGCGTGGCTGGCGCGGCTGATGCCGGCCGAGATCCTGGTCAACCGCGAGCAGCAGCCGGCGGGCGTCATGCGCGCGCGCTTCCCGGTGACGAACCGGCCCGGCTGGCAGTTCGACAGCGCGCTGGGCCAGCGCAAGCTGTGCGAACAGCTGGGCGTGGCCAATCTGCAAGGCTTCAACGCGCACGAGCTGACGCTGGCCCATGCGGCCGGCAGCGCGCTGCTGGCGTTTGCCGAACACACGCAGGGCCGTGCGTTGGCCCACGTGCGCAGCTTGCGCGTGCAGCGCGCCAGCGAGCTGATGGACCTGCCGCCCGCCACGCAGCGCAACCTGGAACTCGTCCAGACACTGCGCGGCGAAAGCAGCCCCACCCTCTTCTCGCTGATCGATACCTGCAAGACCGGCATGGGCAGCCGCATGCTGCGACAGTGGCTGCTGCATCCCAAGCGCGAGCGTGGCGAAGCCATCGCACGCCACAACGCCATCGCGGCGCTGCAGGCCGAAGGCTTCGAGCCGCTGCGCGACGCGCTGAAGTCGGTCAGCGACGTGGAACGCATCTCCGCCCGCATCGCGCTGCGCCAGGTGCGGCCACGCGAGCTGACGGGCATCCGCGCGACGTTGCAGGCCCTGCCTCAGCTGCGCGCCGCGACGCCGGCCGCGCTGCGGGATAACTCCCTGAACCCGCCCGGCGACATCCTGGAGCTGCTGGAACGCGCCATCGCCCCCGAGCCCGCACTGCTGCCGCGCGACGGCGGCGTCATCGCCGACGGCTTCGACGCCGACCTGGACGAGTTGCGCGGCATCCAGCAGAACTGCGACGGCTTCCTGCTGGACCTGGAAACCCGCGAGCGCGCGCGCACCGGCATCGCCAACCTGCGCGTCCAGTTCAACCGCGTGCACGGCTTCTACATTGAGGTCACGCAGGGCCAGGTCGACAAGGTGCCGATGGACTACCAGCGCCGCCAGACGCTGAAGAACGCCGAGCGCTACATCACGCCCGAGCTGAAGGCCTTCGAGGACAAGGCGCTGTCCGCCAACGAGCGGGCGCTGGCGCGCGAGAAGCTGCTGTACGAGCAGGTCATCGACGCGCTGCTGACCCGCCTGACGCCGCTGACCGCGCTGGGCCGAACGCTCGCTGGTCTCGACGCACTCGCCGCACTGGCCGAGCGCGCCATCACGCTGAACTGGTGCCGGCCGGAGTTCGTGTCGCAGCCCTGCCTTGAGATCGAGGCCGGCCGCCACCCGGTGGTGCAGGCGCGCCTGGCCGAAACCGGTGGCGCCGAGTTCATGCCCAATGACTGCCGCCTGGACGCGCGCACGCGCATGCTGGTCATCACCGGCCCCAACATGGGCGGCAAGAGCACCTTCATGCGCCAGGTCGCGCTGATCGCGCTGCTGGCGGCCATCGGCAGCTACGTGCCCGCCACGAGCTGCCGCCTGGGGCCCATGGACGCCATCCACACCCGCATCGGCGCGGCGGACGACCTCGCCAACGCGCAGTCCACCTTCATGCTGGAGATGACCGAAGGCGCGGCCATCCTGCATTCGGCCACCGACCAGTCGCTGGTGCTGATGGACGAGATCGGCCGCGGCACATCGACCTTCGACGGCCTCGCGCTGGCGAGTGCCATCGCCACCCACCTGCACGACAAGACGCGCGCTTTCACGCTGTTCGCGACCCACTACTTCGAGCTGACCGAGTTCCCGGCCAAGCACTCGATGGCGCAGAACTGGCACGTGTCGGCCGTCGAGAGCGGCGAGGACATCGTTTTCCTGCACGAGCTGCAGGCCGGCCCGGCCAGCCGCAGCTACGGCGTGCAGGTGGCCAAGCTGGCCGGCATGCCGGCGAGCCTGGTGCGCCAGGCGCGCGCGACGCTGGAGGCGCTGGAGGCGCGGTCCAACGCAGGCGACGACCAGTTCGACCTCTTCGCCGCCCCGCCCGCGCCGCCGCCGTTGCCGGAACCGAGCGCGCTGGTCGCGGCGCTGGACGGCATCGACCCCGACGTGCTGTCGCCGCGCGAGGCGCTTGAGGCGCTCTACAAGCTGAAGAAGCTGGCCCAGGCATGAGCGAGAAGGTCCTCGTCTTCTCGCACGCCAACAGCTACCCCGCCGGCTGCTACCGCGTGCTGTTCGAGCGCTGGCGCGCGGCCGGCTGGCGCGTCGAGGCGCTGGACCGCTTCGGGCACGACCCGCGCTTCCCGGTCACCGGCGACTGGCGCCGCCTGCGCGACCAGTTGCTGCATTTCATCGAGCACGAGGTGAAGCCCCAGAGCCAGGTCGCGCTGGTGGGCCACTCGCTGGGCGGCATGCTGAGCCTGATGGCGGCCTGCCGCCGGCCCGAGTGGGTCAGCAGCCTGGTGATGCTGGATTCGCCTGTGGTTGCCGGCTGGAAGGCTGCCGCCGTCGCCGCGGCCAAGACGACCGGGCTGATCCATCGCTACGGCCCGTCCAAGATCGCCCGCGAGCGCCGCCATGTCTGGCCCGACCGCGAGGCCGTCCACAAGCACTTCTCGGCCAAGAAGATGTTCGCCCGCTGGGATCCGCGCGTGCTGGCCGACTACATCGCCGCCGGCTTCGAGGAGGCCGACGGCCAGGTGCGCCTGCGCTTCACGCGCGAGGTCGAGGCCCACATCTACCGCACGCTGCCGCACCACCTGCCCCTGCTGCTGCGCCTGCGCCCGCCGCAGTGCCCAGTGGCCTTCGTCGGCGGTACGCGCTCGGCCGAACTGCGCCAGGCGGGGGCGGCGGCCTCCAAGAAGCTGGCCGGCGAGCGCTGGCGCTGGATGGAGGGCTCGCATCTGTACCCGTTCGAGAAGCCTGAGGAGACGGCAGACTTGGTGCTGGAGTTGCTGAAGGCCCACTGACGGGTCTCGTACAATCGCAATTTCCCACCACAGCATGCTGTTCTGGCGTGCTGCAAGACATGACCAAATACGTCTTCGTCACCGGCGGTGTGGTGTCCTCCTTGGGCAAGGGCATCGCGTCGGCGTCACTGGCCGCCATCCTCGAATCGCGCGGCCTCAAAGTCACCCTGATCAAGCTGGACCCGTACATCAACGTGGACCCCGGCACGATGTCGCCGTTCCAGCACGGTGAGGTCTTCGTCACCGACGACGGCGCAGAAACCGACCTCGACCTCGGCCACTACGAGCGCTTCATCACGACGCGCATGAAGAAGGCCAACAACTTCACCACCGGGCAGATCTACATGTCGGTGCTGGAGAAGGAACGACGCGGCGACTACCTCGGCAAGACGGTGCAGGTGATCCCGCACATCACCAACGAGATGCAGGAGTTCATCCGCCGCGGTGCCGGCCATGGCACGCCGGATGCGGTGGACGTGGCCATCGTCGAGATCGGCGGCACGGTGGGCGACATCGAGTCGCTGCCCTTCCTCGAAGCCGCGCGCCAGATGAGCCTGAAGATGGGCCCGACCAACGTCGCCTTCGTGCATCTGACCTACGTGCCGTGGATCGCCGCTGCCGGCGAGCTGAAGACCAAGCCCACGCAGCACACCGTGCAGAAGCTGCGCGAGATCGGCATCCAGCCCGATGCGCTGCTGTGCCGCGCCGACCGCCGCATCCCTGACGACGAGCGCGAGAAGATCTCGCTGTTCACGAACGTGCCCGAGTACGGCGTGATCTCGATGTGGGACGTGAACACCATCTACAAGGTGCCGCGCGTGCTGCACGAGCAGGGCCTGGACCAGCTGATCTGCACCAAGCTCCAGCTCAACACCAAGGCCGCCGACCTGAAGCGCTGGGACAACCTCGTGTTCGAGGTCGAGAACCCCAAGGAGCAGATCACCATCGCCATGTGCGGCAAGTACACCGACCTGTCGGACTCGTACAAGTCGCTCAACGAGGCGCTGCGCCACGCGGGCATCCACAACCATGCCGGCGTCAAGATCGAGTACGTCGACAGCGAGACGCTGACGCCGGAGACGGTGAGCAGCTTGGCGCAGTACGACGCCATCCTCGTGCCCGGCGGCTTCGGCAAGCGCGGCGTGGAAGGCAAGATCCTGGCCGCCCAGTACGCCCGCGAGCACAAGATGCCCTACCTCGGCATCTGCCTGGGCATGCAGGTAGCCACCATCGAGTACGCCCGCCACATGGCCGGCCTGACGGGCGCCAACTCCACCGAGTTCGACCCCGAGACGCCCCACCCCGTCATCGCGCTGATCGACGAGTGGCAGGACCGCGACGGCAGCATCCAGAAGCGCGACGCCAACTCCGACCTGGGCGGCACGATGCGCCTGGGCGCACAAAGCTCCGACGTCAAACCCGGCACGCTGGCGCACGACATCTACGGCCCGGTCGTCAACGAACGCCACCGCCACCGCTACGAGGCCAACGAGCATTACCTAGACCGCCTGCAGCAGGCCGGCCTCGTCATCTCGGCCATCACGCAGCGCGAGAAGCTGACCGAGATGGTCGAGCTGCCGCGCGAAGTGCACCCCTGGTTCGTCGGTGTGCAGTTCCACCCCGAGTTCAAGTCCACGCCCTGGGGTGGCCACCCGCTGTTCACGGCCTTCATCAAGGCCGCGCTGAACCACAAGAAGGACGCCTGACCATGAAGCTCTGCGGATACGACGTCGGCCTCGACAAACCCTTCTTCCTGATCGCCGGCACCTGCTCCATCGAAAGCCAGCAGCTGTCGCTGGACGTCGCCGGCCTGCTGAAGGAGGCCTGCACGACGCTCGGGATCCCGCTGATCTACAAGGGATCGTTCGACAAGGCCAACCGCTCGTCCGGCACCACCAAGCGCGGTCTCGGCATGGAAGCCGGCCTGAAGATCCTGGACGAGGTGCGCCGCCAGACCGGCCTGCCCGTGCTGACCGACGTGCACGACACGACCCAGGTGGCCGAGGTGGCCGCCGTCGTGGACGTGCTGCAGACCCCGGCCTTCCTGTGCCGGCAGACCGACTTCATCCGCGCCGTCGCCCAGAGCGGCAAGCCGGTCAACATCAAAAAGGGCCAGTTCCTCGCGCCTTGGGACATGAAGAACGTCATCGACAAGGCCCGCGCCGCCGCGCGCGAGGTGGGCCTGTCCGAAGACCGCTTCCTGGCCTGCGAACGCGGCGTCAGCTTCGGCTACAACAATCTCGTCGCCGACATGACCAGCCTGGCCGAGATGCGCAACAGCGGCGCGCCGGTGGTGTTCGACGTGACCCATTCCGTGCAGAAGCCCGGCGGTCAGGGCACGAGCAGCGGCGGTGCGCGCGAGATGGTGCCGGTGCTGGCCCGAGCCGGCGTGGGCGTGGGCGTGGCGGGCCTGTTCATGGAGACCCACCCCAACCCCGCGGAGGCCTTCAGCGATGGCCCCAACGCCGTGCCGCTGAAGCACATGAAGACGCTGCTGGAGCAGTTGGTGGCCCTGGACCGCGTGGTCAAGCAGCAGCCACTTCTCGAAAACGATTTTTCCTGCTGAGGCCTGGCTGCCTTGCGCAGGTTCTTGATCGAAGGGGCCTGACGCCCCCGAATGTTGTGACGCGGTAACGACCGCTTGGCACACTTCTGCCGCCCCGTTTTTCACTTTCCTGGAGACACCTGAATGAGCGCCATCGTTGACATCGTCGGCCGAGAAATCCTCGACAGCCGCGGCAACCCCACCGTCGAATGCGACGTGCTGCTGGAGTCCGGCGTCATGGGCCGTGCAGCCGTGCCGTCGGGCGCGTCCACCGGCAGCCGCGAAGCCATCGAACTGCGTGACGGCGACAAGAGCCGCTACCTGGGCAAGGGCGTGCTGAAGGCCGTCGAGCACATCAACACCGAGATCTCCGAGGCCGTGCTGGGTCTGGACGCCTCCGAGCAGGCCTTCCTGGACAAGACGCTGATCGACCTGGACGGCACCGAGAACAAGAGCCGCCTGGGCGCCAACGCGATGCTGGCCGTTTCGATGGCCGTGGCCCGCGCCGCCGCCGAAGAGTCCGGCCTGCCG
This sequence comes from Roseateles sp., assembly GCA_036401055.1. GTDB lineage: Bacteria > Pseudomonadota > Gammaproteobacteria > Burkholderiales > Burkholderiaceae_C > Pelomonas. The sequence continues at coordinate 30,019 of DASWWC010000049.1, forward strand.
CTGTACCGCTACTTCGGTGGCATGAACGGCAACCAGCTGCCCGTGCCGATGATGAACGTCATCAACGGCGGCGCCCACGCCAACAACAGCCTGGACCTGCAAGAGCTGATGATCATCCCCGTGGGCGCGCCGTCGTTCCGCGAAGCGCTGCGCTGGGGTGCCGAGGTCTTCCATGCGCTGAAGAAGATCCTGCACGACAAGCACATCTCCACCGCCGTCGGCGACGAGGGCGGTTTCGCGCCCAGCGTCGAAAGCCATGAGGCCGCCATCCAGCTGATCCTGGACGCCATCGCCAAGGCGGGCTACACGGCCGGCGAGCAGATCGCCATCGGCCTGGACTGCGCCGCCAGCGAGTTCTACAAGGACGGCCTGTACGTGCTGGAAGGCGAAGGCGGCATCAAGCTGACCTCGCAGCAGTGGACCGACATGCTGGCCACCTGGGTCGACAAGTACCCCATCATCTCCATCGAAGACGGCATGGCCGAAGGCGACTGGGACGGCTGGAAGATCCTGACGGACCGCCTGGGCAAGAACGTGCAGATCGTCGGCGACGACCTGTTCGTCACCAACACCAAGATCCTGCAGGAAGGCATCGACAAGGGCATCGCCAACTCCATCCTGATCAAGATCAACCAGATCGGCACGCTGACCGAGACCTTCGCCGCCATCGAGATGGCCAAGCGCGCCGGCTACACGGCCGTCATCTCGCACCGCTCGGGCGAGACCGAGGACAGCACCATCTCCGACATCGCCGTCGGCCTGAACGCCGGCCAGATCAAGACCGGCTCGCTGTCGCGCTCGGACCGCATGGCCAAGTACAACCAGCTGCTGCGCATCGAGGAAGACCTGGGCGACGTCGCCGTCTACCCCGGCCGTGCCGCGTTCTACAACCTGAAGTGAAAACCTCGGTAGCCCTCGCCTTTCGGGCCGAGCGCCGGGCCGCTCCCAAGCCGGCCCGTCTGGCGATGTGCGAGCGGGGCACGCCCCGCGAGCATCGCCGTCTCCTCGGGGGACCGACCAGACTCGCCCGCGTCCAGCGCGGCGAGGGTGGGCGAGGGGCATGAGAATTCTTGCCCTGGTCCTGGCGGTCTTCCTGATCGCCATCCAGGCCCAACTGTGGGTGGGCCGGGGCAGTCTTCCTTACGTCGCACACCTCCGGGAGGAGGTGGCGGCGGCGCGGGCCGACAACGACCAGGCCCGCGCGCGCAACGACCAGTTGCAGGCCGAGCTGCGCGACCTTCGCGAAGGCCTGGAGATGGTCGAGGAGAAGGCCCGCTTCGAGCTGGGCATGATCAAGGCCGATGAGGTCTTCGTGCCGCTGACACCAGTTCGCCCAGCCGCCTCCGCGGCCTCGCGCTGATGATGGCGACCGCCTGGGCGGCGCTGCTGGCGCCGGCTTTCACCGCGTTCGGCAGCCCCATTTCCTGGCTGGAGCTGGTGGCCTTCGTGCTGGCGATCTGGATGGTCGTCTGCAATATGCGGGTCAAGCTGCTGGCGTGGCCACTGGCGCTGGTCAGCTCACTGCTGTACTTCGGCCTGTTCTGGGATGGCAAGCTGTACGGCGAAGCCGCACTGCAGCTCTTGTTCGCCGCGCTGGCCGTCTGGGGCCTGTGGCAATGGCGCTTCGGCCGCACGCGCGATGGCGATGCGCTCACGGTGCGGCGCCTGGGCCTGCGCGGCCTGTTGAAGCCCGCGCTGCTGACGCTGGCCGCGTGGCCGCTGCTGGGTCTGTTCCTCGATCACGTCACCGACAGTCCCCTGCCCTACTGGGACGCCTTCCCGACCGTCGCCAGCCTGCTGGGCCAGTGGCTGCTGGCGCGCAAGTACGAAGAGAACTGGCCCACGTGGATCGTCGTCAACGTCGTCAGCGTCGTGCTGTTCGGTCTCAAGGGCTACTGGCTGACGGTCATCCTCTACGCCGCTTTCATCCCGATGAGCGTCATCGGCTGGCGCGCCTGGAGGCAGGCTTGATCGTTTCGCTGCTGGGCGCCGAATGCACCGGCAAGTCCACGCTGGCCGAGGCGCTCGCGAGGCACTTCAGCGCCGGCCTCGTCACCGAGTACCTGCGCGAGTGGTGCGACGCCCACGGCCGCACGCCGCAGCAGCATGAGCAGGCCCACATCGCGGCCGAGCAGGCGGCGCGCATCGAGGCGGCATGGCGCCAGCACACGCTGGTGATCTGCGACACCACGCCGCTGATCACCGCGCTGTGCAGTGAGCATTACTTCAGCGACGCTTCGCTGACGGCCGAGGCGCTGATCTTCCAGCGCCGCTGCGCACTGACGCTGCTGTGTGCCCCCGACCTGCCCTGGGAGGCCGACGGCATCCAGCGCGATGGCCCGGGGGTCAGGGCCGCCTTCGATGCGCGCCTGCGCCAGGTGCTGACGCAGGCGCGCATCGCCTGGGTGGACGTCACCGGCCCGCAAGCCCGGCGCGAAGCCGCTGCGCTGTCAGCGCTGCGCCAGCTCGGCTACTGCAGCGCCGCGCTGCCCGCCTCGGGCTGATCTGCCGAAGGCGTGAACAGCGCGCCCACGTCCACCGCGTCGAAGCGGTAGTGCCGGCCGCAGAAGTCGCAGCCGATCTCGACGTCGCCGCGCTCGGCCAGCACGCTGTCGATCTCCTCGCGGCCCAGGCCGCGCAGCATCTGGCCCACGCGCTCGCGCGAGCAGGTGCAGGCGAAGCGCGGGGCCTGGGGCTCGAAGCGCGTCACGGTCTCCTCCCAGAACAAGCGGCGCAGGATGGTGTCGGCGTCCAGCGTCAGCAGTTCCTCGGCCGTCAGCGTGGCGGCCAGGATGCTGATGCGGTTGTAGGCGTCGGACAGGCCGATGTCGTCTTCGTTGCGCCGGCCTTCGAGATTGCCCTCGCCTTCCACCGGCAGGCGCTGGATCAGCAGGCCCGCAGCGATGTCGCCGTTGGCGGCCAGCACGAGCTTGGTGTCCAGTTGCTCGGACTGCAGCATGTAGTGCTCCAGCACCTCGCTCATCTTCTGCAGCGGCTCGCGCTGGTCGCCGTGCAGCGGCACGACGCCCTGGTAGGGCTGCTGGCCGGGGAACTTGTCCTTCGGGTCCAGCGTGATGGCGCAGCGGCCCTGGCCGCGCAGGTTGACCATGGCCTCCAGCGTCGCGCCGGGCTCCACGGTGCCAACGCACTTGGCGGTCGCGCGGAAGCTCAGGTCCGGCTGGGCCTCGGCCACGGCCAGCTTGACCGGCCCGTCGCCCATGACCTGCAGCACCAGCGCGCCGTTGAACTTGATGTTGGCCTGCATCAGCACGGCCGCGGCGCTCATCTCGCCCAGCAGGTCGCGCAGCTCGGGCGGGTATTCCTGGCCGGGTTCGCGCCGGCTCAGCACCTCCTGCCAGGCGCCGGTCAGGCGCACCAGCATGCCGCGCACCGGCAGCCCATCGAACAGGAATTTGTGGAGTTCGCTCATCGGATTCTTTTCAGGCCGCCGGCATAGCGACGGCCGTTGTTGACGTAATGGGCCGCGCTGGCCTTGAGGCCGGCAATCTGCGCCTCGCTCAGCTCGCGCACGACCTTGGCCGGCGCGCCGACGATCAGCGTGCCGTCCGGGAATTCCTTGCCCTCGGTGACCAGCGCACCGGCCCCGACGATGCAGTTGCGGCCGATGCGGGCCCCATTCAAGACCACGGCACCAATGCCGATGAGGCTTTCGTCACCCACCGTGCAGCCGTGCAGCATGACCTGGTGGCCCACGGTGACGTTCTGCCCCAGCACCAGCGGGAAGCCATGGTCGGCATGCAGGACCGAACCGTCCTGGACGTTGCTGCCGGCGCCTATGGTCAGCGTGTCGCTGTCGCCGCGCAGCACGGCGTTGAACCAGACGCTGACGCCCTCGCCCAGCGTCACGCGCCCGATGACCTCGGCGCTGTCGGCCACCCAGGCCGTGTCGGCCACGTCGGGCACATGCTCGTCGAGCTGGTAGATCGCCATCGCAGGCCTCCCGTGAAAACACGCGATTCTAAAATTCCGCCGATGTCCGAACTCCGCCTGGCCTCGCTCGGCCCTCTTTTGATCGCCGATGCGCCCGCCAAGGCGCGCGCCACGCTGGCACTCGACGCCACGTTGCCCGTCGATGTCGACGCCGTCATCGACGAGCCGCCCGGCATCCCCGGCCGCCCGGCGCGGCCGCAGCTCGTCGAGCACATCCGCCTCAAACCACCGTCCATGCGCACCCCCGCCGGCATCGCCGCGCTGGTGCACGCCATCGCCCACATCGAGCTGAACGCCATCGACCTGGCGCTGGACGCCTGCTGGCGCTTTCCCGGCATGCCCGAAGCCTTCTACCGCGACTGGCTGCGCATCGCGCAGGAGGAGGCCACGCACTTCACGCTGCTGCGCGAGCACCTGCTGACGCTGGGTTTCGACTACGGCGACTACGACGCCCACAACGCGCTGTGGGACATGGCCGAGCGGACGAAGCACGACGTGCTGGCCCGCATCGCGCTGGTCCCGCGCACGCTGGAGGCCCGCGGGCTGGATGCGTCGCCCGCCGTCCGCGCCAAGCTGGTCGGCGCGGGCGACCACCGCGCGGGCCAGATCCTGGACATCATCCTGCGCGACGAGATCGGCCATGTGGCCGCCGGCAACCGCTGGTTCCGCTTCCTGTGCGAGCAGCGCGGGCTGGAGCCGCTGGCGACCTATGCCGAACTCGCGGCCCGCTATCAGGCGCCCAAGCTGCGTGCGCCCTTCAACCTCGCAGCGCGCCGCGCCGCCGGCTTCGACGACGCCGAACTGGCCGCGCTGCAGCAATGACGCGCATTCAGGCCAACCTGCTGCTGACCCTCGTCGCGCTGATCTGGGGCTCGGCCTTCGTTGCGCAGAGCCGCGGCATGGCCGACGTCGGCCCGCTGCTGTTCACCGGCGTGCGCTTCCTGATCGGCGCACTGGTCGTGCTGCCGCTGGCCGTGCTGGAGTGGCGCCGCCTCGGACGCGAGGACCGGCCGCTGACGCCGCTGGACGGCACGCATATCGCCGGCCTGGGCCTGCTGATGACGCTGGGCGCGGTCATGCAGCAGGTCGGCATCCAGTTCACCAGCGTCACCAACGCCGGCTTCCTGACCGCCATCTACGTGCCGCTGGTGCCCGTGCTGGCCTGGCTGCTGCTGCGCCAGGTCGCGCACTGGTCGGTGTGGCCCGCGGCGGCGGGCTGCCTGGTGGGCGCCTTCCTGCTGTCGGGCGCGCACGAGCTGGACGTCGGCCTGGGCGACCTGTGGGTGGCCGGCTCGGCCATCCCATGGGCCGTGCACGTGCTGATGGTGGGCCGCTGGGCCGACCGCATGGGCGCGCCCTTTCTGGTCGCCTGCGGGCAGTTCGCGGTCTGCGGCCTGCTGTCGCTGGTCGCCGCCTTCGCGGTCGAGCCGGTGCGCTGGGCTGGCCTGGTGGCCGCCGCCTGGCCCATCGCCTACACCGGCGTGCTGTCGGTGGGCATCGCGTTCACGGCCCAGGTCGTGGCACAGCGCTACGCGCAGGCGGCGGACGCGGCCATCATCCTGTCGTCCGAGACGCTGTTCGCCGCCGCCTTCGGCTTCGTGCTGCTGGGCGAACGGCTGGACACCGCCGGCCTCGTCGGCTGCGGGCTGATGCTCGCGTGCATCCTGCTGGTACAGCTACTGCCGCTGGTGGGAACCCTGAGGCGTCGGCAAATTCTGACAACCTCGTCAAATTAGCCCATAGACTTTGCGGTGCTTCAGAGGAGCCCCGCATGAGCGCAGACGTTTCCAAGCTAGACGCGTACTGGATGCCGTTCACGGCCAACCGGCAGTTCAAGCAGGCGCCACGCCTGCTGACGCAGGCCAACGGCATGTTCTTCCGCGACGACAAGGGCCGCGAGGTGCTGGACGGCATCGCCGGCCTGTGGTGCGTCAACGCCGGCCACAACCGGCCGCGCATCGTCAAGGCCATCCAGGACCAGGCCGCCGAGCTGGACTTCGCGCCGCCCTTCCAGATGGGCCACCCCAAGGCCTTCGAGCTGGCCGAGCGGCTGGCGCAGATCGCGCCCACGGGCATGAACCGCGTGTTCTTCACGAACTCGGGCTCCGAGTCGGTGGACACGGCACTGAAGATGGCCATCGCCTACCACCGCGTGCGCGGCGAAGGCGCCCGCACCCGGCTCATCGGCCGCGAGCGTGGCTACCACGGCGTCAACTTCGGCGGCATCTCGGTGGGCGGCATGGTCGCCAACCGCAAGATGTTCGGCAGCCTGCTGGCCGGTGTGGACCACATCCGCCACACGCACGACCCGGCCCGCAATGCGTTCTCGGTCGGCATCCCGCAGCATGGCGCGGAGTTCGCCGACGACCTGGAGCGGCTGGTCGCGCTGCACGACGCCTCCACCATCGCCGCCGTCATCGTCGAGCCCGTGGCCGGCTCCACCGGCGTGCTGATCCCGCCGGCCGGCTACCTGCAACGCCTGCGCGACATCTGCGATAGGCACGGCATCCTGCTGATCTTCGACGAGGTCATCACCGGCTTCGGCCGCACCGGCAAACCGTTCGGCGCGCAGACCTTCGGCGTCACGCCCGATCTGATGACGGTTGCCAAGGGCATCACCAACGGCTGCGTGCCGATGGGCGCGGTGTTCGCGCAGCAGAAGATCCACGACGCCTTCATGACCGGGCCCGAGCACCTGATCGAGTTCTTCCACGGCTACACCTACTCGGCCCACCCGCTGGCCTGCGCGGCCGGCATCGCCACGCTGGACACCTACGCCGACGACGAGCTGCTGACCCGCGCCGCGCGCATGCAGGACGAGTTCGCGAAGGCGCTGCACTCGCTGCAGGGCGAGCCCAATGTCATCGACGTGCGCAACATCGGACTCGTGGGTGGCATCGAGCTGAAACCGCTGGACGGCCAACCCGCCAAGCGCGCCTTCAACGTGTTCCTGGACTGCTGGGACAAGGGCCTGCTGATCCGCACCACCGGCGACACCATCGCGCTGTCACCGCCGCTGATCATCGAGAGCAGCCACATCGAACGCATCATCGACACGCTGCGCGGTGCCCTTCGCCGGGCGGCCTGACATCCAGCCCAGCTAGACTGCGCGCCCCGCCGCGGCCACGAGCCGCTGCTCAAGGATGCCGATGAAGTTGTTCGCCCCCGCCGCCCGGGTCGCCCTTGCCGCCACCCTGGCGCTGGCCACCCTGCCCGCCTTCTCCCAGACGCTGAGCTACCTGGGCCAGCAGATCGTCCCCACCGGCGCCAGCTTCCGCGGCCTGCCGCTGGGCGGCCTGTCCAGCATCGACTACGTGCCCGCCACCGGCCGCTATCTGGCCATCTGCGACGACCGCAGCGACCGCGGACCGGCGCGCTTCTACGAGTTCACGCTGGACTTGTCCAAGTTCCGCCGCAGCGCCACGCCGGGCGATGCCGGCGTCGGCTGGGTCAACATGACCACCATGCTGGACGCGGACGGCCAGCCCTTCGGCCGCAACCAGGTCGACCCCGAGAGCCTGCGCCTGGACACGCGCCGCCAGCTCATCTACTGGGCCAACGAAGGCCAGCGCGTGGCCGGCGGCATGCAGAACCCGACGATGCGCCGCATGCACCTCGATGGCCGCCCGGCCGGCGAGTTCGCCGTGCCCGGCTACTTCAACCCCGGTGGCAGCGCCGCCGGACTGGCCGCGGGCGACACGGGCGTCTACAACAACCTCGCCTTCGAGAGCGTCGCCATCACACCGGACGGCAAGACGCTGTGGACCATGTCCGAAAACGGTCTGGCCCAGGACGGCCCGCCCACAGCGGTGAACCGCGGCAGCCGCGCGCGCATGCTGTCCTTCGACCTGGACAGCGGCAAGCCCGGCGCCGAGTACGTTTACGACGTGGGCCCGGTGCCGTTCGCGCCGGCCCGCGCGGGCGACTTCGCCACCAACGGCGTGCCTGACATGCTGGCGCTGTCGGCCCACGAGTTCATCGTCATCGAACGTGCCTTCGCCGTCGGCGCTCAGACACCGGGCGTCGCCGGGCACACCCGGCTGCCCACCAGCAACACCATCAAGCTCTTCCGCATCGACACGCGCGGCGCCACCGACGTGTCCGGCTGGCCCAGCATCAAGGGCCGCGACGTGGTGCCGGTCAAGCGCACCATGCTGCTGGACCTGTCCTCGCTGACCAACGACGACGGCAGCGTGCTGGCGCTGGACAACATCGAGGGCATCACCTTCGGCCCCATCGTGGACGGCAAGCGCACGCTGATCCTGCTGTCGGACAACAACTTCAACCCGGCACAGTTCACGCAGGTAATTGCCCTCACCATCGACGGCCCCCTGCCCTGACGCCCCCGTTGATGCAACCCGTCCCCTGGCGGGCCTACGCCCTGCTCGCCGCCAGCACCAGCCTAATCGGCAGCTATGTCGGCCTGTCCAAGCTGCTGGTGGCCGCCTTCCCGGTCTTCCTGCTCGCCGGCCTGCGCTTCGGCATCGCGGCCGTGCTGATGGCCTCCTGGCTCAAGAAGCCGGCCCACGAGGCGCCGCTGGACGCGCGCTCGCGCGGCCTGCTGTTCCTGGAGTCCTTCCTCGGCAACTTCCTGTTCTCCATCTGCATGCTGTTCGGCCTGCGGCAGAGCTCGGCCGTGGTGGCCGGCGTCATCATGGCCGGCATCCCGGCGGCGGTCGCGCTGCTGAGCCGGGTGTTCCTGCACGAACGGCTGCCGCGGCGCACGCTGGCCGGCATCGCCTGCGCGGTGGGCGGCATCGCGCTGGTCGCCGGCGGCAGGCAGGGCGGCGCCGACACCACGCCGCTGGGCGCGCTGCTGCTGGTCGCGGCGGTGTTCTGCGAGGCGGCCTATGTGGTCATCGGCAAGCGGCTGACGGCGAACCTGGGACCGAAGCGCATCAGCGCGCTGATCAATCTGTGGGGCCTGGTGCTGGTCGCGCCGCTGGCGATCTGGCAGGCCCCGAGCTTCGACTTCGCCGCGCCACGCGCGCTCGACTGGGCGCTGCTGGGCTACTACGCAGCGACGGCCAGCGTGCTCACCGTCTGGCTGTGGATGGCCGGCCTCAAGGGGCTGCCGGCCGCGAAGGCGGGCGTGTTCATGGTCTTCCTGCCCATCAGCACGGCGCTGATCGGGCTGGCGCTGGGCGAGTCCATGTCCGCCACGCAGGCGCTGGCCTATGGTCTGGCCTTGTTGGGTGTTCTGCTGGCGACATGGCCCGCCAAATCCGCGGGTCGGTAGGATGACGGCATGTCACTGGATGCCGATCTCGCGCGCTGGCGCGAGCACCTGAGCCGTTTTGCCGCCCTGCTGGGCGATCCGCCCGACCGGCAGACCGCGCCCGGCCGCGAGGCCAGCCCCGGCCACTGCCTGATCTTCGCGCCGCACCCCGACGACGAGTGCATCGTCGGCGCGCTGCCGCTGCGCCTGCAGCAGGAAGCCGGCTGGCGCGTCACCAACGTGGCCGTCACGCTGGGCAGCAACGCCGAACGCCGCGAGCCGCGCTGGGCCGAGCTGCTGGACGCCTGCGGCGTGCTGGGCTTCGGCTGCCTTCGCGTGGGCGAGGACGGCCTGTCCGACGTGCGCCCCGACACCGCCGAGCGCGCGCCCGCGTTGTGGGCTGCTCACGTCGCCGCCATCGCGGCGTTGCTCACCGAGCACCGCCCGGCGCTGGTGCTCGCGCCGCACGCGCAGGACGACAACCCCAGCCACCGCGGCGTGCATCAGCTCATCCTCGACGCCATCGCCGCCGCGCGCTGCAGCACCGTGCTGGCGCAGACCGAGTTCTGGTCCACGCAGCCGCATCCCAACGCGCTGGTGCAGACCGGCATCGCCGACACCGCCCGCCTGATCGCCGCGCTGGAGCGCCACACCGGCGAGATCGCCCGCAACCCCTACCACCTGCGCCTGCCGGCCTTCCTGGCCGACGCGGTGCGCCGCGGCGGCGAGCTGGTGCTGGGCGCCGGCCAGGAACCACCGGACTTCGCCTTCGCCACGCTGTACCGTCTTGCCGTCTTCCGCGACGGGCAGGCGGCCTATGCGCTGCCCTCCCACGTCTTCCCGGCGGACCAGCCGCTGACTTCCGCCCTGCTCAGGCCATGACCGCTCCCACCCACCTCCGCATCCACCAGTTTGCCGGCCTGCTGCCGGGGCCCCGCTTCCTCGTCACCGGAGCCGTGCACGGCAACGAGATCCACGGCACCCGCGCCATGGCCGAGATCATTCGCCAGCTGGATGCCGGCGAACTGACGCTGCTGCGCGGCACCTTGACCCTGGTGCCCATCGTCAACCCGCTGGCGCACCAGCTCAACCGCCGCGAGGGCGACCGCAACCTGAACCGCAACCTGCGCCCGCCCGTCATTGCGCAGGACTTCGAGGACCGCGTGGCCCGCGTGCTGTGCAAGCTGATCGCCGAGCACGACGGCATCCTGGACCTGCACAGCTTCCAGGGCAACGGCCCCGCCTTCGCGATGATCGGCCCGCGCAACAACACGGGCGAGCTGGAGCCGTTCTCGCAGGAGGCCACCGAATCCGCCTTGGCCGCCGCCCTGGGCGTGGGCCGCATCGTGGAGGGCTGGCTGTCCACCTACGCGCTGGGCCTGCAGCGCCGCCAGCAGCGCACGCACGACGGCTCACGCCGCGCGTCGCTGATCTCCGACCCGCACTACGGCGTGGGCACCACCGAGTACATGCGCTCCACCGGCGGCTGGGCCATCACGCTGGAGTGCGGCCAGCATCTGGACCCGAACGGCCCCGAGGTCGCGCGGCTGGCCATCCTGCGTTCGCTGGTGTTTCTGGGCATGCTGGACGCGAGCGCCGTCGAGCCGCACCGGCCCGCGCAGGCTCCTGAGCTGCTGCAGCTCTACGACGTCATCGACCGCGAGGACATGGGCGACGCCTTCGAGCGCGAATGGGCCAGCTTCGACGCCATCGAGCAGGGCCAGCGCATCGGCACGCGCGCCAGCGGCGAGGCCGTGCTGGCGCCCAGCGGGGGCCGCATCGTGTTCCCCAATGTGAAGTCGCAGCCCGGCACCGAGTGGTTCTACCTGGCGCGCCCCAGCGACCGCCGCCTCTGAGCCCACCATGAAGGCCGGCGCGGCCCTGCTGACCCTGCTGCTGGCCGGCCTGCCCGGCTGGGCCGCGCCGCCGCCGGTGCAGGAGCAGGTCGTCACCATCCCCTACATGGAGAGGGAGGCACCGCACCGCGTCTATGCCGACCGCCTGCTGGCGCTGGCCCTGTCGCTGTCCCGCGACCGCTACGGCCCCTACAGGGTGGAGCAGCAGCGCCGCGAAAGCGTCATCCGCCGCCAGTTGCTGGAGCTGGAGCCCGGCGGCCCGCTGTCGGTCGCAGTAGCCATGCCCACGCCCGAATGGCTGGCGCAGGCGCTGCCGGTGCGCGTGCCCATCATGAAGGGCTTGTCGAGCTTTCGCTTCTTCCTGGGCACACAGCCCAACCAGCCGCTGTACGACCGGGTCACGCGGCTGGCCGACCTGAAGCGCCTCAACATCGGCCAGGGGCCGGGCTGGTCCACCGCCAAGATCCTGGAGGACAACGGCTTTCGCATCAGCTACGGTGGCGCCTATCCGACGCTGATCCCCATGCTGCACTCGGGCCGCTTCCAGCTGCTGATGCGCAGCGTGTTCGAGGTGGGACCGGAGCTGCGCGCCCACCAGTCGGTGCATCCGGACCTGCGCATCGTCGAGGACTTCGCGGTCTTCACCTACATGCCCATGTACTTCTTCGTCGCCCGCGACCAGCCCCGGCTGGCCGAGCGCCTGGAATACGGGCTGAAGCGGGCCCACGCCAACGGCCAGATGGACCAGCTGTTCCAGCAGTACTTCGGCGCCAGCCTGCAGCTGCTGAAGAACAAGCGGCTCAAGCTCTTCCACATTCCCAACACCAACATCGACCCCGGCTTCTTCCAGCGTGACCGCCCCTTCCTGCTGGAGGCCGTGATCGCCGCGGAGCGCGCCCGCTAAGCCCCGTGCGCACCAGGGCCAGCCCGGCCGCCCGAGAATGCCGCCATGCGAATCGACTTCATCTCCGACATCGTCTGCCCCTGGTGCGCCATCGGCCTGTACTCGCTGGAAGCCGCCGCCGCGCGCATCCCCGGGCTGCAGCTGGACCTGCACTTCCACCCCTTCGAGCTGAACCCCGGCATGGGGCCCGAGGGCCAGGACATCGAGGAGCACCTGGCGCAGAAGTACGGCGCCGGCCCGGCTCAGCTGGCTGGCACGCGCCAGGCCATCCGCGAACGCGGCGAGGCGCTGGGCTTCGACTTCCGCATGGAGGCGCGCAGCCGCATCTACAACACGCGCGACGCCCACCGGCTGCTGCACTGGGCCGACGAGGCCTTCGGCGGCGCCGTGCAGCGCGCGCTCAAGCTGGCGCTGCTGAAGGCCTATTTCACCGAGGGCCGCAACGTGTCGGACCGCGCCGTGCTGCTGGAGCTCGCCGTCGCCGCCAGCCTGCCCGAAGCCGAGTCGCGTGAGCTGCTGGCGGGCGACCGCTACAACGCCGAGGTGGAGGCCGCCGAAGCCCAGGTGCACGGCCAGGGCATCCATGCCGTGCCGGCTATCGTCGTGAACCAGCGCCACCTGATCCAGGGCGGACAGTCCGTAGAGGTTTTCGAGAAGTTACTTCGGCAGGTGATGACCGAGACCGTCTGAGACAATCACGGCCTACTTCCGAAGCCCGCCGCTGGCGGGCTTCTTGTTTCTTCAGCGCCCATGTTCAAGAACCTCATCACCTACCGCATCGGCGAAGGCTGGACGGCCGACGCCAAGCAGCTCGCCGAACAGCTCGCCAAGGAACCCTTCCTGCCCTGCGCCCCCACCCAGCCGCTGGCCGTGGGCTGGGCGCCGCCGCGCGGCGTCGAGCACGCGCCGCTGGTGGAAGTCGTCGACGGCCACTGGCTGGTCAAGCTCAAGCGCGAGCAGCGCCTGCTGCCCTCCTCCGTCGTCAACGAGCGGCTGGACGAGCTGTGCGAGCACATCGAGGAGAGCACCGGCCGCAAGCCCGGCAAGAAGGCCCGCAAGGACCTGAAGGAGCAGGCCGAGCACGAGCTGCTGCCGCGCGCCTTCACCAAGACCTCGGCCACGCAGGTGTGGATCGCGCCCAAGGACGGCCTGCTGTTCGTCGACGCCGGCTCCAGCAGCCGGGCCGATGAGGTCGTCACGCTGCTGATCCAGGCCAGCCCCGGCCTGTCGCTGCAGCTGGTGCAGACCGCCGAGAGCCCCGCCGCCTGCATGGCAGCCTGGCTGATGGACGGCGTGACGCCCGAGGGCTTCCAGATCGAACGCGAGTGCGAACTCAAGGGCAGCGACGAGCAGAAGCCGGTCGTGCGCTACGCCCGCCACCCGCTGGACATCGACGAGGTCCGCGCCCACCTGACCAGCGGCAAGATGCCCACGCGCCTGGCACTGAGCTGGAACGAGCGCGTGGCCTTCACGCTGACCGAGGGCTTCGCGATCAAGAAGATCAGCTTCCTGGACCTGGCCTTCGAGGGCCGGCCCGAGGCCAGCGGCGACGAGGCGTTCGATGCCGACCTGGCGCTGGCCACGGGCGAGCTGGGCCGGCTGATCCCGGCGCTGATCGAGGGCCTGGGCGGCGAGCACGACTTCGCCGCCGGCCCCGCACCGACACCGGTGCCGGCGTCGCTGCCCGAGCCGACCGAGGCGGTCAGCGAAGAAGCACCGCCCTGGTGATCCTGCAGCCGTTCACCAGCTCGTGAACGGCCTCACCGCCAGATTGGCGTTGACATAGCGCGCGTCGCCGGTGACCTCGTCGCCCAGCCAGTCGGGGTGCATGAAGACCTGATCCTCGGACTGCAGCTCGATCTCGGCGACGAGCAGGCCGGCATTGCCGCCGAGGAACTCGTCGACCTCCCAGGTCAGGCCACCCACGACGCACAGGTGGCGGATCTTCTCGACCACGGGGCCGTCGGCCAGCGCCAGCAGCGCTTGAGCGTCGGCCACCGGCACGGCGTACTCGAACTCGGCGCGCGTGGCGCCGCTCGTCGCGCCCTTGATGGTCAGGAAGGCGCGCTCGCCGGCGATGCGCACGCGCACCGTGCGCGCCGGATCGCGGCTCAGATAGCCCTGGCTGAAGCGGGTGTGACTGGAAGCCTGCGCACGCCAGCCGTCGCCGCGCACGAGGAATTTGCGTTCGATCTCAATGCCCATCTGGGTTCCCTGCAGCACGGGCAGCGGCCTCGCGCAGCTTGTCCTTCTTGCTCTTGCGGGTCGCGCTCTTGATGCCGCCCGTGGCCTGCGCCTCGGTGGCCACGGCGGTGGGTTCGAAGCCCTCCAGCCGCTCGCGCGGCACACGCTGGCCCTGGCGCTTCTCGACGAGGCGGAAATGGCTCTCGGCGTTCTCGGCGCTGTCCGCACAGATGAAGCTGATGGCGGTGCCCTCGGCCCCCGCCCGTCCGGTACGGCCGATGCGGTGGGTGTAGTCCGCCGCCGAGCGCGGCAGCTCGTAGTTGACGACGGCATCCAGCGCATCGATGTGCAGGCCGCGCGCGGCGACGTCCGTCGCCACCAGCACGTTGACGGTGCCGGACTTCAACGCCTCCAGCACGTCGCGGCGCGCACCCTGGCTCAGCTCGCCATGCAGCACGCCGGCCTTGAAGCCGTGGGCGAACAGCTTGTCCGACACCAGCTCGGCCGTGTAGCGGCTGGCGACGAAGACCAGCACCCGAGCCCAGCCGGCGTCGCGCAGCAGCTGCCGCAGCGCGGGCAGGCGCTGGGCACGGTCCAGCTGGAGGGCGCGCTGCGTGATCTGCGGCGGCGCCTCTTCGATCTCGACGCGCACGGGCTCGCGCAGCAGCTGCGTGGCCAGCGCCTCGACGGCGGGCGGGAAGGTGGCGGAGAACAGCAGCGACTGGCGCTGCGCCGGCAGTTGCGCCAGCACGCGCTGCAGTTCGTCGGCAAAGCCCTGGCTGAGCAGGCGGTCGGCTTCGTCCAACACCAGGCATTGCACACCGGAGAGCTGAAGGCCGTTGTGGTCCAGCAGATCCAGCAGCCGGCCCGGCGTGGCGACCATCACGTCGCAGCCACCTCGCAGCGCCATCAGCTGCGGGTTGATGGATACGCCGCCGAAGGCCAGTGCGACCTTGGGCCGGTGCAGCAGCGTGGCCGCCAGCTCGCGCAGCAGCTCGGCCGTCTGCGCGGCCAGTTCGCGCGTGGGCGCCAGCACCAGCGC
>DASWWC010000050.1:0-15926 GCA_036401055.1 Roseateles sp.
AAAAGCCCGCGAGCAAGGCGCAAACCGCAGCCGGGTTGATACCCGGCGAGGATTTGCAACGCTGCGCGCGAGCTTTCTGGGCTCAACCCGAAGGGAAGGCCATGCGCCAGGGGCCACTCCGCGTTGCACCGCTGGCCCGCATATCAATGCGAGCGGCGCGCTGCGCCTTGATTGGCCCCTGACGCATGGCCTTCGCGACCCACTCCCGTAGTGTCAACAGGCCCTAGTCGGGTTCAGGGAAGTCTGCAAGCCGGCCGGGGCGGCCGGGGGATCAGCCCAGACTGGCCAGCATGGCAGCCTCGGTGGCCGGGTCCCAGGCCAGCGGGTACAGACAGCGGGCGCTGCCCAGCAGCTCGGGGCGGCCGCCCCAAAGCGCGATCTGCTCGCGCACCGTGGCGAAGTCCACGCTCATCAGCACCGCCGGCGCATCCACGCGCGGGTTGTGGCGCGGCGTCGTGTGCGGCAGCAGGCCCAGGTAGCGACGATAGAAGGCCACGTGGCGCGGATTGACCTCGATGATGAGGCGCTCGCAGCGCGCGCGACGATGGGCATGCAGATAGCCCAGGTGGAAGACCTGGGCCAGCACGCGCTTGGGATCGTAGGAATGCTTGTCGACCGCCAGGCTGCCGAACTCGCACAGCTTCACGCCCGAGGCGCGCCAGTCGGCCAGTTCTTCCTGGAACAGCAGATCGGCCTTCAGCCCGCCGACGCCGTCGAAACGCACGGACAGGGTGCCGACGATCTTCTCGCCGTCGCGCGCCGTGCAGACCACGTCGCCGGCCTCGTTGCGGCTGCTGAAGTCGCGCTTCACGGACAGGCCGCGGTCCTGGTAGCGCCGCTCGACCAACCCCAACGCATCGCCTTCAAGTGACCCGAAGTCGCTGTTCAGCTCCAGCGGCGGCCCCCCGAAAGGGTTGAGCTCGCCGCGTTTACTCTCTTTGAAGCTGGGGATCATGGACTGCATCCTTGGGCGCCTAGTGCACCGGGGACGTGAAGTCTAGGCACTTCATGGTGAATTTTGCGAGTCACATACAGACCGATACGTTGCCAATCGCTGTATTTGCCGGGTTGCCCCGTCGCCCGGACGGGTGACAAGGCGGCTCGTTCCGGCGCCTGCCGGAACGAGCCCAGGCCAGGCCGACGCGCACGACCCCAAAAGGGTCGCGCGACGCCTCAGACGCCGTAACGGCCGGCCATGCGGTTCATGTGCGACAGCGACAGGCGGTGCATTTCCAGCAGCGCGATGAGGCCGTTGCGGTGCAGTTGCAGCACCTTGTCGTCGGCCAGCTCGCTGTATTTCTTCTCGTCCAGCGCCAGGAAGCCTTCGACGTCCAGCTTTTCGCCGTTGGGCAGCGTGGCCTCGAAGCGCATGTCCTGCAGCAGATCCAGCTCGACCAGCAGATTGCAGATCAGGCGGGTGCGCTCGGTCTCCTGCTCAAAGTTCTCCAGGAAGGCCTTGGCGTTCATCAGGAACTCGGTGGGCTGGCCGTCCTTGAACAGCGCCTCGCCGGTGGTCTCGTTGAAGCCGTCCCACTTGCTGTCGTAGCAGACCGCGAGGCTGTTGCCCGAGTCGTCGACGCGCGCCATCGCGAAGGGGTAGCGGCGCAGGTAGGCCGGCACGTAGTTGCCGGTCCACTTGTCGCCGTCGACGAACAGGTTGGAGCCCGGCTTCAGGCCCAGCACGGCCAGCGGCGCGATAGCCTGCTTGCCATCGGCGTCGGGGGCGCCTGCGCGCACGAAGACGATGGGGTACTCCTTGCAGGCGTCGCCGAACTCGACGGCGGCCAGGAAGATGGAGTTCTGCTCGGCCACGCGGCTCAGCACGGCCAGGTTGGTGTCCAGCTTCAGGTTCTTGTGGACTTCACGGTCCAGCGGCAGCAGTTCGCCGTACATCGGGGGGTTGCTCATGTTTCTCTCTCTCCAGGTTCGGTCAGACGACTGACCAGCACTTTGTCTACACGCTTGCCGTCGAGGTCCACGACCTCGAATCTCCACGCGTCCCACTCCACCACATCGGTCGTGCGCGGCAAGCGCCCCAGCAGCAGCATGATCATGCCGGCCAGGGTGTTGTAGCGACCACGGTCCTCTTCAGGCAGTTCCTTCAGTTCCAGGCGATCCTTCAGCTCCGGCACCGGGATCAGGCCGTCGAGCAGCCAGCTCCCATCCTCGCGCTGCACCGCCCAGGCATCGCCGTCGCTGGGGGCGTTGAACTCCCCGGCGATGGCTTCCAGCACATCGCGCACGGCGATGACGCCCTGCACCTCGCCGTACTCATCGACGACGAAGACCAGCGGCGCGTCCGAGACGCGGAAATGTTCCAGCAGCTCCATGCCCGACAGCGTCTCGGGCACGTACAGCGGCGCCTCCAGCCCCGCCGTCAGGTCCAGCGGCTGGCCTTCCAGCATGCCGGCCAGCAACGCGGGCGCATTGGCCACGCCCAGCACCTCGTGCAAGCCGCCACGGCACACCGGGTAGCGGCTGAAGCCATGCTCGCGCAGCACGGCCAGCACCTCGGCTGGCGTCGCATCCACGTCCAGCCAGGCGATCTCGGCGCGCGGAATCATCATGGAACCGATCTGACGCTCGTCCAGCCGGAACACATTGCGCACCATCTGGTGCTCGTGCTCCTCGATGACGCCCGCGTCCAGCCCCTCCTCCAGGCTGGCCGCAATCTCCTCTTCCGTCACGCCGCGCTGGCCCTTGTTGCGCAGGCCCAGCAGGCCCAGCGTCGCCTCGGTGGTGAAGCTCAGCAGCTTCACCAGCGGACGGGTGGCCGTCGAGATCATGTTCATCGGCGGCGCCACCAGGCGGGCCACCGTCTCCGGGTAGATCTGGCCGATGCGCTTGGGCACCAGCTCACCGAACACGATGGTCAGCAGCGTGATGATGACGACGACCAGCGCCGTGGCCGCGATCTGCGTCGCCTCCGGGTTCAGGTGGAAGGTCTCGGTCAACCACAAAGACAGCGGGCCCGAGAAGGCCGCGTCGCCCACGATGCCGTTCAGCACGCCGATGCCGGTGATCCCGATCTGCACGGTGGACAGGAACTTGGTCGGGTTCTCATGCAGGTCCATCGCGGCCTGCGCGCCGCCCTCCCCGCTTTCCACCATCACCTGCAGTCTGGCCTTGCGGCTGGCGGTCAAGGCCATCTCCGACATCGCGAACAGGCCGTTGAGAAGAATCAGGAAGAGAACGAGGGCTGTATCCATTGAAAGCGCCGGGATCCGGTGAAAACCCGAAGTGGCGCGGGTCGAAAACGAAGCCCGGGAGACTAGCAGAAGCCCGTGAACCGGCCCATGGTGCCTTCCCTCGCTCCGCGCGGCCGGGACAATGGCCGCATGAACTACCTGATCGGCGACGTACAGGGCTGCTGCGACGCCCTGCAGCGACTGCTGCTGCGCCTGGACTTCTCGCCGTCGCGCGACCGCCTGTGGCTGCTCGGCGACCTCATCAACCGCGGCCCGGCCTCGCTCGCAACGCTCAGAACCTTGATCGGCCTCGGCGACGCCGCGACCTGCCTGCTGGGCAACCACGACCTGCATCTGCTGGCCGCGCATCACGGCGTGCGCCGGCCGCACGGTGGCGACACGCTGGACGACATCCTGAGCGCGCCGGACCGCGCCGCGCTGATGGACTGGCTGCGCCACCAGCGCATGGCCGTCTTCGAGGCCGGCTGGCTGATGGTGCACGCCGGCGTCGTGCCGCAGTGGACGCGCGACGACGTGCTGGCGCTGGCCGCCGAGGTCGAGGCCGTGCTGCGCGGCCCCGACGTGCCCGATTTCCTGCAGGCCATGTACGGCAACGAACCGAGCCGCTGGAGCGCCGAGCTGCGCGGCAATGACCGCCTGCGCTTCACCGTCAACGCACTCACCAGGCTGCGCTTCTGCGCGGCCGACGGCGAGATGGACTTCAAGACCAAGGACGGCGCCGGCGCCGCACCGGCAGGCTTCATGCCTTGGTTCGACGTGCCCGGCCGACGCACGGCGGACACGCCGGTCGCCTTCGGCCACTGGTCCACGCTGGGCCTTGTGAACCGGCCGGGCCTGCTGGCGCTGGACACCGGCTGCGTCTGGGGTGGTCGCCTGAGCGCCGCCCGCGTACTCGACGGCGCGGCGCTGGAGATCATCCAGATCGACTGCGAGCAGGCGCAACGGCCGGGCGGCTGAGCCTGCCGCTTAGAATGCGCCTCCCTCCGGAAGCGTGGGAGAGTGGTTTAATCCAGCGGTCTTGAAAACCGCCGAAGGTGTGAGCCTTCCGTGAGTTCGAATCTCACCGCTTCCGCCAGTTGCCAGTTGATCGACCGGGCCGCGAGAGCGTCCCACTTGCAGCCCTTGCAAGTCTCCGATGTTCGGGGTTCTGGCCGGGATCGACATCCGAGTTGAGCCGCTGGCGCCGTTCCGGCGCGGCGTGCGCCCGCAGTACACGTGAGCACCGCGGCAAGGGCTTGCGCTTTGCCGGCACACTGGCGGGCCACTTCCCTCGCACGCCTGCCATGCACCGCTTCGGTTTCGACAACACCTACGCCCGCGAACTGCCCGGCGCCGCCGTGGCGTGGAAGCCCGCCACGGTGCCCGAGCCGCGCCTGCTGTTCGCCAACACCGAACTGGCCGAGCAGCTCGGTTTGCCGGCCGATGCGCTGACGGGCCCGGATGCCGCCGCGCTGTTTGCAGGCAATCTGCTTCCCGAGGATGCCGAGCCGGTGGCGCAGGCCTACGCGGGCCACCAGTTCGGCGGCTTCTCGGCGCAGTTGGGCGACGGCCGTGCGCTGCTGCTGGGCGAGCTCATCGACCGCTCGGGCCAGCGCCGCGACATCGCCTTCAAGGGCTCGGGCCGCACGCCCTTCTCGCGTGGCGGCGACGGCAAGGCCGCGGTCGGCCCGATGCTGCGCGAGGTGCTGATCGGCGAGGCCATGCACGCACTGGGCATCCCCACCACGCGGGCGCTGGCCGTGGTGGCGACCGGCGAACCCGTCTACCGCGAGACGCCCCTGCCCGGCGCCGTGCTGACCCGCGTGGCCGCCAGCCACCTGCGCGTGGGCACCTTCCAGTTCTTCTCGGCGCGCGGCGACCTGGACACGCTGGGTCGCCTGGCGGACTACACCGTCGCCCGCCATGACCCGCAGCTGATCGACGCACCGGACCGCCCTCTCCAACTGCTGCGCGCCGTGGCCCGGCGCCAGGCGAAGCTGGTGGCGCAATGGCTGAACGTGGGCTTCATCCATGGCGTGATGAACACCGACAACATGGCGCTGTCGGGCGAGACCATCGACTACGGCCCCTGCGCCTTCATGGAGGCCTACGACCCGGCCACCGTGTTCAGCAGCATCGACCACGGTGGCCGCTATGCCTACGGCAATCAGCCGGGCATCGCGCGCTGGAACCTGGCGCGCTTCGCGGAGACGCTGCTGCCGCTGATGGCCGGCCCCGACGACGAGGCGGCGATGGAGCGCGCGGTCGCCGAGGCGACGCTTGTCATTGACGAGTTCCCGGCGCTGCTGGCCGGCGAACTGCTGGCGGGCCTGCGGCTGAAGCTGGGCCTTGTCGATGCCGGGCCTGCCGACGACACAGCCGATGCCGCGCTGGCCAACGACTGGCTGGCGCTGCTGCACACGCAGGCCGTCGACTTCACGCTGGCCTGGCGCCATCTCGCCTCGGCGGCCGACCAAGGGGCCGAAGCGCTGCGTGACCTGTTTGTCGACCGGGCGGCCCTGGACGCCTGGCTGGCACGCTGGCGCGAGCGCTGCAACCGCGATGGTGAAGCAACCAGCAGCGAGCGCGCCGCGCGCATGCGCCGTGCGAGTCCGGCCGTCATCCCGCGCAACCACCTCGTCGAGGAGGCGCTGGCCGCCGCCACCGAGGGTGACCTGCAGCCCTTCCAGGCACTGCTCGCCGCCCTGCGCGACCCCTGGCAGGACGCCGCACTGGCCACGCGCTATGCGATGCCGGCGCCCACCGAGGTGACGGCGCGGTTCCGCACCTTCTGCGGCACCTGAAGTTCGCTGCGCCGCCCAGCCTCTACTTGACCTGCACCCAGGCCAGCTCCACCCAGTTGTCGGGGCGGTGCACCGGCGTCACGTTGGCGCGCGCGGCCCAGGGAATGATCTGGCGGTGCAGCGGGATGACGGCCACCTGCTGACGCAGCTCGGCCAGCGCGCCGCGGATCTGCGCCTCGCGCTTCTTGGGGTCGGCCTCCACGCTGCTCTGCGCCATCAGCGCGTCGGCGCGGTCGTTGCGCACGTTGCCGAAGTTGTAGAAGCCCGCCCCCTTGTCGCCACGGTTGCGGTAGAGCGGCGTCAGGATGGCCTCGGCGTCGGTGACGCTGCCGCCCCAGCCGTACATGAACAGGCTGGTGTCCTGCTTCTCCAGCTTGGGGAAGTACAGCACGCGCGGCATCGCGTTGACCCGGACCTTGACCTTCAGCTGCGCCCACATGGCCGCCAGCGCCGCGCAGATCTGCTCGTCGTTGATGTAGCGGTTGTTGGGGCAGTCCAGCGTCACCTCGAAGCCGTCGGCATAGCCGGCCTCGGCCATCTGCTTGCGGGCCGCGGCGATGTCGTAGGGCAGGCGCGTCTGCAGCGACGGGTCGTCGAAGGACGCGTCGGCCGACGGCGTCAGCCCGCCCGTAGGCACGGACAGGCCACTCATCAGCTTGGACCTCAGCGCCTCGATGTCGATGGCCTGGTACAGCGCGCGGCGCACGCGCAGGTCCTTGAACGGGTTCTTGTCTTGTCCATTCAGGCCGGGCACCCTGCCGTACAGCAGCTTGTCGCGCGACTGGTCCATGCCGATGAACACGAGCCGGTTCTCCGGGCCGTCGATGACCTTCAGACCCGCCGTGTTGCGCAGCCGGGCGATGTCGCGCGGCGCGGGGTCGTGCACGAAGTCGATCTCGCCGGAGATCAGCGCTGCCAGCCGGGTCGCGTCGCTGGCTATTGGGGTGTAGACCACGTCCTGCACATTGCCCTGGAACTTGCCCCACCAGTTGGCATTGCGCTTGAGCACGGTCTTGATGCCCGGCTGGCGGCTGACCAGCAGGTAGGGCCCGGTGCCGTTGGCGTGCAGCGACGAGTAGCTCTCTTCCTTGTTCTTGAAGTCCAGCGGCTTGGTGACGCGGTGGGTCTCGCACCACTTGCGGCTCATGATCCACAGCTGGTCGATGTGCTGCAGGAAGATGGGGTTGAAGGTGGCGAGCTGGAAGTCCACCGTCAGGTCGTCCACGCGCTTGGGCGTGCCCACCGCGTTGGCGTAGACGGCGATCTGCGAGGTGGGCTCCTTGGCGCGCTGGATGGAGAAGACCACGTCGTCCGCCGTCAGCGGCGTGCCGTCGTGGAACTTGACGCCCGCGCGCAGCTTGAAGCGCCAGCTCAGCGGCCCGGTCTGCGTCCACTGCTCGGCCAGGCCCGGCACGATGGCCAGCTTGGCGCTGCGGTTCGTGAGCCGCTCGTAGATCTGGCCATTGACCATATTGGTCAGGCTCTCGTTCTGCGAGTGCGGGTCCATGGTCTGCGGGTCACCCTGGTTGGCCCAACGCAGCGTCTGCGCGGCCGCGCCGCAGGCCCATGCCAGCAGCAGCAGCCCCATCCATCGTTTCATCACGTAATCCCAACAACCGTTTGGCCGGCAGTTTAGAAGGCCGGGAAAGACCCCGCGGCCGGACTCAGTGCCTGCCGCCGGGGTTCCAGAGCTCGTCCAGGTGCTTGAAGCCCCATTGCTCGGGCGGCTCGCGGCCCACGATGCGGTCGCTGCTGCCGTTGGACAGATCGACCAACTGCACCGGGATGGGCATGCTGGACTTGGTCGAGTAGAAGACCTTGACGCGCGGCGCCACCAGGGAGGCCGGGTTCTGGTCCACCACCACCGCGAGGCGTCCGGACTGCAGGCGCACCAGCGTACCGGTGGGATAGATGCCCACGCTCTTCACGAAGGCCTGGAAGATGGCCGGGTCGAACTGGCCCTTCCACTGCGACATGCGCTGCAGCGAGCCGGCCGGGTCCCAGGCCGTCTTGTAGGGGCGCGTGGAGGTGATGGCGTCGTACACGTCGCACACCGCGCCCATGCGCGCGAACAGGCTGATCTGCTCCCCCGCGAGCTTGTGCGGGTAGCCGCTGCCGTCCATCTTCTCGTGGTGATGCAGGCAGACGTCCAGCGCCGCCGCCGGCACCTTGGCGCCGTCCTTCAGCAGCTCCCAGCCGCGCAGCGGGTGGCTGCGCATGACGTCGAACTCCGCGTCCGTCAGCGCGCCGGGCTTGTTCAGCACTGCCAGCGGCATCTGCATCTTGCCCACGTCATGCAGCAGACCGGCCAGGCCGGCCTCGCGCACCTGGTCGTCGGGCAGGCCCAGATGACGGGCCAGCGCCACCATCAGGCCGCAGACGGCCACGGAGTGCATGTAGGTGTAGTCGTCCTTGGTCTTGAGCCGGGCCAGGCTGACGAAGGCCGACGGGTTGCGCGCCAGCGAGGCGGCCACCTCGTCGACGATGGGCAGGCAGACTTCCGAGTCGATGGCCTTGCCCAGGCGCGCCTCGCCGAACAGCGCCAGCACGGCGCCCTTGGTCCGGTTCAGCAACTGGGCGGCGCGGTCCAGTTCGTCCTCCAGGCTGGCGCGCGGCTGGGCTGCTGCCGCGCGTGGCGCGGGAGCCGGCGCGGCAGGCGGCGGCACGGCAGGCGCCGCAGCCGGGCTCGGTGGCGCAGCCGCAGCGTCACGGCCCTTGGCGTCGTCTATCCAGACGGCCGGCACGCCGCTGGCCTGCAATGCCGCGAGGTCGGCCGGATCGTCCAGCACGAACTTGGTTTTCCAGAAGGGATGCGAAAGCCAGGCTCCTTCCAGAGCCTGGATGAACATGCCCAGCCTCACCTCGGTGGTCGAGATCTTTTTCAACATGGAAGGCGTCGTCTCGGTCGGCGCAGTATCTACGCCACCCATTCGAATGGTTGTGCAACCTTGCACGCTTTGACCGGCGACAACAAAAAGCAAAAGCCGCCTCTCGCGAACGAGGGCGGCTTTCGAGCTGGGGGGAGCGAGAACTCAGCGCAGCTTTTTCTGCGGCACCGTCGCCAGTTCGGTCGGCAGGCTCGCGATGTAGGCCGCCATCGCCTTCAGCTCGGCGTTGCTGAACTGCTTGACCTGACCGGCCATCACGCCGTTGGCGCGGCCGACGTTGGCGTTCTTCTCGGTCTTGTAGGACTTGAGCGCGACCGTCAGGTAGTCGGCGTGCTGGCCGGCCAGCTTGGGGTAGGTCGGGTCGATGGGCTTGCTGAAGTTGGCGCCGTGGCAGGACACGCAGGCGCCCTTGGTCAGCAGTTCGGCCACCTTGGCCGGCGCCGCGGGCACGGTGTCCGGCGCGGCCGGCAGCTTGGCCTGCTGCTCGTAGAAGGCGGCGATGTCGGCCATGTCCTGCTCGCTCAGCGAGGCCGCGATGCCGCGCATCGTCGGGTGCTTGCGGTCGCCCTTGGCATAGCCCTGCAGCGCCGCGACGATGTACTTGGCATTCTGGCCTGCGATCATCGGCACCTTGTGGATCTCGGGGAAGCTGGCTTGGTAGCCGGCAATGCCGTGGCAGCCGATGCACATGGCGATCTTCTTCTCGCCCGCCTTCACGTCCTGGGCCAGGGCGCCGGAAGCGCCGGCGGCAACAGCCAGGGCGAGCGAGATCTGCAGCAGTTTTTTCATGGTCCCCAGGGGTTCGTGTTCTAAAGCGGCGGCGATTATAGGGGGCCGCCTATACTGGCCCGGCACCCTTCCAGCCCCGGTTTTCCCCATGAAGTTTCAAGGTTCCGACCAGTACGTCGCCACGGCCGACCTGATGCTTGCGGTCAACGCGGCGGCCACTCTACAGCGCCCCCTGCTGATCAAGGGCGAGCCCGGCACCGGCAAGACCATGCTGGCCGAGGAGGTCGCCAGCGCCCTGGACATGCCGCTGCTGCAGTGGCACATAAAGAGCACGACCAAGGCGCAGCAGGGCCTGTACGAGTACGACGCCGTCAGCCGGCTGCGCGACAGCCAACTGGCCGGCATCGAGGGCAGCGAGCGCGTCCGCAACATCGAGAACTACATCGTCAAGGGCGTGCTGTGGCAGGCCTTCGAGGCCGACCGGCCGGTCGTGCTGCTGATCGACGAGATCGACAAGGCCGACATCGAGTTCCCGAACGACCTGCTGCGCGAGATCGACCGCATGGAGTTCTACGTCTACGAGACGCGCCAGCTCGTCAAGGCGAAGCACCGGCCGCTGGTCTTCATCACCTCCAACAACGAGAAGGAGCTGCCGGACGCTTTCCTGCGCCGCTGCTTCTTCCACTACATCAAGTTCCCCGACGCCGAGACGATGAAGAAGATCGTCGACGTGCACTTCCCGACGCTCAATAAGGACCTGCTGGCCGCCGCGCTGAAGAACTTCTACGACGTGCGCAACCTGCCCGGCCTGAAGAAGAAACCCAGCACCTCGGAGCTGATCGACTGGCTGAAGCTGCTGGTGGCCGAGGACGTGCCGGTGGACGCGCTGCAGGCCCGGGACGACAAGGTCAGCATCCCGCCGCTGGTCGGCGCGCTGCTGAAGAACGAGCAGGACCTGACCCTGTTCGAGAAACTCGTGTTCATGCAGAAGAACAACCGCTGATGTCACAAGATTTCGACCGCGCCGTGCGCGAAGGGCTGGCCGATGCCATCGGCTTCGTCGGTGGGGCGCTGGGCGGCTGGTGGCTGGGCCGCCTGCTGGGGGTCGACTTCATTGCCAGCGACGACTGGAATGCGCAGCAGATGGGCGCCCTGGTGCTGATCGTGGTGGGCTGCGGCGTGGGCCGCTGGGCCGCGCGCAAGCTGATGCTGAGAGACCGGTCTTGAAGCCGGTCCTGCCGGTCACGCTGGCGGCCGGGCCTGTGCGCCTGGTGCCGCTGACATCCGAGCACGTCCCCGGCCTGCAGGCCGCGGCCGCCGACGGCGAGCTGTGGAACCTGCGCTTCACCAGCGTGCCTGCGCCCGACGAGACCGCCGCCTATGTCGAGACCGCGCTGGCCGGCCAGGCTGCCGGCCACCGCCTGCCGTTCGCCGTGCTGGACGCACACACCGGCGAGGTGCTGGGCTCGACCAGCTATCACGACATCGTGCCGGCCTTGGAGCGCGTCGAGATCGGCTACACCTGGTACGCCCAGCGCGTGCAGCGCAGCGCGGTCAACACCACGGCCAAGCTGCTGCTGCTGACGCATGCGTTCGAGACGCTGGGCGCCCGGCTGGTGGGCTGGCGCACGGACAACTTCAATCACGCCTCGCAGCGCGCCATCGAGCGCCTGGGCGCCAAGCGCGATGGCGTGATCCGCCACCACGCGCTGCGCCGCGACGGGACGGTGCGCGACACCGTCATGTACAGCCTGACCCTGGGCGAATGGCCCGAGGTCAAGGCGCATCTGAACTGGCAACTGACCAGACCGAGACCATGAGCAAGACCTCCAGGCCCTTCGACGCGGACGCTTTGTGGGCCCTGGACCGCATCGGCGCGCCCAGCCTCAGCCCCGACGGCGCCCAGGCCGTGGCCGCCGTCACGCGGCATTCCATGGAGACCAACAAGGCCCAGGCCAGCCTGTGGCTGTTCTCCACGCTGGGCGGCGCGCCGCGGCGGCTGACCGAGGCCGGCGACAAGGACGGCAACCCGCAGTGGAGCCCGCGCGGCGACCTGATCGCCTTCACCGCCAAGCGCGAGCAAGGCGGCGCCAAAGACGAAGAAGCGCAGCTCTACGTCATCGCGCCGGACGGCGGCGAGGCCCGCCGCGTGGGCCAGGTGCCGACCGGCGTCGAGGCCTTCAAGTGGTTCCCCGACGGCCGGCGCATCGCCTTCGTGTCCTGGGTCTGGCCCGAGCGCAAGGCCGCCGCCCAGGCCGACGCGCTGCGCGAGTTCAAGGCGCGCAAGGAGACGGCCTACGTCACCGACGAGGCGCTGTACCGCTTCTGGGACCACCACATCCCCATGGGCCGCGTGCCGCATCTGCACGTGATGGACGTGGACACGGGCAAGGCCCGCGACCTGTTCGAGGGCAGCGACCTGGAGCTGAGCCGCGCCGAGCCGGATGCCGACTGCTTCGACGTCTCGCCCGACGGCCGGCGCATCGCCTTCGTCTTCGACCCCGAGGCCGACAAGCGGCTGGACAACCGCTACGCGCTGGCCGAGATCGACGTGAAGACGCGCCACGCCCAATTGCTGCTGCGCGACGCCGACTGGCACTTCGACGCGCCGCGCTACAGCCACGCCGGCGCCCACCTCGCCTTCCTCGCCAGCCACCAGGCACTGGGCCACAACCAGCCCGACCAGCTCGCCGTGCTGGACCAGCAAGGCCGCTGGGCCGTGTTCAGCGAGGGCTGGGACCATGAGGTCTGCGCGCCGCTCGCCTGGGCCGAGGACGACCAGGCCGTGCTGTTCGCCGCCGAGGAGCGCGGGCGCCGTCACCTGTGGCAGTTCGCGCTGGGCGACCGGACGGCGGAACGCGTCTTCGAAGGTGGCCATGTGGGCAGCTTCGCGCAGGCCGGCGGCTTCACCGTCGTCAACCACGACGGCGTGCAGTTCCCGCCGCGGCTGTCGGTGCTGGACGGCGACGCCCAGCGCCGCATCGAGTCGCTGAACGACGCGCGACTCGCGACACACGCCTTCGGCCGCCACGAGGAGGTCACGATCACCGGTGCCCGCGGCGACGCCGTGCAGATGTGGCTGATCTACCCGCCCGGCTTCGACGCGAAGAAGAAGCATCCGGTCATGCACGTCATCCACGGCGGCCCGCACACCGCCTTCGGCGACAGCTGGCACTGGCGCTGGAACCACCAGGTGTTCGCGGCGCAAGGCTATGTCGTGGCCTGCGTGAACTACCACGGCTCGTCCAGCTTCGGCCACGAGTTCCTGGACAGCATCACCGGCCACTGGGGCGAGTACGAGCTGCAGGACATCGAGGCCGGCACCGACTGGCTGCTGGCCAAGCGCTGGGTGGACCGCAAACGCGTGTTCGCCACCGGCGGCAGCTACGGCGGCTACATGGTGGCCTGGATGAACGGCCACGTGCAGCCCGGCCGCTACCAGGCCTATGTCTGCCATGCCGGCTGCTACGACTGGCAGGCCATGTACGCCGACGACGCCTACGACTGGCACCGCAAGGAGCTGGGCGCCAACTACTGGGACGACCCGGCCCGTATCGCCGCGCAGAGCCCGCATGCGTTCGCGGCCCACTTCGCCACGCCCACGCTGGTCATCCACGGCGCGATGGACTACCGCGTGCCCGACGCGCAAGGCCTGGCCTACTACAACACGCTGAGGTCGCAGGGTGTGCCGGCCCGGCTGGTGTGGTTCCCGGACGAGAACCACTGGATCCTGAAACCACGCAACAGCCGGCTCTGGTACCGCGAGTTCTTCGCCTGGCTGCAGGCCCACGGCGCGGGCACCCCGCGCCAGGCCTGAGCGCGGCGCCGCACAGTTCACACCTGCCCCCCGGAATATCCCGCAGCCGCCCCGGATGGGTGCCCGTTTGCAGCGATAAATGCGCATGCAACGGATTTCCCTCCTGCTGGCACCGCTGTGCGCCCTGCTGCTGCCCGCCGCGGCGCCGGCCCAGACGCCGCCCGACGCCGGCAGCCTGCTCAGGCAGACCGCACCGCGCGGCGAGCCCCCGGCTGCGCGAACCGAAAGCCCCCTGCGCGACGCCAGCGCGGCGCCGGCCCGCCCGGCCGCGGGCGCTGCGCGGGTGCGCGTGCAGCGCTTTGCCATCGAGGCCAACAGCCGCTTCACCGACGCCCAGCTGCAGCCGCGGCTGGCACCCTGGGTCGGGCGCGAGCTGAGCCTGACCGAGCTGCGCCAGGCCGCGGCATCGGTCTGCGCGGCCTATGCCGAGGCCGGCTGGCTGGCCCATTGCGACCTGCCGCCGCAGGACGTCACCGAGGGCGTCATCCGCATCCGCGTGCTCGAAGCCCGGCTGGGCGGCGTGCGCGTGCAGGGCAACCCGCAGCGCATCGCCCCGGCCCATGCCGAAGGCCTGCTGCTGGCCGCGCAGCCCCAGGGCCAGCCGCTGTCGCTGCCGGCGGTCGAGCGGGCCGTGCTGCTGGTCAGCGACCTGCCGGGCGTCAGCGCCCAGGCGGCACTGGCCGCCGGCGGCACCGAGGGCGAGACGCTGGTGCTGCTCAAGCTCGACGACCGCGCGGTCTTCGGCGGCGACCTGGTGCTGGACAACGGCGGCTCGCGCAGCACCGGCCGGGCCCGCGCCAGCGCCACGCTGCGCCTGGAAGGCCCGCTGGCGCTGGGTGACGCCTGGACAGCGCAGGCGCTGCACAGCCGCGGCAACGACTACCTGCGCCTGGGCGCCAGCCTGCCGGTGGGCCTGTCGGGCCTGCGCATGGGCGTCTCCGCCTCGGGCCTGCGCTACCGGCTGCTGGGTGACGAGCTGGCCGCACTGGGCGGCCGGGGCACGGCCGGCACGCTGGGGCTGGACGCCGGCTACCCGCTGCTGCGCAGCCGCGGCCGCAACCTGGAGCTGCGCATGAGCGCCCGCCGCGACCGCTTCGACAACCAGGCCAACGGCAGCACCACCAGCCGCTACCGCAGCCACAGCATCAGCCTCACCCTGAACGCCAACCAGCTGGACGACTGGGGCGGCGGCGGCGCCAGCGCGGCCAGCCTGCAGCTCAGCCGCGGTCGCATCGACCTGGACGGCTCCCCCAACCAGGCCGCCGACGCGGCCGGCCCGGCGGTGCAGGGCCGCTTCGACAAGGCCAGCCTCGCCCTCAACCGCCAGCAGGCGCTGACGCGCTGGCTGAGCGCCACCGGCAGCTTTGCAGCCCAGTGGGCGGGCAAGAACCTGGACAGCTCCGAGCGCTTCTACCTGGGTGGCCCCGGCGGCGTGCGCGCCTACCCGGCCAGCGAAGGCGGCGGCAGCCGGGGCCAGCTGGCCAACCTGGAGCTGCGCGCCCAGCTGCCGGCCAACTTCGTACTGGGCGGCTTCTACGACTGGGGTCAGGTCCAGGCCCTGGTGCGCGGCGCCGTCACCGGCAGCGGCCCCAACCGCTACCAGCTGAAGGGCGCCGGCCTGTCGCTGGCCTGGAGCGGCCCGCGGGCGCTCAACATCCGCGCCACCTGGGCCCGCCGCATCGGCGCCAACCCCAACCCGACCTCGACCGGCACCGACCAGGACGGCAGCCTCACCCGCAACCGCCTGTGGCTGCAGGCCGGCCTGCCCCTCTGACGCCCACTGCCATGCACGCCCTGCCCCGCTTTCCGCTGAACCGACTGAGCGCCGCGCTGCTGGTGCTGCTGGCCCAGGTGGCGCACGCCCAGACCGCGCCCGCCCCGACCACGCTGCCCACCGGCGGCCAGGTGGTGGCCGGCCAGGCCAGCATCAGCAGCAACGGCGCGCTGATGACCATCCAGCAAGGCAGCGCCCGCGCGGCCATCGACTGGCAGCGCTTCAACATCGGCGCCCAGGCGCAGGTGCAGTTCCTTCAGCCCGACGCCGGCAGCGTCACGCTGAACCGCGTGCTGGACCCCAACCCCAGCCAGATCTTCGGCCGGCTCACGGCCAATGGGCGTGTCTTCCTCAGCAACCCCTCGGGCATCTACTTCGCGCCCGGCGCCAGTGTCAACGTCGGTGCGCTGGTGGCCACCACGCGCAGCATGGGCACGGCCGAGTTCATGGCCGGTGCCGACGCCTTCGCGCCGGACGCGGCCCGCGGCAGCATCGTCAACCTGGGCGAGCTGCACGCGCCGGGCGGCATCGCGCTGCAGGCCGGCGGCCTGATCCAGCAGGGCGGCCGCGTCAGCGCCGACAGCCTGACCGAACGCGGCGGCCGCATCGTGCTGGAGGCGGCGTCCATCGCGTTGGACGCCGGCTCGCAGACCACCGCCGACGGCGCCAGCGGCGGCGGACAGGTGCTGGTGGGCGGCGGCTGGCAGGGCGGCGGCGGGCTGCAGC
>DASWWC010000051.1:0-6237 GCA_036401055.1 Roseateles sp.
TGAAGCGCGGTGGCGGGCCTTACGCATGCAGGGAAGTGCGGCTCTGCGCCAAGGCGAGGGCTGGGCCTGGCGGCCGGGCACGTGGACGGCGCCGATGACGCCGCGGCAAGCTTCGACCCTGGCTACAGTGCCTGCCATCGCTTTGCGGGAGCTTGCCTTGATGTCAATCCGTGGTCTGGTTATGAGTGTGCTGCTGCTGGCGGCCCTGGGGCTGGGCTGGCATAAGCGCGAGTCTCTGCAGGGCTGGCTGGGTCAGGTGCCCGGCATGACATCGCAGGCCCGGCCGGGGCTGATGCGCAAGTGCGTCCATGGCCAGCAGGTGAGCTACACCAACTCCGAATGCCCGGCGGGCCACCGGGAGCAGGCGTTGACCGCGCCGCCGGTCAATGTGCTGCCGGCCACGCCCGTCGCCAAGCCCGCCGACCCCGGCAGCAGTGGACCGTCGTCTCTGCATCGGGCGCTGGACCTCACGCCCGACAGCCGGCTCAAGGACAAGCTGATGGAGCGGGCGATCGAAGGCTCACGCTAGCGTGGCCTTGCCCGGAATGACCCGGCGCACAAGCTCGGCAACGGCTGGTTATGGCCGACGTGTGTATGCCCATGCCAGGCGGCGCGGCAGCCGGCTACAGTGCCCACATGACTAGACAAGCAGACACCCCCCGCCTGGCCGGCCACAAGCTGGTCGAGGCGCTGATTGCCCAGGGCGTCGACACCGCCTTCGGCGTTCCCGGCGAAAGCTACCTCGCGGTGCTGGACGGCTTCCACGAGCATGCCGACAAGATCCGCTTCATCGCCTGCCGCCAGGAAGGCGGCGCGGCCTTCATGGCCGAGGCGCAAGGCAAGCTGACCGGCAAGCCCGGCATCTGTTTCGTCACGCGCGGCCCCGGCGCGACGAATGCCAGCATCGGCCTGCACACGGCCTTTCAGGACAGCACGCCGATGATCTTGTTCATCGGCCAGGTCGCCAGCGACCAGCGCGACCGCGAGGCCTTCCAGGAGGTGGACTACCGCCAGATGTTCGGCCCCGGCACGCTGGGCATGGCCAAGTGGGTGGGCGAAGTGCACGAGGCCGAGCGCCTGCCCGAGTACGTCGCGCGCGCCTTCCACACCGCGATGCAGGGCCGCCCGGGCCCGGTGGTGCTGGTGCTGCCCGAGGACATGCTGACGAAGCCGATCACGGCGCCCGTCGTCACGCCGGCACGCCTGGCCGAGGCCGCGCCGACGCCCGCCGCGCTGGCCGAACTGCGCGAACGTCTGGCGGCGGCGAAGAAGCCACTGGTCATCGCCGGCGGCGGCGGCTGGACCACCGAGGCCACGGCCGCGCTGCAGCACTTCGCCGAAGCCTGGCAGCTGCCGGTGGGCTGTGCCTTCCGCTTCCAGGACCTGTTCGACAACGCGCACCCCAACTACGCGGGCGACGTGGGCATCGGCATCAATCCGAAGCTGGCCGCGCGCGTCAAGGAGGCCGACCTCATCCTCGCCATCGGCCCGCGCCTGGGCGAGATGACGACCGGCGGCTACACGCTGCTGCAGGCGCCGCGGCCGGCTCAAGCGCTGATCCACGTCCATGCCGGCGCCGAGGAGCTGGGCCGCGTCTACACAGCCGAACTGCTAATCAACGCCAGCATGAGCCAGGCCGCGCCGGCACTGGCGCTGCTGCCGCCGCCCGCCGCCATCGCCTGGCGCGACTGGACCGCCGCGGCCAATGCCGACTACCGCGCCAACCTCGTGCCCACGCCGGTGGCGCCGCTGGACATGGCCGAAGTCATCCGCCTCATCGATGCCAAGCTGCCCGAGGGCAGCATCTTCACGAACGGCGCCGGCAACTACAGCGGCTGGCTGCACCGTTTCCACCGCTACACGGCGCTGCACCGCTTCGGCAAGACGCAGCTGGCGCCGACCTCCGGCGCGATGGGCTACGGCGTGCCCGCGGCGGTCGCGGCGGCCTTGCTTCAGGACGAGCGCTGGGCCGTCAACATCGCCGGCGACGGCGACTTCCTGATGACCGGCCAGGAGCTGGCCACGGCCACGGGCTACGGCGCGAAGAAGCTGCTGGTGGTCGTCGTCGACAACGGCACCTACGGCACCATCCGCATGCACCAGGAGCGCGAGTACCCGGGCCGCGTGTCGGGCAGCGACCTGTTCAACCCCGACTTCGCCAAGCTCGCCGAGGCCTTCGGCTTCGCGGCCTTCTTTGCCGAGACCACCGAGCAGGTCGGCCCGGCGCTGGACGCGGCCATCGCCGCAAACAAGCCGGCGCTGCTGCACCTGCGCCTGTCCAGCGACGTGTCCACCTCGCGCAGCACGCTGACGGCCATCCGCGAAGCGGCCAGCCGGCGCCTGGGCGGCTGAGCCCGCCCATGGGGCACAATGCGTCCCGTCATGAAGAACCCCGCCCGCCAGCAGCGCAGCACGCCCACCGCCGACACGGTGGCGGGCCTGCGTGCGGCCGTGGCCATCCAGCGCACGGCCGCAGACTCCTGAGCCCGGCGATCCCCGTTCTTCCCTTCATCAGCGCAACCTCGATCGCCGGGCCCACACCCCGCGCGATGCCGTGCCGCCGCCCACCCTGTGCACCAGGCGGCACGGCCCTGACCGAGGTCTGCCATGTCCACCTTCCCCGCCACTGCCAACGCTGGCGAGCGCCTGCTCAGCGAGCTTGACCACCGCCGCCTGAACCGCCTGCCGGAGGCGTCCGCGCACGCTCCGCTGCAGGACCTGCTCGATGGCGCCGAGCTGCTGCCGTCGCGGCAGCTGCCGGCCGACGTCGTGTCGATGAACTCCGAGATCGAGGTGCTGGGCCCGCAGCCCGGCCAGCAGCAGCGGCTGACGCTGTGCTACCCGGCCGAGGCCCGGCCCGAGCAGGGCCGCATCTCGGTGCTGTCACCGGTGGGCCTCAGCCTGCTGGGCCGCAGCGTGGGCGAGCGGGTCCGCTGGCAGGCCGGCCATGGCGCCAGCGGCGACCTGCTGATCCAGGCGCTGCGCTACCAGCCCGAGGCCAGCGGCGACTTCGACCGCTGACCGTTTCGCATCCACGCCTCCAGCCCGCCGCCGCCGGCAGGCTGGCAGCCGCCCCTGCGCGGCGCTCTTGACCCGAGGTCGTTCCCATGTCCCGTTCCATCCTGCTCGTCACCGATTTCTCCCAGCCCGCCGAGGCCGCCGCGCAGCGCGCCGTGCTGCTGGCCCGCCAGCGCCGTTGCGAGCTGCTGCTGGCCCACCTGGCCGACAGCGGCCCGCCCGACGTGGCCGAGCGACTGCCACGCTACGCGGCCATGCTGGCGCGCCGCCACCGGCTGCCGGTGCGGCTGCTGGGTTCGCTGGACCTGCCCGGCCTGCGCCAGGCGGCTGCGGCCCAGGCCGGTCTGCTGGTGATGGGCTGGCCGCCGCCCGCCGCGGGCCGCTGGCCGTGGTCCGCCGGCGTGTTCGCGGCGCGCCTGCTGTGGCGGCTGGACTGCCCGCTGCTGGTGGTGCGCCGGCCGGCCCGCCACACCTACACCCGGCTGCTGGTCGCGCTGGGCACTGCACCGGCACCGGCCACCAGCCTGCTGCGCGTGGCGGCCGAGATGGCGCCGGACGCCGAGTTGGAGCTGTTCCACGTCATCGACATCCGGCGCGAGGCCCATCTGGTGGCGGTCGGCGCCAGCCGGCAGTCGCTGCGCGACTATCGCGAGGCGCTGGACCAGCACGGCCACCGCCACCTGCGGCGCCTCAGCGACGCGCTGGACGCGCGCCGCAACCGGCTCATGTACACGCTGGGCCGCGGCGACCCGGCGCGCCAGATCCTGGTGCAGCAGGACTACGGCCGCGCCGAACTGGTGGTCACCGGCCGCGGGCGGCGGCCGGCCTGGCAGGAGCTGCTGCTGGGCAGCACGGCGGCGCGGCTGCTGCGGCACATGCGCTGCGACCTGCTGGTGTGGCCCGATCCCGGCGAACCGCGGCCCTGCCAGAATGCGGCGCATGCAAGAAGTCGCCTTGGAACTCCGCGGTGAGTACATCGAACTGGACAAGCTGCTGAAGGCCACCGGCCTGGCGGACAGCGGCGGCCAGGCCCGCGCGTTGATCACCGCCGGCGAGGTGCGCGTGGACGGCCAGGTCGAGCTGCGCAAGACCGCCAAGATGCGCGCCGGCCAGCTCGTCGAGTTCGGCGGCCAGCGGGTGCGCGTCGTCGCCGCCGACTGACGCTCCCCGTCTCCGGGCAGACCCGCTCCCGCATTCGGGGGTGTTCAGGGAATGCCCGGCGTTGACCCGCGGACGCAGAAACGAAACACTGTTCCAACTGCATGAGGGCCGAGGCCACCGACCGGACACCGCCGGGTGACCGGGGTCTCGACCCCCGATACAGTGCGGTGCGCCTGCTGCGCCCGCTCTCCCTGACGTCCATGCGAGCCGGTGCCGCGCGGACGTCACACCCCTCACGGCCTGCCGCCGATTCCACCGCTCCCTGATCGCCTTGCGCTGCGCGCCTGACCCCTGACGGGCCGGGTGCCGGGCGGGTTCGCGCCTGCATGCCGCGTTGACGACGGCAGGGAGCGGCATGCACAACAAACAAATTCGCGCGCAGCAGTAGCGCGCCCAGGAGACATGCCATGACCCCTCGCAAGCCCACGCGCGGCCTGCTGGCTTCGTCCATCTCGCTCGGCCTGCTGGCCGCCTGCGGTGGCGGCCAGAACGGGACGCCCGGTTTCGCCACCACGCAGTCCAGCGAGCAGGCCACGGCCGGCCGGCTGGATGCCGCCACCGGCGACAGCCCCTCGGCCCGGGCGCTGGCGGCGCGCGAGCCGCGGCCCATCACGCCCGCGCCGGTGCCGGTCATCGACGCCGTCACGCTGACCGACACGACCGCGCCGCTGCTGTTCGACGTCGGCACGCGCACCTACGCCGCGCCCACGACGATCAGCGGCCTGCACAACCCGGCCAACTACCGCGCCGCGCCGCGCCTGCCGGCCTGGCAGTTCGCCACCGTGGACCCGACCAACGGCGTGCTGACTTTCGAGCGCGAGACCGCGCCGGACATCGGCTGGCACGGCCAGTCGCGCAAGGGCAAGGTGCGGGTCACCGGCGGCTCGTCGGCCGCGGCCAACCGCGTCTACACGGTGTTCAACAAGGAGCAGCTGCTGGCGGCGCTGCGCGAGGCCAAGAACGAGCCCAAGATCATCCGCATCGTCGGCCACATCGACTTCCGCTGGCGCGACAACAACACGGTGTTCGAGGAGTACACGGGCTACCTGGACCAGAAGAACGGCGGCAGCTTCTCCATCCCGTCCAACACGACGCTGGTGGGCATCAACGACAGCAACGGTCGTCCGGCGCGCATCACCGGCACGCAGATCCTGATCGGCATCGAGGCCGCCACGACGGCGGCCGGCGCCGAGGCCGACTTCAAGAAATGGGTGGCCGACGGCAAGGACCCGGAACTGTTCCCGACCTGGACGCGCAACATCATCGTGCGCAACCTGCAGATCGACACGCCCTGGGACGTGAACCCCGAGGACAGCGACAACGCCTACATGGACGGCATCGCCATCACGCGCGGCCAGCAGATCTGGATCGACCATGTGAGCATCAGCGACGGCGACACGCCTGAATCGCTGGCCAGCGACACGCGGCACGACGGCGCGCTGGACATCATCCGCGGCAGCGACTACGTGACCGTGTCCAACAGCGTGTTCAGCAAGCACCACAAGACCACGCTGGTGGGCAACGGCGACTCGGGCCGCGCCTGGAGCGACGCCGGCCGCCTGCACGTGACCATGACCGGCAACTGGTGGGACCACCCCTACAGCCGGCTGCCGCTGGTGCGCTTCGGCCAGCTGCACATGTACAACAACCTCGTCACTGGCAGCACCACCACCAGCGACTCCGACAAGAAGTTCGGCTCGGGCCTGGACGTGCGCTACCAGTCCGACGTCATCGCCGAGAACAACTTCTACGAGTTCACCGGCCTCAAGCCCAAGGAGGTCTGCGGCAAGCTGGCCGGCGGCAAGCAGGCCATCAGCTTCCGCAGCGCGGGCCACCGCTTCATCAGCGACAAGGACGATGCCGGCAAGCCCATGACGGGCGCCATCGACATCGAGCTGCAGGGCTGCGAGGGCCTGCCGGTGGCGCAGAACTGGGTGCCGCCCTATGCCTACACGCTGCGCAGCGCCGACGCCACGCGCAGCGCCGTGCAGCAGTCGGCCGGCGCCGGCCGGCTGGGCCTGTACGCGGTGAGCGGCCCCGTGCCGGCGCCGCTGCCCA
>DASWWC010000052.1:0-41975 GCA_036401055.1 Roseateles sp.
GACAAGGCCGCCGAGTCCGGCCACGCGCTGCCCTGGCTGCAGCGCGCGCTGGTCAGTGGCGAGGCCTGCCCGCCAGCGCTGGTGGCCTGGTTCGCGGAGCGCGGCGTGGAGGTCTACCAGTGCTATGCCACGGCCGACCTGGGGCTGATCGCCTACGAGACGGTGGCGCGCGAGGGCCTGGTGGTGGACGAGGGCGTGCTCGTCGAGATCGTGCGCCCCGGCTCGGGCGACCCGCTGCCCGAAGGCGAGGTGGGCGAGGTGGTCGTGACCACGCTGTCGCCGGGCTATCCCTTGATCCGCTTTGCCACCGGCGACCTGTCCGCGGTGCTGCCCGGTGCCAGTCCTTGCGGCCGCACCAACCAGCGCCTGCGCGGCTGGCTGGGCCGCGCCGACCAGTCGGCCAAGGTGCGCGGCATGTTTGTTCATGCGGGCCAGGTCGCCGACATCGTCCGCCGCCACCCCGAGGTCCGCCGCGCGCGCCTCGTCGTCAGCGGCGAGCTGGCGCAGGACCAGGTCGAGCTGCAGGTCGAAATGTGGAAACCCACAAGCCCGGGCTTCGTGGAAAGCCTGATGCTGACGACCCGTGAGCTGACCAAACTCAGGATCGAAGCAGTCCTGCTGCCTCCCGGCAGCCTGCCCAACGACGGCAAGCTCATCGAAGACCGTCGCTAACCGTTGGAGACATTCCCATGCGCACCACCCTGTTGCTGTCCGCCGGCCTGATGGCCAGCCTGCCCGCCCTGGCCCAGTACCCGGGCGACAAGCCCGTCACCATCGTCGTGCCCTTCGCGGCCGGCGGTCCCACCGACAAGGTGGCCCGCGATCTGGCCGAGGCGCTGCGCAAGCCGCTGGGTGCCACCATCATCATCGAGAACGTCGGCGGCGTCGGCGGTACGCTGGGCGCCAACAAGGTCGCCAAGGCGGCGCCGGACGGCTACACGCTGCTGCTGCACCACATCGGCCTGGCCACGGCGCCGTCGCTGTACCGCAGCCTGCCGTACAAGACGCTGGAGGACTTCGAGTACCTCGGCATGGTCAACGAAGTGCCGATGACGCTGATCGGCCGGCCCACGCTGCCCGCCAACAGCTACGCCGAGCTGAACAAGTGGCTGGAGGCCAACAAGGGCAAGATCAACCTGGCCAACGCGGGCATAGGCTCGGCCTCGCACCTGTGCGGCCTGCTGTTCCAGCAGACGCTGAAGATCGACATGACCACCGTGCCCTACAAGGGCACGGCGCCGGCCATGAACGATCTGCTGGGCGGCCAGGTCGACATCATGTGCGACCAGACCACCAACACCACCAGCCAGATCGAGTCCGGCAAGGTCAAGGCCTTCGCAGTGATGTCGTCCAAGCGCCTGACCAGCGGCGCGCTGGCCAAGCTGCCGACGGCCGACGAGTCCGGCCTGAAGGGCTTCAACCTGACGATCTGGCACGGCCTGTACGCGCCCAAGAACACGCCCAAGGCCGTCATCGACAAGGTCAACGGTGCGCTGCGCGCGGCGCTGAAGGACGCCGACTTCCACAAGCGCCAGGAGGCGCTGGGCGCGGTCATCGTCAGCGACGCACGCGTCGGCACGGCCGAGCACAAGAAGTTCGTCGAGGCCGAGATCGCCAAGCTGGGCCCGGTCATCAAGGCCGCGGGCCAATACGCAGACTGACCGGACCTGCCTGCCCAACGGCCGCCACGTGAAGTGTGGCGGCCGTTTCTCATTCAGCCCGAGTTGACCTGATCGACCACCAGCCGGTGTTCATCGTCGAGGACCCACACGTCCTCGTAGTCCACCTCGAACAGATGTCCGTCGGGGTCCGCGAAGTAGCCGGCCACGCCCCAGTGCGTGCGCGTGGCGGGCTTCACGAGCCGGCCGCCGGCTTCGACCGCCTTGGCCAGGAGGCGCGGCACCTCTTCCGGTGACTTGGCCAGGTAGATCAAACCCACGCCCGCAAAGCCGCTGCCCTGTGGCGACGCGAAACCCGCGTCCTGCGCGAAGGCCTCGCGCGAGATCAGGCACAGCGCATAGCCGCCCAGGTCGAACTTCGCGAAGCCGTCGTTGCCGGTGGGCGAGCGGGTCCAGCCCAGGGCCTCGAAAAAGGCAGTCGAGCGCGCAACGTCGGTCACGCCCAGCAGCACCAGGTGCAGCCGCTGCCGCGGTGACAGGCCTGGCAAGTCGGTGTTGGGAAAGACAGTGCCGGCGGGCTGGTCGAGCATGGCGGGGCTGAGCGGTCGTTGAAGTCGGCACGCATGCTAGCGACGCCGTCGCGCGCATGGGTTACGGCTTGGGGACGGTGGCGGCGTTGCATCCGGTCCACAGCCGGGTTCGCCGCGGATTGACGCCTCAAACGTTTCCGCGGAAAAATGCATGAAAACGTTTACATGACCGGTTCAAGAACCGGCTGCACGGATGAGACAACCGTTCCCGCCCGGCTTCCTGTGGGGCTGCGCCACCTCTGCCTACCAGATCGAAGGCTCGCCGCTGGCCGATGGCGCCGGCGTCAGCAACTGGCATCGCTTCGTGCGCACGCCGGGCCGCGTGGCCGGCGGTGACACGGGCGACGTCGCCTGCGACCACTACCGCCGCATGAAGGACGACGTGGCCCTGATGCGCGAGCTGGGCCTGACCGCCTACCGCTTCAGCATCGCCTGGAACCGGGTCTTGCCCGAGGGGCGCGGCCGGGTCAACGCCGCCGGCCTGGGCTTCTACGAGCGGCTGGTGGACGAACTGCTGGCCAACGGCATCACGCCCATGGCCACGTTGCACCACTGGGACCTGCCCGCCGCGCTGGACGACCGCGGCGGCTGGACCAGCCCCGACATGCCCGGCTGGTTTGCCGACTACGCGCAGGTCTGCTTCAAGGCGCTGGACGACCGCGTGCCACTGTGGGCCACGCTGAACGAGCCCTGGGTCATCGCCGACCAGGGCTATATGCACGGCAACCTGGCGCCGGGCCACAAGAGCGCCTTTGAAGCAGCCATCGTCGCTCACCGGCTGATGCAGGCCCATGCGGCCGGCGTGCAGGCCTACCGGGCCATGGGCCGCAACAAGATCGGCCTGGTCGTCAACATCGAACCCAAACACGTGCCGCCGGACGCGACCGACGCGGACCGCCATGCGGCGCGGCTGGCCGATGCCTACATGAACCGGCAGTACCTGGACCCGGCGCTGCTGGGCAGCTACCCCGAAGAACTGCGCGAGGTCTTCGGCGAGGCCTGGCCCGACTGGCCGGCGGCTGAGGTCGAGGCGCTCAAAGCCCCTATCGACTTCCTGGGCCTGAACTACTACACCCGCGCCGTCGTGCGGCACGACCCGAAGGCCTGGCCGCTGCCCGTCGCGCCGCAGCGCCAGCCCGGCGGCATCTACACCGAGACCGGCTGGGAGCTGCATCCACAGAGCCTGGCCGACACGCTGGTCTGGATGCACGAGCGCTACGGCGGCCTGCCGCTGTACGTGACCGAGAACGGCGCCGCGTTCTACGACCCGCCAGCGGCGATCAACGGTGAAGTGAACGACCCGCTGCGTGTGCACTACCTGCGCACCCACATCACCGCCGTGCAGGACGCGATGGCACGGGGTGCCGACATGCGGGGCTACTTCGCCTGGTCGCTGTTCGACAACCTCGAATGGGCGCTGGGCTTCGCCAAGCGCTTCGGCCTCGTGCACGTGGATTTCCAGACCCTGCAGCGCACGCCCAAGGCCAGCGCGCGCTACTACGCTCGCGTCATTGCCAGCCATGGCGCTTCGCTGAATCCGGTCTGATGAGCCAAGCCAATGCAACGATCAAGGACGTCGCCCGCGTGGCCGGCGTGTCGGTGGCGACCGTCTCGCGCGCGCTGAACGGCGCCGACAACGTGCTGCCGGACACGCGCCAGCGCATCCTCGACGCGGCCCGCGAGCTGCGCTATGCGCCGTCCGGCGCTGCACGCAGCCTCATCACGCGCAAGACCGACACGGTGGGTGCGCTGCTGCCCGACCTGCACGGCGAGTTCTTCTCCGAGCTGATCCGTGGCATCGACCAGGCCGCCCGCTCGCGTGGCCTGCACCTGCTGCTGTCCAGCTCGCACGACGACGCCGACGAAGCCGCCGCCGCGCTGCGCGCGATGAACGGCCGCGTGGACGGGCTGGTCGTCATGTCGCCGCATGCGGATGACGACTTCCTGGCCCAGAACCTGCCGCACAACCTGCCCGCGGTGTTGCTGAACTCCGGCGTGCGCCGGCCGTCGCAGCGCGTGTTCGCCGTCGACAACTACGGCGGCGCGCGCGAGATGACCGAGCACCTGGTGCGCAGCGGCCGCCGCCGCATCGCCTTCCTGGGCGGCCCGGCGGCCAACTTCGAGGCGCGCGAGCGCGAGCGCGGCTACCGCGCCGGCCTGGGCCGTGGCACCCAGCCGTGGCTGCTGGACGGCGACTTCTCCGAAACCGGCGGCCAGCGTGCGGGCGCCGCGCTGTTGGCGCTGCCCGCGAGCCAGCGGCCCGATGCCGTCTTCGCTGCCAACGACATCATGGCCATCGGCCTGCTCGGCGCGCTGCAGGCCGGCGGCGTGCGCGTGCCCGAGGACATTGCGCTGGCCGGCTTCGACGACATCCCGGTCGCCCGTTACGTCAGCCCCGCGCTGACCACCATGCATGTGCCCATCGCGGCGCTCGGCAGCCAGGCGCTGGACGCGCTGGCCGATGCCCTCGAAGGCCCCGCCGCGGGCGTTGACGCCACCGTCATGCCCGTGCAACTGGTCGTGCGCCGCTCCTGCGGCAGCAAGGCCTGACTCTTCCGATTCCCGTCCGTTCCAGTCCGTTCCCAGAGCACCTAAACAACACCCAGGAGACAAGGACCATCATGAGCACGCTTTCCCGCAACAAGCCCTGGCGCCGCCAGGCACTCGCCGCCGCCGTCGTCCTCGCGCTGGCAGGCACGGCCTCGGCCCAGGTCAGCACCGCCACGCTGAAGGGCCAGGTCAAGGCCGCGGCCAACCAGCCGGCCGCAGGACTGGCCGTCGTGGCCGTCAACACCGCCAATGGCGCCACCTACCGCGGCCAGACCCAGGCCGATGGCAGCTACACGCTGCTGGGCCTGGCGCCGGGCAGCTATGAGATCCGCGTCGGCAATGCCAAGTCCGAGCGCATCACGCTGTCCGTCGGCGAAACCGCTGCGGTGGACCTTCAGCTCGGCGTGGCCGACCAACTGGGCCGCGTGACCATCTCGGGCACCGCGCAGCGCCAGGGTGTGCGCGACTCGCAGATGGGCACCACCGTGTCCAGCAAGATGATCGAGAGCCTGCCGCAGACGACGCGCAACTTCCTGTCCAGCGCCGACCTCGCACCGGGCGTGGCCTTTTCCTCCGACGGGGCGGGCTACACCAAGATCCAATCCGGTTCGCAAAACTATGACCATGTAAACGTCTTCATCGACGGCGTGGGCCAGAAGAACAACATCCTGCGCGGCGGCTTGAGCGGCCAGGACGCGTCGCGCGGCAATCCTTTCCCGCAGTCGGCCATTGCCGAGTTCAAGGTGCTGACGCAGAACTACAAGGCCGAGTTCGACCAGGTCAGCAGCGCGGCCATCACCGCCGTCACCAAGTCCGGCACCAACGAGTTCCAGACCCAGGCCTATGTGGACCGCACCGGCACCAACTGGCGCGCCAAGTCGCCGTTCGAGAAGGAGCGCGAGGCTGGCGGCGTGTCGCTGCCGCCGTCCGAGAAGTACGAGTACGGCGTCAGCGTGGGTGGCCCCATCGTCAAGGATCAGCTGCACTTCTTCTTCGCCTACGACGGCAAGCAGATCGAGGACTCGCGCCAGGTCGTGCCGCGCGAGCTGGACAAGCTCCCCACCAGCGGCGGCGTCATGCCCACCGTGCTGGGCGCCAAGGGCAGCCATGTCGACAAGTTCACCGAGCACCTGCTGTTCGGCAAACTCGATGCCCAGCTCAATGACGAGCAGCACCTGACGCTGTCCATGCGCCTGCGCCGCGAGACCGACAACGTGGCCGAGGACCGCAACCTCAGCGCCCCGGGCAACGACAAGGAGCGCAAGAACGACGAGACCCGCATCGACCTGAAGCACGAGTGGGCGCGCGGCGACTGGCTGGCCGAGAGCCGCATCGGCATGGAGGACTACCACTGGAATCCGCGCTCCAGCTCGACCACGCCCTTCATCAAGTACAAGGTCTCGACCGCCACGCCGCAGCTGCTCAGCGCCTCGCAGGACGTGGTCTTCGTCGGCGGCTCGCCCGACGCGCAGGACCGCCGCCAGAAGGGCTTCTTCCTGTCCGAGGACGTCAGCTACACCGGCATCAAGGGCCACGTCATCAAGGCCGGTGCCAAATTCAAGGACATGAAGTACGAGCTGGGCGGCACGTCCCGCTCCATCGACATCGTCGAGGTGCTGATCGACCGCACCAGCGGCAACCCGTTCTACAGCGGCAGCAGCTGCACCGGAACCAACATCACCAACAACGGCGCCAACAGCGACCAGTGCAAGATCGACCGCGCGCTGGCGCCGGTCGGCGTCAACTTCAGCAACAAGCAGTACGGCTTCTATCTGCAGGACGACTGGACCGTCACGCCGCAGCTGGAGCTCAACCTCGGCGTCCGCTATGACTACGAGGACAACATGCTGAACAACGGCTACAAGACGCCGGCGGACCGTGTCGCCGCGCTGAAGGCGGCCGACGTGGCCCGTTACGGCATCACTCCGCCGGCCGGCCAGACCTATGCGCAGTCGCTGGCCAAGGGCGGTATCAACATCGACGACTACATCGCCACCGGCGGCTCGCGCAGTGCCTACAAGGGCGCGTTCGCGCCGCGCCTGGGCTTCTCGTTCGACATCGATGGTGAACGCAATAGCGTGCTGTTCGGCGGCTGGGGCCGCAGCTACGACCGCACCATGGCCAACCATGCGCTGGACGAACTGCAGAAGAACGCCCAGCCCGGCGGTGAGATCTGGCTGATCAAGAACGACTTCAAGATGCCTTTCGCCGACCAGATGACGGTCGGCCTGCGCCAGGCGCTGGGCAGCTGGAACGCGGAGATCGCCTACGGCAAGGTGCACGCCAAGAACCAGTTCGTCTGGTTCGGCGGCAACCGCGATGCCAACGGCGGCTGGGCCAACCAGAGCCCCATCGACCCGCTGTGGGGCGGCCCGAACGGCTTCGGCACGCTGGTGCTGGGCGACTTCGTCGGCGCCACGAAGACCGACTCCATCTACGGCAAGCTGGAGAAGCCCTACACGGCGGCCTCCGGCTGGACGGCCACCATCGCCTACACCTACAGCGATGCCAAGACCACCAACAAGGAGTGGACCGACAACAACTTCGATTGGACCGTGGGCAAGCCGGGCCGCGGCTACAACCGCAGCACGCTGGTGGACAAGCACCGCATCGTCGGCGCGTTCATGACCGACAAGCTGCTGCCGTGGGGCATGACCTTCTCCACCAAGGCCACCTGGGCCAGCGGCCAGCCGCGCCGGGTCACCTCCTGCGCCGCGGGCTGGAACCAGTGCGTCTACGTCGAGGGTGACGCGCCCAGCTTCCGCCAGGTGGACCTGGCCGTGGGCAAGGAGTTCGGCTTCGGCGCGCACCGCTTCACGCTGCGCGGCGACGTGCTCAACGTGTTCGGCGTCGAGA
Source organism: Roseateles sp. (assembly GCA_036401055.1). GTDB lineage: Bacteria > Pseudomonadota > Gammaproteobacteria > Burkholderiales > Burkholderiaceae_C > Pelomonas. The sequence continues at coordinate 7,616 of DASWWC010000052.1, forward strand.
ACTACGGCGGCTTCGACGACTGGGGCGGCGGTCCCGTCGGCGCCGGCGGCAAGGCCAACCAGTACGGCGGCGACAACCTCAACGTCGGCAAGCCCAACGCCATCCGTGGCGACAACCGCACCGTGCGCCTGGTCCTGAGCTACAAGTTCTGACCTCGGCCTGGAAACGGGAGCCGGGCCACCCCCGGCTCCCACAATCACTTCGCATCATGGATCTGTTGACACGACGCGCGCTGCTGGCGCAAGGCGCCGGCTTGGCGCTGGCCGCCACCCAGCCGGCCTGGGCCACCCCCGCCTCCCCGGCCGCCGAGGCCTTCCTGGCCGACCTCGAACGCCGCACCTTCGACTTCTTCTGGGACACGACCGACCCCAGGACCGGACTCGCGCCGGACCGCTGGCCCACGCCCTCGTTCGCCAGCATCGCGGCCGTGGGCTTCGCGCTCAGCGCCTACCCTGTGGGCGTGGCGCGCGGCTACATCAGCCGCACCCAGGCACGCGACCGCACGCTGACCACGCTGCGCTTCTTCGCCGGCCTGCCGCAAGGCCCGGGCAAGACCGGCGTGGCGGGCTACAAGGGCTTCTTCTATCACTTCCTCGACATGAAGGAAGGGCTGCGCTTCGGCGGCTGCGAGCTGTCCACGGTGGACACGGCGCTGCTGCTGATGGGCGCGCTGCACGCGCAGAGCTTCTTCGACGGCGAGCAGGCCGAGGAGGCCAGCATCCGCAGCCTCGTCGACGAGCTGTACGGCCGTGTGGATTGGGCCTGGGCCCAGGTGCGCCCGCCGTCCATCGGCCACGGCTGGACGCCGGAGAAGGGCCACATCCCCAACGACTGGAAGGGCTACAACGAGGCCATGATGGTCTACCTGCTGGCGCTGGGCTCGCCCACGCGGCCGGTCAAGCCCGAGGCCTACGACGCCTGGCTCAGCACCTACGACCGCAGCTGGGGCGAGAGCCATGGCCAGCAGTTGCTGCGCTTCCCGCCGCTGTTCGGCCACCAGTTCACGCACTGCTGGGTGGACTTCCGCGGCATCCGCGACGCCTACATGCGTGGCAAGGGCTTGGACTATTTCGAGAACTCGCGCCGCGCCACCTACGTGCAGCAGGCCTATGCCGCGGCCAATCCGCTGGGCTGGCAGGGCTACAGCGCCGAGGTCTGGGGCGTCACGGCCAGCGACGGCCCGGCCGACATCACGCTGCCGTACAAGACCACGGCCGGCAAGATCGAGAAGCGCCGCTTCATCAGCTATGCCGGCCGCGGCATGGGCGAGCACGACGACGGCACGCTGGCACCCTACGGTGCCGGCAGCTCGATCGCCTTCGCGCCCGAGATCGTCATCCCGGCGCTGATGGCCATCAAGGAGCGCTACCCGCACACCTGGAACCGCTACGGCTTCTGGGACTCGTTCAACCCCAGCTTCAACTACCCCGACGTCAAGCTGCAGCATGGCCGCATCGAGCCGGGCAAGGGCTGGGTGAACAACGACATGCTGGGCATCGACCAGGGCCCCATGCTGGCCATGCTGGGCAACCACCGCGGCGAGCTGATCTGGCAGGTCATGCGCAAGAACGCGCATCTGGCGAAGGGCTTGAAGCGCGCCGGCTTCACCGGAGGCTGGCTGGGCTGACATGCGTCGTCGCGATCTGCTCACGGCAACTGCCGCTGCCGCGCTCGCCGGCTGCGCGCGCGATGACGGCATCACCACGCTGCGCTTCTGGGCCATGGGCCGCGAAGCCGAGGTGGCGGCCGAGCTGATCGCCGGCTTCGAGCGCGAGCAGCCGGGCGTGCGCGTGAAGGTGGAGCAGCTGCCGTGGACCGCCGCTCACGAGAAGCTGCTGACCGCCTTTGCCGGCGACGCGACACCCGACCTCGCGCAGGTGGGCAACACCTGGCTGCCCGAGATGCAGGCCTTGGGCGCGCTGGAGCCGCTGGACGCGTGGATCGCTCGCACGCCCGTGCTCCAGCCGGCGGACTACTTCGACGGCATCTGGGCCACCAACGCGCCCAACGGCGAGCGCGTGGGCCTGCCCTGGTATGTGGACACGCGGCTGCTGTTCGTGCGGCAGGACCTGCTGCGGCGCGCCGGCATCCCGCGCATCCCGCAGAGCTGGGACGAGTGGCGCACCGCGCTGGCCCGGCTGCGCGAGACCGGCATGGCCACGCCGCTGCTGCTGCCCACCAACGAGTTCGAGCCGCTGCTGGCGCTGGCGCTGCAACAGCCGGCCGAGGTGCTGCGCGACGGCGGGCGCTTCGGCAACTTCTCGTCGCCCGACTTCCGCCGCGCGCTCGGCTTCTACATCGAGCGCTTCCAGACCGGCGACGCGCCGGGGCTGACGAACAACCAGGTCGCCAACCTGTACCAGGAGTTCGGGCGCGGCACCTATGCGTTCTACATCTCTGGCCCCTGGAACATCGGCGAGTTCAAGCGCCGCCTGCCGGCCGGACTGGACGGTGCGTGGACCACGGCCGAGCTGCCGGGGCCGGACGGCCTGGGTGCCTCGGTGGCCGGCGGTGCCAGCCTGGCCATGTTCAAACGCTCGCGCCACAAGCCCGAGGCCTGGGCGCTGATCAGCTATCTGAGCCGGCCCGACGTGCAGCAGCAGTTCTACCGCCTGACCGGCGACCTGCCACCGCGGCGCAGCACCTGGGCCATGCCGCTGGAAGGCGGTGCCACGCTGGCCGAGGACCGCCACGCGGCGGCCTTCCGCCGCCAGCTGGAGCGCGTGCGGCCCACACCAGCCGTGCCCGAGTGGGAGCGCATCGCCAACGAAATGCAGCTGGCCGCGGCGCGCGTGGTCGGTGGCCGCGACAGCCTCGACACCGCCGTGCGTGAGCTGGACCAGCGCGTGGACGGCATCCTGGAGAAGCGCCGCTGGATGCTGGACAGGACCGCCGCATGAGGGCCAGCAAGGAATCCCTGGCCGGCTGGGCCTTCGCCGCCCCGGCGCTGGTCGTCATTGCGCTGTTCTTCGGCGTGCCGGTGTTCGCCGGCCTGGCGCTGAGCCTGACCGACTTCGACATCTACGCGCTGGCAGACCTGCGCAACCTGCGCTGGCAGGGCTGGGACAACTACGTGCAGGTGCTGTCCATGCCGCTGTTCTGGCAGGCGCTGGGCAATACGGCCTACTTCGTCGTGCTGGGCGTGCCGCTGTCCATTGCGCTGTCGCTGGCCGCCGCGGTGTTGCTGCAGAGCAAGCTGGTGCGCTTCAAGCCGCTGCTGCGCACGGCGCTGTTCGCGCCGGTGGTCACCACGCTGGTGGCCGTGGCCGTCATCTGGCGCTACCTGTTCCACGTCAAGTACGGCCTGGTGAACTACACCCTGCAGTCGATCGGCATCGACCCCATCGACTGGCTGGGCGACCCGCGCTGGTCCATGCCCACCATCATCGGCTTCGCCGCGTGGAAGAACTTCGGCGGCAACATGATCATCTTCATCGCCGCGCTGCAGGCCGTGCCCAACGATCTGTACGAGGCCGCCCGGCTGGACGGCGCGCGCAGCTGGCACCAGTTCCGCCACATCACGCTGCCCAGCATCGCGCCCACGCTGCTGATGGTCACCATCCTGACGACGGCGGGCTACTTCCAGCTGTTCGCCGAGCCCTATGTGATGACGCAGGGCGGTCCGTTGCAGAGCACGGTCAGCGTGCTGTATCTGATGTACGACGAAGGCTTCAAGTGGTGGAACCTGGGCCTGGCTTCGGCCGTGGCCTTCGTGCTGTTCGTCATCATCGTGGCGGTCAGCAAGGGCCTGATCGCGCTGCAGCGCCGCTGGACCGGAGGCGACGCATGAAGCGCTGGCTGCTCAACGGCGCGCTGTGGCTGTTCGCCGGGCTGGCGATCTTCCCGCTGGTGTGGATGGTCTGCGTGTCGCTGATGCCGGCAGGCAGCGCGTCCAGCCTGCCGCCGCCGCTACTGCCGCGGGAGCCGACGCTGGTGCACTACGAGAAGCTGCTGGGCGACGGCGGCCTGAAGCGCGCCTTCGTCAACAGCCTGGCGCTGGCGGTGGTCAGCACCTTCGTGTCCGTCAGCTTCAACACACTGGCCGGCTACTCGTTTGCAAAGCTGCGCTTCCGGCATCGCGAGCGGGTTTTCGGGCTGCTGATTGCCGCGCTGGTGATTCCGGGTCAGGTGGCCATGCTGCCGCTGTTCCTGATGCTCAAGGGCATGGGCCTGGTAAACACGTGGATGGGCGTGCTGGTTCCGTCGATGGCGGGGATCTTCGGGATTTTTCTCGTGCGCCAGTACGCCCGCGGGGTGCCGGATGAACTGCTGGAGGCGGCACGGCTGGACGGCGCCGGCGAGTGGCGCATCTTCTGGAACATCGTGCTGCCGACTTTGAAGCCGGTGCTGGTGACGCTGGCGGTGTTCGCCTTCCTGGGCAGCTGGAACGATTTCATGTGGCCGCTGATCGTGCTGACCGATGGCGACATGCACACGTTGCCGGTGGCTTTGGCGGCACTGTCTCGTGAACACGTGCAGGACAGCGAGCTGATGATGGCGGGGGCCGTCATCACGGTGCTGCCGGTGCTGGTGTTGTTTGTGGCGCTGCAGCGGTATTACATGCAGGGGTTGTTGATGGGGAGTGTGAAGTGACGGTCGGGTTCGCTTGTCGTTGCTTCGGCTTTGCGGCCAGGCCCAGCGGGGAATTCGCCCCCGCGGGCGACCTACTTTTTGAGCGACCAAAAAATAGGCAAAAAGTCGCCCCTGCTCCGTCGCCCCTTCGCTGCGCTGCGGGGTCCCCTGCGATGCTCGAAGTCCAGGGCCGCGCCGAACTCGCGTCGCTACGCTCTGCTCAAACAGGCGGCGCGAAGTCAGTGCTTGATGCGCGCTTCGCGCGCGCCCTGGGCTCCTGCGCTTCTCGGCTCCTCCAAAGGGGGGTGAAGGGAACAGCCAACAGCCAGCAGCCGGCAACCTCGGGTCGGAATCTCGCTGTCACTCGCGCACGCCGGCTGGTGGTTGGTATTTTTCTTCCCCCCTTTAGCGCCGCCGAGGAACGCAAGGTCTTGAGGGCGTGCGCGCAGCGCACTTCAAGAACTGACTCCGCACGGTTGTTCGAGCAGAGCGTAGCGGCGCGAGTTCCGGGCGGGCCGTCAAGACCTGAGTACCGCAGGGAACCCCGAGCAACGCGAGGGGCGGTGCGGCCGGGGGCGCTTTCTTTGCCTACTTTCTTGTGCGCACAAGAAAGTAGGTCGCCCGCCGGGGCGAACTCCCGGCACCACACTGGCCACAAGGAAACCGCATCGTGAAGCGGCTCGTTCTCGCGCTGATGTTTGCAGCCACAGCGGCTTCCAACGCCGCCGTCCTCGACGACATGAAGGACGCCTCCGTCTGGAAGGCCACCGCCTCCGACCAGGTGAAGGCCGCCGTCCGCCGCGACGCGCGGGACGACAGCCTGTGCCTGGACTACGACTTCGCCGGCGTCTCCGGCTACGCCGTGCTGCGCCGCGAACTGCGGCTGGACTGGCCCGCCGACTTCGCGCTCACCACGCAGCTCAAGGGCACGAGCAAGGCCAACGACGTGCAGATCAAGTTCGTCGATGCCAGCGGTGACAACGTCTGGTGGATCAACCGCCCGGCCATGCCGCTGCCCTACACGCTGACGGACACCACGTTCAAGCGCCGCCACGTCGCCTTCGCCTGGGGCCCCACGCCCAACCGCACGCTGACCCGCAGCCAGTTCATCGAGTTCGTCGTCGTCGCCGGCCAGCAGGCCGGCGGCGGGGCAGGGGCTTTGTGCGTGGGTGCGTTGGCGCTGGAGCCCCGCGAGCCCGCACCCGCGAGCTGGCCGGAACCGAAGCGCAAGGTCAGCGGCGGCGAGCTGACGCTGGACTTCCAGCAGCTGCGCGAGTTCAACGGGCTGTGGTTCCCGAACGGCGGCGTCGTGCGTGTCGAGGCCTCCGACGACAACCGCCGCTGGAAGCTGCTGTCGGCCCGCCCCGGCCGCGCGCTGTTCCTCGGCGAGCAGGAGTGGCGCTGGCTGCGCATCCGCCACGACGGCGGCCGCAAGCCGCCCGAGGTGCAGCTGCGCGACGCCGCGCAATGGCCCGACCGCAATGCCGCCATCGCGGAGCTGGCCAAGGCCCTGCCGCGCGGCGGGCTGCCGCGTGCCTTCCTCGGCGAGCAGAACTACTGGACCGTCGTCGGCGTGGACGGTGGCGCGCAGCGCTCGGGCCTGGTCAGCGAAGACGGCGCCATCGAGCTGACGCGGGGCGGCCCGAGCGTCGAGCCTGCGGTGCGGCTGGCGGACGGCAAGCTCGTCACCTGGGCTCAGGTGCGCACCGAGCACCACCTCATTGAGCACGCGCTGCCCGTCGTGCAATGGCGGCATGCCGACGTGGAGCTGCGCGTGGAGGCCGGCGCCGATGGCCAGGCCGCCAGCCCGCAATTGCTGGCGCGCTACACGCTGCGCAACCCGACGAGCAAGCCGCAGCGTTACGCCCTGCTGCTGACGCTGCGGCCCTGGCAGGTCAACCCGCCGCAGCAGTTCCTGTCCACGCCGGGCGGCATCAGCCCGCTGCCGGCCATCGGTTGGGAGGCCGGCGCGCTCAGTGCCGCCGGTCTGCAGCTGAAGCCGCGCGAGACGCCTGCCGAGGTCCGTGCCGCGCGCTGGAGCGATGACCCCGGACTGGCCGGGCTGCTGCAGGCCACGCCGCTGACGCAGCTGAGCGACCCTGAAGGTCTGCCGTCCGCACTGATGCGATTCGACGTCGAGCTGGCGCCCGGCGAGGCGAAGCAACTCGGCTGGGTGTCCGGCAGCGGCGCCGTCGAGGCCGCGCAGCTGGACACCCGCCTGGCCGTCGCCGCCGCGCAGTGGCGCGACCGCCTGGGCGTGCTGGAGCTGCGCCTGCCGCCGCAGGCGCAGCCCGTGGTTGACAGCATGCGCGCGGCGCTGGCGCAGATGCTGATGTCCCGCGAGGGCCCCGCCCTGCGGCCCGGCACGCGCTCCTACGCCCGCTCGTGGATACGCGACGGCGCCATGATGGTGGCGGGCCTGGTGCGCATGGGCGAGGTGAAGGCGGCGCGCGAGTTCGTCGACTGGTTCGGAGGCTACATCTTCGAGTCCGGCAAGGTGCCCTGCTGCGTGGACCAGCGGGGCGCCGACCCCGTCGTCGAGAACGACAGCCATGGGCAGTACCTGTTCTCGGTCGCCGAGCTGTGGCGGCACACGCAGGATCGGGCGCTGCTGGATCGCCACTGGCCCCAGGTGCAGAAGGTGATGGCCTGGATGGAGGCGCTGCGCCACAGCGAGCGCCTGCCGGGTGCGGACCCACGGTTCAAAGGGTTGATGCCGCCCTCGATCAGCCACGAGGGCTACAGCGACAAGCCGGCCTATTCGTACTGGGACGACTTTTGGGCACTGCGCGGCTACAAGGACGCCGTGCAGATGGCCGAGGCGCTGGGCGACAAGGCGTTCGCCGCGCGCTGGGCCGGCTGGCGCGACGAGTTTGAGGCCGATCTGTCCGCGTCCATCGCCGCGACGGCCCAGCACTTCAAGCTCGACCACATTGCTGGCGCCGCCGACCGCGGCGACTTCGATGCCACGTCCACGACGATGGCGCTGAATCCCGCGCAAGCCGAAGGCAAGCTCCCCGCTGACCTGCTGCGCGGCACCTTCGACCGCTACGTGAAGGAGGCCGACGCGCGCATCAGCGGCGCCAAGGCGTGGAAGGACTACACGCCCTACGAGCTGCGCAACGTCAGCGCACTGGCCCGGCTGGGCCGCGTGGAAGACGCACACCGGCTGCTGGCCTGGTTCTTCACGCACCAGCGCCCGGCCGGCTGGCACAGCTGGGCCGAGGTCGTGCTGCCCGACGCGCGCGAGCCGCGCTTTCTGGGCGACATGCCGCATGCGTGGATCTCGTCGGATTACCTGCGTGCCGCGCTGGACCTGCTGGCCTACGAGCGCGAGGCCACCGGCAGCGTCGTGCTGGGCGCGGGCCTGTCGCCCGCCTGGCGCGCGGCCGGTGACATCGTCGTGACGGGGCTGTCCACCGCCTGGGGCCGGCTGGACTACCGGCTGCTGAAGCGTGCCGACGGCGGCTGGACGCTGCACATCGACCGCCGCCCCGAGCGCCTGCCCGGCGAGCTGCGCCTGGCCTGGCCAGGCTCGGCGCCCCTGCCGCGCGCTAACGGCGAAACTCATGGCCTCACCTGGCAGGGGCGCGAGCTGCCGTTGCCGGCCGACCTCACCACCCTCCAGCTGGAGCCCGCGCCATGAGCCTCAACCGCCGCCAACTGATGATGACCACGCCCGCCCTGCTGAGCGCCTGCGCCGCGCTACCGCCCACCGTGCCCGATGGCCTCGCCGCGGGCGAGCAGCGCGCCTGGGAACTGGCCGGCCAGCGCTTCTGGATCTGGCTGCCGCGCGACTATGCGCAGCGCAGCGAACGCTGGCCGCTGGTGGTCTTCCTGCACGGCTCCGGCGAGCGTGGCACCGACCTGGCCAAGGTCAAGGTGCACGGCCCGCCCAAGCTGATCGCCGCCGGTGCAGCCTGGCCCGCCATCGTCGTCAGCCCGCAGTGCGAGGACGGCCAGCGCTGGGACCCCGAGCGGCTGCATCGCTTGCTGGGCGAGCTGAAGGCCAGGCTGCACGTCGATGCGCAGCGCTGCGTCGGCACCGGCCTGAGCATGGGCGGCTTCGGCATGTGGCAGTGGGCGACAGCCCATCCGCGCGACCTCGCTGCCATCGCACCCGTCTGCGGCTACGGCGACCCGGCCAGGGTCGCCGCGATGCGCGCCGTGCCCGTGCGGGCCTACCACGGCGACCAGGACACCGTGGTGCCGCTGGCGCCGCACGTCGCCTGCGTGGACGCCCTGCGCGCCGCGGGCGGCAAAGCCTCGCTGACCATCTACCCCGGCGTGGGCCACGATTCGTGGACGCCCGCTTACGACGACCCCGACCTTGCCTCGTGGCTGTTGGCACAGAAGCAAACATGACCCCGCACCTGATCCGCAACGCCGCCGGCCTGGAAGCCGAGCTGCTGTCCCACGGCGCGCTGCGCCGGCTGCAACTCGACTCCGGGCTGCTGCTCAACCTCTTCCCCGGCAACGAATTGGAGGGCGGGCCTGCCAACCTCTGGTTGCGCCGCCGCGACGCCGGCAGTGGCGACTGGCGCGCCGTGCCGCTGCTGGGACCGCTGTCGCCGCTGAGCGCGCATTTCGGCGACAACGCCTTCGAGATGCGTGGCGTGTGGGACGGCCTCGCGCTGCGGCTGCAGTTGCGGCTGGCAGCCGACGATCCCGTGCTGTTCTGGCACCTGCAGGCCATCAACGACTGCGGCACCGCGTGCGACATCGCGCCGGTGCTGGTGCACGACGTGGGCCTGGCCGACTACGGCGCCGTGCGCACCAACGAGTTCTACGTCAGCCACTACATCGACCTGCAGCCGCTGCAGCACGCGCAGCACGGCACGCTGCTGGCCGTGCGGCAAAACCAGGCGCAGAAAGGCCGCCACCCCTGGCTGCTGGCCGGCTCGCTGACGCGTGCGGAGAGCTTTGCGACCGACGCCGCACAGGTCTGGGGCCATGCCGCCCGCGATGGCGCCGTGGTGCCACCCGCCGTGCTGGCCGGCCTGCCCGGCGCGCGGCTGCAGCAGGAGCACGCCGTGGTGGCGCTTCAGGACCAGGCCGTCACACTGGTGCCCGGCGCCAGCACGTCGGCCGGCTTCTTCCTGGCGCTGCAGGCCCATCACGCCGACGCCAGCGGCGACGCTGACCTGGCCCGCCTGCCCGCGCTGCTGGCATTGCCCGAGGCCAGTCCCGGCCCTGCGCTGGATGAGCCCGGCCAGCCGCCCGCGGCCAGCCTGTTCGCCACGGCGGCGCCGTTGGCCGCCGCGGACCTGGACGACGCGGCCTGCAGCGAGCTGTTCCCCGGCGAGCGCCGCCACGAGGAACGTGACGACGCGGGCCGGCTGCTGAGCTTCTTCACCGGCGACGCAGGCCACGTCGTGCTGCGCGCCAAGGAAATGCTGGTGCAGCGCCCGCACGGTCACATCCTGCGCGCGGGCGACCACCTCGTGCCTGACGAGGGCGCGCTGACCTCCACCTGCTGGATGGGCGGCGTGTTCCATTCCATGCTGACGCAAGGCCATGTCAGCATCAACCGCCTGCTGTCCACGCAGCGCAGCCTGCTGGGCCTGTTCCGCATGGCCGGCCTGCGGCTGTTCGTGCAGCCGCAGATGGAAGACTGGCAGCTGCTGGACCTGCCCTCGGCCTTCGAGATGCAGCCGCGGCAGTGCCGCTGGCTTTATGCGCACGCGGGCGGTGTCATCGAAGTGGTGGCCTCGGCCGGTGCCACGCCGGACGAGATGGCGCTGACGCTGCGCGTGTTGAAGGGCCGCGGCCTGCGCCTGCGCGCCAGCCTCAACCTCGCGCTGGGCGGTGACGACGGCGCAGCGCCGCACAAGCCCGCGTGGGAACACAGCGGCGACAGCCTGCGCATCACGCCGCCGGCCGGCAGCGCGCTGGCCGAGCGATTCCCGGGCGGTGCGCTGGTCATCGAGGCGCCAGGGCTGGCCATCGTGGGCGACGACGGGCGGCTGTACGACGACGGCGTCAGCCGCGGCGAGCCCCTGGTCTGCCTGGACTTCTCGCCGGGCCATGCCTTCACGCTGACGCTGCGCGGCGAGCTGCTGTCGGTCGCGCCGCCGCCCGCCCAGCCGCTGGCGCTGCCGCAATGGCGCCACCCGGCGCTGGCCCAGCTGCGCGACATCCTGCCCTGGTATGCCCACAACGCGCTGGTGCACTACCTGTCGCCGCGCGGGCTGGAGCAGTACTCCGGCGGCGGCTGGGGCACGCGCGACGTCTGCCAGGGGCCGCTGGAGATGCTGCTGGCACTGGGCCAGACGGCGCCCGTGCGCGACCTGCTGCTGCGCGTGTTCAGCGCGCAGAACCCTGATGGCGACTGGCCGCAGTGGTTCATGTTCTTCGACCGCGAGGTGGACATCCGCGCGGGAGACTCGCATGGCGACATCGTCTTCTGGCCGCTGCTGGCGCTGGCGCAATACCTCATCGCCAGCGGCGATGCGGGTGTGCTGGACGCCGTGCTGCCCTTCCATGGCGACGCCCCCGCGCCGCTGGCGGCGCATGTCGAGCGCGCGCTGGGCCTGATCCGCCGGCGCGTGGTGCCGGGCACCGGCCTGGCCGCGTACTGGCACGGCGACTGGAACGACTCGCTGCAGCCCGCCGACCCCGCACTGCGCGAGCGTCTGTGTAGCGCCTGGACCGTCACGCTGCACCACCAGATGCTGCACACGCTGGCCCGTGCCTTCAGCCAGATCGGCCGCGCCGACGACGCCGCGCGCCTGGTGGCCGAGGCGGCCGGCGTGCGCGCCGAGTTCCAGCGCCTGCTGGTGCAGGACGGCGTGGTGGCCGGCTATGCGCTGTTCCCGGAACAGGGCGAGCGCGAGCTGTGGATACACCCGGCCGACACCCGCACCGGCCTGCGCTACAGCCTGCTGCCGATGATGCATGCCGTCATCGACAGCCTGCTCACGCCCGAGCAGGCGCGCACCCAGGCCGCGTTGATCGAGCAGCACCTGAAGGGGCCTGACGGCGCCCGCTTGTTCGACGCGCCGCTGCCTTATCGGGGCGGTCCGTCGCAGCTGTTCCAGCGCGCCGAGACCAGCACTTTCTTCGGGCGTGAGATCGGCATCATGTACATGCACGCCCACCTGCGCTATGCGCAGATGCTGGCGCACCTGGGCCATGCCGAGGCCTTCCTGCATGCGCTGATGCAGGCCCACCCCATCGCGCTGCGCGAGCGCGTGAACAGCGCCAGCCCGCGCCAGGCCAACTGCTACTACTCCAGCTCCGATGCCGCCTTCCCGGACCGTTATGTCGCCCAGGCTGACTACGGCCGCGCGCTGGCAGGTGAGGTGGCGCTGGACGGTGGCTGGCGCATCTACTCCAGCGGCCCCGGCATCGCGCTGGGCCTGGTCATTGGCTCGCTGCTGGGCCTACGGCTGGAGCAGGGCGAACTGGTCATCGACCCGGTGATGCCGCAGCGGCTGGACGGTCTGCAGGTGCAGGTGCAGCTGGCCGACCTGCAGTTCGAGCTGAACTACCGCGTGGGCCCGCGCGGCCACGGCATGGAGCGCGTGCGCGATGAGGCCGGCGCCGAGCTGCTGGCTGCGCGCCGGCCCCATGCCTACCGCATGGGCGCGCTGGCGCTGCCGCGGCCGGCGCCGGGCAGCACCAGCCGCTGGACCATCGAGCTGGGTTGACCTACTTGGTCTCCAGGTCGATGGTCTTGGCCGGCTTGCCCTTGTCGTCCAGGAACTGGATGCTGGGCTTGCCGTCGGGCGTGACCATCAGCATCAGCCGCGGCTTGCCGCTGGCGTCGCTGAGCGTCAGCGCCGAGGACTTGCTGAGCGTGGTGCCCAGGCGCACACGGTTGGCTGTCAGCTGACCTTGCTCACGCAGGGCCTGGATCGCGGCCTTGCGCGCCTCGGGTTCGAGCTTGAACGCGGCGTCGACCTTCTCGGTGCGCTGTAGCACGTCCATCTGCATGCCGTCCGGCTCGTCGTTGATGACCAGCGTGCTGATCGGCTGGCCGCCCTGCTCGGCGTGCAGCAGCTGGATGACCTGGTCCTGGCGGAAGCGGTCGAAGGTCAGGCTCAGGCCGGCATCGGGCTTGCCGTCGGCGCCGATGACGCCCTTCTGGATCAGGCCGCCGTTCTCGGTGCCCTCGTCGTTGACGAACAGCATGCCGGCGAAGGCGGTTCGGTCGGGGCGCGGCTTCTCGCCGCCCTTCCACGGCAGGCCGGGGAACTGCGCGCGGTTGGCGATCACCAGCCGCAGCGTGCCGTCGGGCTCGCGCACATTGATGCGGCCCACGTCGATCTCCTCGAACCTGGTGGGCGGCGCCTTCGCGCCGGTCAGCAGCGTGATGGCGATGATGGCGGTGGCGCTGGCCGCGCAGCCGCTCAGAAAGGCCGTGGTTTTGCTCAAGGGTTCTCCATTCGACAGATGAGTTTGCAGGCTGCGAATGTAGAGGCAAGCGAGGGGGACCTTGCGGCCTCGCGGCCGGCGGTTCCGATCGATGGCCGTCGAGACCGGCTAATGGCGTCGGCTAATGGCGTCGGTCAGCGGCGCCGGCGTGCGGCGCCCAGCAGCGTCAGCACGCCCAAGCCGAACAGTGCCGTCGTCGCCGGCTCCGGCACGGCCTGGTAGATGACGTCGAAGGCGCCCACGTTGTCGGCGTAGTAGCCGGCCGCGGCATTGAACGCGAAGGCGTCGGCAATGCCCAGCACCAGCGTGCCGGCGCCGTCCGGGATGTGGAAGAGCTGGGTAGAGCCCGTGCCTGTGCCGGTCAGGCCGTCGCCGATGAAGAACACTTGGCGCAGCGCCGGCGCATAGCTGGCGGCGCCGTAGGCCGACACGTTGGCGTAGTTGATGCTGCCGGGCGCCGGCTGCGCCGAAAAATTGCCTGGCTCAATGAACACGCCCACGAGGAAGCCCGACAGCGGACCGCTGTAGCCGGAGATCGGCCCGACCGGGCTGATGTTGGTGCTGGCCGAGAAGCTGCCGCCATCAGGCCCGTTGTTGAGTGCGTTGCTCCAGCCTGCCGTGCCGCCGGCCTGGAAGGTGATGGTGCGGCCGGTGCCTGCGGTCAGCGCGATTGTCGGTGCGATGACGCCACCGCCACCACCTCCCGGCGCCGGCGCGCTGACGCCATAGCCAAAGATGTTGGACTTGGCGTCGACGGTGACGCTGCCCGACTGAGCCATGGCGAGGGTGGGCAGGGTTGCGGCGAGCAACAGGGCGAGGGCGGGCGTTTTCATGGGCTTCCTTGGCGGTGGGCAGTGCGGCATTGCACCAAGGCCGCTGTCTGACGAACATCCCAAGAAGCGGAGTCGCTCCGGAGAGGCGTCTGCCGCTAGGCCGCCACGTCCACCAACACGAACTGCTTTCGCACCGCCTCCAGCACCTCGAACTCCCCCTCGAACCCAGGCGGGATGACCGCGCCCTGGCCGGGGCCGATGTCCACCGCGCCGGCTGGGCCATGCAGCCGCACGCGGCCTTCGAGCACATGGAAGTACTCCTGGCGCCCCTCGGGGAAGACGATGCGCCAGCGGCCCGGCTCGCATGCCCACACGCCGGCGCTCATGGGGCCGGCCTCGTGCAGCGTCCAGGTGCGGCGCTGCGGCGCGCCCTGCACGCGGCGGTCCGTGCGAGGTTGGTCCAGCACCGGCGCGCGGTCGGCGGTGGCATCGATCAGGACGATCTTGGGGGTGGTCATCAGCTCATCCGCATCGGAATGGTCACGGGCCCGTCGTTGACGAGGTGCACCTGCATGTCGGCCCCGAACTCGCCGCTGGCGACGATCGGGTGCTGCTGGCGCGCGAACGCCAGCGTGTGCTCGTAGAGCCGGCGCCCCAGTTCGGCCGGCGCCGCGCCCGAGAAGCTGGGCCGGTTGCCGCCCGCGGTGTCGGCCGCCAGCGTGAACTGGCTGACGATGAGCAGACCGCCGCCCACGTCCTGCAGGCTGCGGTTCATCTTGCCGGCGTCGTCGCTGAACACGCGCAGCTTCAGCACCTTGGCGATGAGTTTTTCGGCCGTGGCCTCGGTGTCGGCAGGCTCGGCGCAGACCAGCATCAGGAAGCCCTGGCCAATGGCGCCCACGACGGCGCCGCCCACGTCCACGCGCGCTTCGCGCACCCTTTGCAGGACTGCGATCACCTCGTCATCTCCTCGTCGTTCAGCGTTCGGGGTTCCACGTCCATGGGCAGCATCTGGATGCTGGCGTGCAGGTGGGGAATGGCCCGCATCAGCGCCTGCTCCACCTCGGCGCGCAGCGCGGCGGAGCGGGCCAGCGTCCAGGCGGCGGGCAGGTGCATGTGCAGGTCGATGAAGTGGCGCTGCCCGGCGACGCGGGTGGCGATGTGGTCGAAGCGCAGGCCGTGGGGCTGGCGGAAGCCGTCCAGCACCGCCTGCACGCGGGCCTGGTCGTCGTCGTCCAGCGCGCGGTCCATCAGGCCGTTGCTGGATTCGCGCAGCAGGTGCACGCCTTCGCGCAGGATGTTCAGCGCGACGACCATGGCCAGCAGCGGGTCCAGCCAGTGCCAGCCGGTGGCCATCACGCCGATCAGCCCGGCCACCACGCCGGCCGAGGTCCAGACGTCGGTGATCAGGTGGCGGGCGTCGCCCTCCAGCGCCACGGAGCGCACCTCCCGGGCCTTGCGCAGCATGGCCCAGGCCATCAGGCCGTTCAGCGTGGAGCTGGCCACGGCCAGCCCGACGCCCAGGCCGATGGCCTCCAGCGGCTCCGGGTGGCGCCAGCGGTCCACCGCGCCCCACAGGATGCCCAGGCCGGCCGCGATGATGAGGATGCCCTCGAAGCCGCTGGAGAAGTACTCGGCCTTGTGGTGGCCGTAGGGGTGTTCCTCGTCGGGCGGCTGGGCCGCCAGCGTGACCATGGCCAGCGCGAACACGGCGCCGGCCAGGTTGACCAGCGACTCCAGCGCGTCCGCCGCCAGGCTGACCGAGCCGGTCCACCACCACGCAGCGGTCTTCAGCGCAATGGTCACGAGGGCGGTCGCGACGGAGAGCTTCAGATAGGTGTGGGCTTGCATGGCGGCATTGTCACTGGCACCACCGGCCAAGGGCGCTGGCCGTGCGCGCCGGGCGGCGCTCGCTAGCGCGCGTCCGCCGCGAGTGCCTCGGCGCGCACCTTCGTGCGCAGCACCTCCCGCTGCAGGGCCAGCATCGTGGGGTTGGGGTCGTGCCCCGTGCGGGCCATGCGCAGGAATTCCTTGCGCGGTGCCACCAGGCGGTCGAAGTAGGTACGGGCCACTTCCGGCACGGTGACCAGGTCCTCGTCGCCCTGCAGCAGGAACACCGGCATCTCGAAGCGCGTGCCCAGCGCCGGCAGGTCGATGCGGGCGCCCATGCCCTTGCCGCGCAGGCCCACGAACTGCAGGTAGGAGTAGTCCTCGCCGGCTTCGTACATCGCCTCGTAGGCCGGCGTGTCGTAGCCGGGGCCGAAGCGGAACCAGCCCTTGGGCGCCGGGTCGGTGGCGGCGGCTTCGTACTTGCGCGTCACGCGGCGCAGGACACCGAAGGCGCGCGGGTCGGTCCATGGCGGCGGGCCGATGGCGTCGAGCTTGCCCAGGGCATCGGCGTCAGCGGCGGCCTGGGCCAGGCCGCGCGTGCGGGTGAAGCTGGCCTGCAGGTTGGCGTCCCAGCCCACCAGCTGCGCCGTGCCCACGTAGGCGTGGAACAGTGCCGGCTGGGCCTGCAGCATGTGCACCGCCAGGGCCGAGCCCCACGAGCCGCCCATCAGCACGACCTTGCGCTTGCCCAGGCGCTGCGTCAGGTGGCGTGCCACTTCCACGCCGTCGCGGGTCAGTTGCTCGAGGGTGAGGGGCTCGTCCTCCGCCGGCGGGCTGGCGCCGTAGGTCTTGCCGGCGCCGCGCTGGTCCCACTGCACGACGGTGAACTCCCGGGCCCAGTCGCCGAACAGCGTGTGCGCGAACGGCGTGTTGGGGTTGCCCGGTCCGCCATGCACGATCAGCACGACCGGGTTGGCGCAGCTCCGCCCCTCGACGACCAGCCACTGCGGGATGCCGCCGACCTGCACGAAGCCCGATTCGTCCACCGGCTGGCCCGGCGTGCGGCAGGCGGGGTTCAGTTCCGCGGCCGATGCCGCGGCGGTGCTCAGCGCCATGCAGGCGGCGATCATGGACTTCCAGTAGCGCATTCATCCTCCCTTGTCGCCGCAGTCTAGGCCGCCGCTTCCTAGAATCGCGCAAATCCCAGGAGTCCCCCGCATGAGCACCCACACCACCGATGTTGCGCACATCGCCCCGCGCGAGAAGGCCGAGATCCTCTCGCAGGCCTTGCCCTACATCCGCAAGTTCCACGGCAAGACCATCGTCATCAAGTACGGCGGCAACGCGATGACCGACCCGGAGCTGCAGCAGGACTTCGCGGAGGACGTGGTGCTGCTGAAGCTCGTCGGCCTGAACCCGGTCGTCGTGCACGGCGGCGGCCCGCAGATCGAGGACGCGCTGAACAAGCTGGGCAAGAAGGGCCACTTCATCCAGGGCATGCGCGTGACGGACGCCGAGACCATGAGCGTCGTCGAGTGGGTGCTGGCCGGCGAAGTGCAGCAGGACATCGTGGGCCTGATCAACGCGGCGGGCGGCAAGGCCGTGGGCCTGACCGGCCGCGACGGCGGAATGATCCGCGCGCGCCAGCTGAAGATGGTTGACAAGGATGACCCGGCCAAGGAGCACGACATCGGCCAGGTCGGCGACATCGTCTCCATCGACCCCAGTGTCGTGAAGGCGCTGCAGGACGACCAGTTCATCCCCGTCGTCAGCCCCATCGGCTTCGGCGAGAAGAACGAGAGCTACAACATCAACGCCGACGTGGTGGCCGCCAAGCTGGCCACCGTGCTCCAGGCCGAGAAGCTGCTGATGCTGACCAACATTCGCGGCGTGCTGGACAAGGCAGGCGAGCTGCTGACCGAGCTGACGCCGCGCCGCATTGACGAGCTGGTGGAGGACGGCACCATCAGCGGCGGCATGATCCCCAAGATCGCCGGCGCCATCGACGCGGCCAAGAGCGGCGTCAACGCGGTCCACATCATCGACGGCCGCGTGCCGCATGCGATGCTGCTGGAGGTGCTGACCGACCAGGCCTACGGCACCATGATTTCGTCGCGATGAGCCGACGTCCCAAGACCTGGCTGTTCGACCTCGACGACACGCTGCACAACGCGTCGCACCGGGCGTTCAAGGAGCTGAACGCCTCCATGGCGGCCTACATGGTCACCTACCTGGGCCTGACCGAGGAAGACGCCGCCGCGCTGCGCAACCGCTACTGGCTGCGCTATGGCGCGACGCTGACCGGCCTGCAGCGCCACCATGGCGTGAAGGCGGCGCATTTCCTGCACGAGACGCACAAGCTGCCAGGCCTGGAGGCCCATCTGCACGGCCATGCGCACGACCTGGCGGCCTTGCGCCGCCTGCCCGGGCGCAAGCTGCTGATGACCAATGCGCCGCGCCAGTACGCCGAGCGCGTGCTCGCGGCCATCGGCCTGGGCGGTGTCTTCGAGCGGCTGATCTGCGTGGAGGACATGCAGGTCTTCGGCCACTCACGGCCCAAGCCCGATGCGCGCATGTTCCGCGTGGTGCTGGCGCGGCTCAAGTTGCGGCCCGAGCGCTGCATCCTCGTGGAGGACACGCTGATCCACCAGAAATCCGCCCGCAGCCTGCGCATGTCCACGGTCTGGATGCAGCGCTGGCTGCGCAAGACGCCTGACGGCCGCCGCCTGCAGCACCGGCCGCCCTACGTCGACCGGCGCGTGCGCTCGCTGACGGCGCTGGCGCGGTCCCCCCAGTTCTGAAGGAAGATGCGTCTGGGCGCGGGACTATCCTCGTTGGACAATCCGCCCTCCCGCAGCTTGAGAGATTTCCAGAGCCCATGACCCCGTTCTCGGTCCTCATCGTCGAAGACCAGGCCCGCTTCCGGGAGGCCTTCACGCATGCGCTGGGCAGCGTCCCCGACATCGAGCTGCTGGGCATCGCCCCCGACCTGCCGCAAGGCCGCCGCATGTTCGATCAGCTGCAACCCGACGTGCTGCTGGTGGACCTGGACCTGCCCGGCGGCAGCGGCATCGAGCTGATCCGCCACGCGGCTCAGACCCGACCGCAATGCGAGGTCATGGTGATCTCCGTGTTCGGCGACGAGCAGCACGTGGTGTCCAGCATCGAGGCCGGCGCGACCGGCTACCTGCTGAAGGACAGCCTGGCGCTGGACCTGCCGGGCCAGCTGCGCTCGCTGCGGGCCGGCGGCAGCCCCATCAGCCCCGTCATCGCGCGCCGCCTGCTGGTGCGCCTGGCGCCCGGCGCCCAGGGCGCCAGCGGGCCCTCGCCCGAGGCCATGGCCGCCACGATGGCGGACGAGGAGGTCGTGGCCCTGTCCGAGCAGGAGTCGCGCGTGCTGCATCTGGCGGCCAAGGGCTTCACCTTCGACGAGATCGCGCAGTTCATGCAGGTGTCGCCGCACACGGTGATGACCTATGTGAAGCGGGTCTACCGCAAGCTGCACGTGCGCTCGAAGGTCGAGGCGATCTACGAAGCTCGCCGGCTGGGCTGGTTGCGCGACTGATTTGACCCACCCCCTACGCGCTTCGCGCGCCCCCTCAAGGGGGCACTGCCAGCGGCCCGGCAAAGCCGGTTCCGCGGCAGTCACTCGGTAAGGCACTCTGTTACGGCAAGATCGCAGCTGTGAACACCGACACCACACCTGAACCGGTCACAACGCAGCCTCAGCCTGGGCCCAAGAAGCGCCCCAAGCCCGGCGAGCGCCGCACGCAGATCCTGCAGGTGCTGGCCGGCATGCTGGAGCAGCCCGGCGCCGACCGCATCACCACCGCCGCCCTGGCGGCCCGGCTGGACGTCAGCGAGGCGGCGCTGTACCGCCACTTCGCCAGCAAGGCGCAGATGTTCGAGGCGCTCATCGACTTCATCGAGAGCAGCGTCTTCGGCCTCATCCACCAGATCGTCGACGCGCCCCAGCCCATGCCGGGGCAGGCGGCGCGCATCGCCAGCGTCATCCTGCAGTTCGGCGAAAAGAACCCCGGCATGACCCGCGTGATGGTGGGCGATGCGCTGGTCTACGAGCACGAGCGGCTGACGGCGCGCATCAATCAGTTTTTTGACCGCATCGAGTCGTCGCTGCGCCAGGTGCTGCGCGCCACGGCCGAGGCCCAGGGCTCGCTGACGCCCACGGTGCATGCCAATGCCCAGGCGTCGGTCTGGGTCTGCTTCATCATCGGCCGGTTGCAGCGCTATGCGCGCTCGGGCTTCAAGCGGCTGCCGACGGAGCAGCTGGACGCCTCGTTGAAAGCGATCGGCTAACTACACTGGCGGCATGTCCGCCGCTCTCGACTCCTTCCTGACCCGCGCCGAGGTCTTGCTGACCCGGCTGGAAGCCGTGCTGCCCCACGCCGCCACGCCGCCCGACTGGGCTGCGTCCACCGCCTTCCGCGCCCGCCGGCGGCACGGCGCGCTGTGCCTGGAGCCGGTGCGGGCCATCAGCCGCATTCGCCTGTCCGACCTGCAGGAGGTGGAGCCGCAGAAGGAAAAGCTGCTGCGCAATACGGCCCAGTTCGTTGCAGGCCGACCCGCCAACAACGTGCTGCTGACCGGCGCCAAGGGCACGGGCAAAAGCTCGCTGATCAAGGCCGTGCTGAACGAGTTCGCCGACCGCGGCCTGCGCCTCATCGAGGTCGACAAGGCCGACCTGGTGGACCTGCCCGACCTCATCGAGCAGGTGGCGGCCCGCCCGGAGCGCTTCGTCGTTTTCTGCGACGACTTGAGCTTCGACGAAGGCGAGGCCAGCTACAAGGCGTTGAAGAGCGTGCTCGACGGCTCCGTCGCCGCGGCCAGCGACAACGTGCTGATCTACGCCACCAGCAATCGCCGCCACCTGCTGCCCGAGAAGATGGTCGACAACCTCTCGGGCACGCGCGGCGAGCATGGCGAGATCCATCCCGGCGAGGCGGTGGAGGAGAAGATCTCGCTGTCCGAGCGCTTCGGGCTGTGGATCAGCTTCTACCCCTTCGGCCAGAACGAGTACCTGGCCATCGTGGCGCAGTGGCTGCGCCATTTCGGAATGGACGACGCCGCCATCGAGGCGGCGCGCCAGCCGTCGCTGGTGTGGGCGTTGGAACGTGGTTCACGCTCGGGCCGGGTGGCCTACCAGTTTGCACGCGACCTGGCGGGGCGGGCTGAATGAGCGAGCGCCCGATCACTGAGGTGGCAGTCGGTGTCCTCGTCGCGCCGGATGGCCAGTTCCTGTTGACCTCGCGCCCGGAGGGCAAGGTCTACGCCGGCTACTGGGAGTTCCCGGGCGGCAAGGTCGAGGCCGGCGAAACCGTCGAGCAGGCGCTGGCGCGCGAGCTGCGCGAAGAGATTGGCATCGAGATTGGTGCCGCCCATCCGTGGAAGACCGAGATTTTCGACTACCCGCATGCGCTGGTGCGGCTGAACTTCTGCAAGGTGTACGACTGGACCGGCGAGTTCCAGATGCTGGAAGGCCAGCAGATGGCCTGGGCTGACCTGCCCGTGCAGGTGAAGCCCGTGCTGCCCGGAACGGTGCCGGTGCTGAACTGGTTTGCCGAAGAGCGAAACCATGTCGGCCCCACTCACCTAGACTGAAGCCATGAACTGGTTGGATGAAGTGAAGTGGGACGACAAGGGCCTGGTGCCCGTCATCGCCCAGGAGCAGGGCACGGGCGACGTGCTGATGTTCGCGTGGATGAACCGCGAGGCGCTTAGCGCTACGGCCGAGCGCGGCCAGGCCGTCTACTGGAGCCGCTCGCGCAAGAAGCTGTGGCACAAGGGCGAGGAGAGCGGCCACTTCCAGCAGGTGCATGCCATCCGCATGGATTGCGACAACGACGTCGTGCTGCTGACCATCACCCAGCTGGGCCACGAACCCGGCATCGCCTGCCACACCGGCCGTCACAGCTGTTTCTTCCAGAAGCTGCAAGATGGCGCGTGGAGCGCCGCCGAACCGGTGCTTAAGGACCCGGCCAAGATCTATGAGTGACGACATCCTCTCCCGCGTGGGCGCGGTCATTGCCTCGCGCAAGGGTGCCGACCCCGGCACCAGCTACGTCGCCAAGCTGTTCGACAAGGGCCTGGACAGCATCTTGAAGAAGGTCGGCGAGGAAGCCACCGAGACCGTCATGGCCGCCAAGGATGGCGACCCGCAGAAGCTCGTCTACGAGGTGGCCGACCTGTGGTTCCACAGCATGATCGCGCTGGCCCATTTCGGCCTGAAGCCGGAAGACGTGCTGGCCGAACTGGCCCGCCGCGAGGGCCTGTCGGGCCTGACCGAATTCGCCCAACGAGGAAACCCCTGATGAGCGCCGACCCCAACTGCATCTTCTGCAAGATCGTCGCCGGCCAGATCCCGAGCAAGAAGGTCTACGAGGACGAGGACGTCTTCGCCTTCCACGACATCAACCCCTGGGCGCCGGTGCACGTGCTCATCATCCCCAAGCGCCACATCGCCTCGATGGCCGATGTCACCGAGGCTGAAAGCCAGCTGCTGGGCAAGATGACGGCCTTGGGTCCGAAGCTCATGAAAGAGCTCGGCGTCACCAACGGCTTCCGCCACGTCATCAACACCGGTCCTGACGGCGGTCAGGAGGTGTACCACCTGCATCTGCATGTCATGGGCGGCCCCCGTCCATGGTTGAAAGGCTGAGGGTTGCCCCTCACCTAGAATTTGAGCCAGTCCACAAGGAGCAAGCATCATGGGTTCATTCAGTATTTGGCACTGGCTGATCGTCCTCGTCGTCGTCATCGCCATCTTCGGCACCAAGAAGCTGCGCAACGTCGGTTCCGACCTCGGCGCCGCGGTCAAGGGTTTCAAGGACGGCATGAAGGACGGTTCGACCGACGCGCCCGTCTCACCCAACCAGCAGGTCACCGCCAACAAGGCCAACGACCCCAACACCGTCGACGTCGACGCCAAGACCAAGTCCTGAGCTGACACCGAGTGCTGGATTTCGGCTTTGACAAGATCGCGCTGATCGGTGCGGTGGCGTTGATCGTCATCGGCCCCGAGAAGCTGCCCCGCGTCGCCCGCACGGTGGGCACGCTGCTGGGCAAGGCGCAGCGCTACGTGGCGGACGTGAAGGCCGAGGTCAACCGCTCCATCGAGCTGGAGGAGCTTCAGAAGATGAAGACCCAGTTCCAGACCGCGGTGAACGACGTCGAGCAGACGGTGCGGCAGGAGGTGGACTCCGCCACACAGGCGCTGAACGACACCTGGAGCGACGCGACCGGCGAGTCAGACGGCTCGCTGGGCTACACGCCGCTGCCGCCCGAGTACCGCCACCCCAAGAAGAACTGGCGCCTGAAGCGCGGCGCGACGCCGCTGTGGTTCAAGCAGAAGTCCGGCGTGCGCCGTCACACCCAGTCCGGCGCGGCCCGCGTGGCGCGCTTCCGTCCCCCCAGGAAGCTGTGAGCTCTTTCCAGAAACCCGACCACGACGAGCTGGCCGGCACCGAGCAGCCCTTCGTCTCCCACCTGATGGAGCTGCGCGACCGGCTGCTGCGCGCCGTCATCGCGATCGCCGTCTGCTTCGGTGCGCTGTGCATCTACCCCGGCCCCGGCCAGCTCTACGACCTGCTGGCGGCCCCGCTGGTGGCCCATCTGCCCGAAGGCACCAAGATGATCGCCACCAACGTCATCGCGCCGTTCTTCGTGCCGATCAAGATCACGATGCTGGCCGGCTTCCTGCTGGCGCTGCCCATCGTGCTCTACCAGGCCTGGGCCTTCGTCGCGCCCGGCCTGTATTCGCACGAGAAGCGGCTGGTCATGCCGCTGGTCATCTCCAGCACGCTGCTGTTCTTCGCCGGCGTGGCGTTCTGCTACTTTTTCGTCTTCGGCCAGGTCTTCAAGTTCATCCAGAGCTTCGCGCCCAAGAGCATCACGGCGGCGCCTGACATCGAGGCCTACCTGGGCTTCGTGATGAACATGTTCATCGCCTTCGGCGCGGCCTTCGAGGTGCCGGTCGTCGTCGTCGTGCTGGCGCGCATGGGCATCGTGTCGGTGGACAAGCTGCGCGAATGGCGCGGCTACTTCATCGTCATCGCCTTCGTCATCGCGGCGATCATCACGCCGCCGGACATCGTGTCGCAGCTGGCGCTGGCCATCCCCATGTGCCTGCTCTACGAGCTGGGCCTGTTCGCCGCCGGCTTCTTCATCCGTGCGACCAAGGCGCCCGATGCCGACCCGCCGCAAGACGCCGGCTGATCACTCGTCCGCGCTGAGCTGCTGCGGCTTGGGCCGCTGGGCCACCGCGAGCTGGAAGCTCATGGCCTTGCCGCTACGCTGAACGGCGACCTCGACCTGGCTGCGGGGCTTCAGCGCCGCGACGCTGGCCAGCAGTTCCGCCGGCGAGGTCACCGTGCGATCGCCCACACGGGTCAGCACGTCGCCCGGCTTGATGCCGGCCTTGGCGGCGGGCGCGTCGTTGACGACGCCGCCGATGAGCACGCCCTTGGCGTCGCCCAGCTTCAGCGCCTCGGCCAGCTCGGGCGTCAGCTCGCGCGTCTGCACGCCGATCCAGCCACGCGACACGGTGCCGTCCTTCAGGATGGCCGTGGCGACCTGGCGTGCCACGTCCACGGGAATGGCGAAGCCGATGCCCAGCGAACCGCCGCTGCGCGAGAAGATGGCGGTGTTGATGCCCACCAGCCGGCCGTCCGCGTCCACCAGCGCGCCACCCGAGTTGCCGGGGTTGATGGCCGCGTCGGTCTGAATGAAGTTCTCGAAGGTGTTGATGCCCAGCTGATTGCGGCCCAGCGCCGACACGATGCCGGAGGTGACCGTCTGGCCCACGTTGAACGGGTTGCCGATGGCCAGCACCGCATCGCCCACCTGCAGGCTGGCCGCCTCGCCCAGCGGCACCGCCGGCAGGTTGGGCAGGGCGATCTTCAGCACGGCCAGGTCGGTCTCGGGGTCGGTGCCGATCAACTCGGCGCGCGCCTGGCGGCCGTCGGTCAGCTGCACCTCGATGTCGGCGGCGCCGTCCACGACATGGTTGTTGGTCAGCAGCACGCCGTCGCCCGAGATGATGACGCCCGAGCCCAGCCCCAGCTGGGGTGTGCCATGCGGGGAGCGCGGACCGAAGGGGAAGTTGAACGGAAAGCCTTGTTCACGGGCGCGGCCCGCACGCGATGGCGCCTTGCTGGCCGTGATGCTGACGACGGCCGGCGCCGCGGCGCGCGCGGCCTGCGCGAAGCCGGTGCGCATCACCGAAGCGGCGGGCGAGGGCGGGGCGGGGGGCAATGCGATTTCGCGCGCCGTTTCGGCGACCGGGGCGGGGCGCCAGCGCGCCTGCTGCAGCCACTGCGGCTTCAACGTGGCCACGACGAACAGGGCGGCCAGCACCACCGTGACCGCCTGCGCGAAAATCAGCCAGAGCCGTTTCAACACCCCACACCTCTCAAGCCATGACCGACCGCGCCGCGCTGGAACGCCATCTGAACCAGATGCTGGAGCCCACGCGCTTCAAGGATTATGGGCCGAACGGTCTGCAGGTCGAGGGCCGTGCCGAGGTCCACCGGCTGGTCTGTGGGGTCACTGCCAGCCTGGCGCTGATCGAGGCCGCCATCGAGGCCGGGGCCGATGCCATCCTGGTCCACCACGGCCTGTTCTGGCGCGGTCAGGACGGTCGTGTGACGGGCTGGATGAAGCAGCGCCTGGCGCAGTTGATCCGCCACGACGTGAACCTGTTCGCCTACCACCTGCCGCTGGACGCGCACCCGGAGCTGGGCAACAACGCGCAGCTGGGGCGGCGGCTGGGCTGGACGGCTGATGCCCGCTTCGGCGACGCCGACCTGGGCTTCATCGGCACCACCGACGCCACCACGCTGGATGCAGTGGCCGCGCAGTTGCAGGTGCTGACCGGTCGCACGCCGGTGCTGGCCGCTGGTGACGGCCGGCCGCTGCGCCGCGTGGCCTGGTGCACCGGCGGCGCGCAAGGCTATTTCGAGTCGGCCATCGCGGCGGGTGCCGACGTGTTCGTCACTGGCGAGATCTCCGAGCCCCAGGCCCACTACGCCCGCGAGACGGGCGTGGCCTTCGTCGCGGCCGGCCACCATGCGACCGAGCGCTACGGCGTGCAGGGCGTGGGCGAGCGCGTGGCGGCAGAGCTGGGGCTGGACTACCGCTTCATCGACGTGCCTAACCCGGCTTGAGTTCGCTGTCCAGCGCGTGGGTGATGGCTGCGCGCACGGCGGCGACCTGGGCAGCCACGCATTCCTCAGGTGTGGTGCGCGGGCTGTCGGGATAGACCTCGGTGGTCGTGCTGAAGCGCGCGCCGGTGATGGCCGCGCACAGGCCGCGCTGGCTGACGGCGAAGCTGATGACGCCATGCTGCTGCAGCGGGCAGCCGATGATCTGGCCGTTGGAATCGGGTTCGGCGATGTGCGTGACCCGGGCCACGGCTTCGATGACGGCGCGCTGGAACTCGGGCTGAGGTCGCTCCGCGTCGTCCACCAGGTAGAAGCCGTCGGGGATCTCGCCGGGCTCGAAGGCCTCGCCGTCCCGCGCCGCCAGCGCGGGGCGGAACTCCGATTCGTCGGAGTCCGTCGTCTCGTGCAGGTCGATGTGCATCAGCGTGCGGCCGTGCAGCGGGGCCAGCAGCTCCACCAGCGCGGTGGATTCGCCGACCGGGCTGCCCGCGCGGAAATTGCGGTTGGGGTCCAGCGCATCGCGGTTCCAGCGCTGCACGCGTTCGTAGGCCCAAGGGCTGACGCAGGGCACGACCAGCAGGTTGGCGCGCCCGGCAGTCTCCAGCCCGTGGTCGTGCAGGAACTGCAGCGCGCCCAGCACGCCGCTGGTCTCGTAGCCATGCACGCCGCCGGTGACGATCAGCGTGGGCAGGTCGTCGCGCCAGCCGCGGGTGCGCACGGCCAGCAGTGGGAAGTGCTCGCCGTCATAGGCCAGCGCGCCGTACTCGTCCACGTCGAAGTCCTGCCGCAGCGGCGCGATGGCCGCGAGTACGTCTTCGGCATAGCTGCGCTGCTGGCGCACGCCGGCCCGCCAGGCGGCCACTTCGGCGGCGCCCCAGGCTTGGCCTGGCTTGCCAATGGGGTAGGAAGCGTTTGGATTCATGGTGGGCCGCAGTCTGCCAGCCTGGCGGTGCCGTGATGAAAGAATGTCGCCATGACTGCGATTGCTTCGGCCGCCCCCCTGCTCGTCACCATGGGCGATGCCTGCGGCATTGGCCCCGAGATCATCGCCAGCCTGTGGCGCCGTGAGGCGCCGCGCGATGCGGTCGTCGTGGGCCATGTGGCCGTGCTGCGCCAGGCCGTGGCGGCGCTGGGCCTGGAGCTTGCCGTGGCCGAACTGCAGCGGCCGGACGAGGTCGTGCCGCCCCACTGCCTGCCGGTCTGGCAGCCGGCCGGCCTGCCGACCGACCTGGCCGATGTGGCGCTGGGCCGCGTGGACGCCCGCGCCGGCGCGGCAGCAGCGCGCTGCATCGAGGCGGCGGTGGCCGAGATCCAGGCCGGCCGGGGCCGTGCGCTGGTGACCGCGCCCATCCACAAGGAGGCACTGCACGCGGCCGGCTCGCCCTACCCCGGCCACACGGAGATGCTGCAGGCGCTGGCCGGCGGCCCTCCGGTGCGCATGATGCTGGCCAACGAGGAGCTGCGCACGGTGCTGGTCACCATCCACTGCTCGCTGCGCGATGCGATCGAGCGGGTGACCCGTGACAACGTGCTGCAGACGCTGGCCATCACGGCTGCCGCGTTGAAGCGCATGGGCGTGCGGGCACCGCGCATCGCCGTGGCCGGGCTGAACCCGCATGCGGGCGAGGGCGGGCTGTTCGGCGACGAGGAGATCCTGCACATCGCGCCGGCCATCGCCGATGCTCGTGCGGTGGGCATGGATGCCAGCGGGCCTTACGCGCCCGACACTGTCTTCATGCGCGCCCGTCGCGGCGAGTTCGACGTGGTGGTGGCGATGACGCACGACCATGGGCTGATCCCGGTCAAGTACCTGGGCGTGGAGCAGGGCGTCAACGTGACGCTGGGGCTGCCCTTCGTGCGCACCAGCCCCGACCACGGCACGGCCTTCGACATCGCCGGCCAGGGCCGTGCCGATCCGGCCAGCCTGGCCGCGGCGCTGGCGATGGCGCGTCGCTTGGCGCCCGCGTAGGCGCCGGGTCTCAGCGTCCGCTGCCGCCGAGTGCGGCCAGCTGCGCACGCGTGCGGGCGGTCGCGCGTTCCAGCAGGTGGGCCGTCTCGTAGGCGCGCATGCGGCCGGCCTCGCAGAGCTTCTTCAGCATGCGGGCCGTCATGGTCACCGTCTCCTGGTGGCGGTTGCCGTGCGTGAAGATGAAGAAGCTGCGGCCCGCGCTGACGTGGGCCAGGCGCATCTTCTGCCACTCCGTGCCGGTGTGCATCTGGTAGGCGAAGCCGAGCTGCATGTTGTCCATCAGCTGGGCGCCGGCGCTGGGCTCGGACGCCGCCTCGGCGGCGGGCAGGCCGTCGATGGAGATGTCCACCGCCTGCATAGGCTCGGCCGCGGCGGCCGCGTCGTTGCCGGACAGGTCCAGGTCGACCTCGCCGTTCCAGTCGACGCTGGCCTCTTCGACCAGGCCCAGGCTCTTGGCCTCGGCCGGCGTCAGGCGCTGGCTGACGTCCAGTTCGGCCGGCTGGGTCTCGCCGGCCAACGGCTTGCTCAGGTCGGCCTCGGCCGGCGGCGGCACGCCGAAGATCTGGTCCAGCTGCTTGATCAGCAGGTTGGTGTCCAGCGCGCTGGGCGCCTGGCCCTTCAGCGACTCGGCATGGGCAGGCAGCAGCGCACCGAAGAAGTCCTTGCGCGGGCCGTCGGGCCAGCGGATCAGGTCCAGGCCTTCGTTGAGCGTGCGCATCAGGTTGGGCAGCTCGCGCAGGAAGTCGGCGCGCGCCGCCGTGCCGCCCTTGGGCTGCACGCTCATGACCAGGCTGCGGCCCAGCGTGCGCAGGCGCAGCGCGCGCTCCGGCGCGCCCTCGCGAGAGGCCAGCACGATGGCCTGGCTCCACACGCCGGCCAGGAAGCTGCGCAGGAACTCCTGCATCGGCACCTTGGCCAACTGCTGCTGCAATTGCAGCGCATAGCGCTGCTGCAGGCGCAGGTCGGTCTCGCGGCGCTCGACGACGGCGGCGGCGTCGCCGCTGGCCTTCAGCGTGTTGCGTGCCTGCTCGGCGATGAAGGTTTCCAGCGTGTCCAGCTTGGCCGTGTAGACGTCCATGCGGTCGAAGTCGCCGTTGGCGACGTCTTGCACGAGGTCGCGCACATGGGCCAGGAAGGCGCGGCCCGGGTCTTCGCTGAAGTCGTCGAAGGCGCAGGCGAGCGACGCCATGCGGTTGACGAACTGGCGCACCGGGTGGCGGCGCGACGAGAAGAAGGTTTCGTCGCCCAGCGCCACACGCAGCACCGGCAGCTGCAGCCGGGCCAGCAGCCGCGCCATCTGCGGCGGCACCTTGGGGTCGGACAGGATCTGGTCGAACAATCCCGCCACCACGTCGATGACCATGTGGTCCAGCCGGCCGGTGGCGGCCTGGCGCAGTTCGTCGCGGTGCTGGTGGATCAGGTTGGCCGGGATGGGCAACTGGCCCCAGGCGCTGGGCTCGCCGGACAGGGTATCCAGCCCCATGCGGCTGGAGTGCCCGCCTTCGAAGCTGCCGCTGTCGTAGCCACCGGGCGTCTGCGCGAGCCGGCGCAGCAGGTCCATCATCTGCGGGTCGACGCGGCCCATGCCGCCACCGCCTCCGCGGCCACCGAATCCGCCCAGGCCGCCGCTGCGGCTGCCGCCGCCCGAGCGTCCGAAACCGCCGCCGCCCAGTCCGCCATGACCCGAAGCGCCGTAACCGCCGCCGCCACCGCGCGTGGACATGGCGCCGTGGCCGGAGTCGAACTCGCCGGGCTGGGTCGCGCCGCCCAACGGGCCGTTGCGCGAACTGCCGTCCTGCGCGGCACGCACACGAAGGTCCTGCGGGCGCAGGCCGCGCGAGCGCAGCAGCTCGGCGATGTCGCCGTAGCAGGCGCGCATCTCCTGGGCCAGCGAGCGGGTGAGCTCGTCGGTCAGCGTCTGGCGGCTCAGTGGGTCGTCGGTGATGGCCTGCACGGCGTCCAGCAAGGCCTGGCCCACCAGTTCGGGCCGCAGCGGGTTGCGCTCGCCGACCTGGATGCCGGCGACGTAGGAGTCGACCTCGCGCAACTCCCATTCGCAGTGGTGGCCGATGGCCAGGCCGATGCGGTCGGCCGCGACCAGGTTGTTGACCTGGTCGTCGTCCATCAGCGACAGCTCGCCCCAGTCCTTCTTGGGCGCTGCGGCCACGGGCTTGGTCTCGCCCTGCTCGGTGGTGATCTGGCGCCGCAGGCTCTGCAGGAAGCGCTGCAGGAAGGTGCCCTGTTGCTGGCGGAACACGAACTGCGCCGCCAGCAGCGCGTCGCGCCGCTTGACCTGTCCGGCGGACAGGGCCGACAGCCCCAGGCCTTCCGCGCAGCGCTCCGCCGCCTGCTCAGCCGCCAGCCGGATG
This sequence comes from Roseateles sp., assembly GCA_036401055.1. GTDB lineage: Bacteria > Pseudomonadota > Gammaproteobacteria > Burkholderiales > Burkholderiaceae_C > Pelomonas. Next base: position 37,686 of record DASWWC010000052.1, read on the forward strand.
CGGGTCAGCGAAGCTTCGAGGTGCGGGTTCAGGCGTATCTCGGGCGCGTTCATCAACAAAGTGACAAGGGAGTCACCGAAAGTATCGCGCCGGCAACAAGTCCGGGTTTTCTACAGGTGCCAACTCCGTGGCAAAAAAAAGCCCGGTAACCATTGCTTACCGGGCTTGCGCAGTCAAAAAACGACTAACGCTTCAATGCGTCACGGATTTCGCGCAGCAGCTGGATGTCCTCGGGCGTGGCCGGCGGCTCGGCGGGCGCTGCGGCAGGCTCGTCGGCGCGCTTGAGGCGGTTGATCTGCTTGATCATCAGGAAGATGACGAAGGCCAGGATCATGAAGTTCAGCGAGACGGTGATGAAGCTGCCGTAGGCCAGCACGGCGCCTTCCTTCTTGGCGTCGGCCAGCGTCGTGGCCGTCTGGCCGGCCAGCGGGATGAAATAGTTGCTGAAATCCAGGCCGCCGAAGATCTTGCTGACCACCGGCATGATGACGTCGCCCACCAGCGAATCGACGATCTTGCCGAAGGCGCCACCAATGATGACGCCGACCGCCAGGTCGATGACGTTGCCCTTGACGGCAAACTCCTTGAACTCGGAAAAGAAACTCATGCGCAGGGCTCCTTGGGACGGGCCGAAGTGTAGTCAGGCATCTTGACGGGAGGCCTGGCGGGGCGGAAGGCGGGTAAACCTGTGGTGCCCGTGGCGCGGGTCCGGGCGGATCACAAACCGGCGTCCGCTAGAATCCTCGGCTGCCCCGAATAGAAGTCTCTTCAGAGGACCCTCATGAGTGACCAGCAAGTGGACCAAGGCAAACGCACCTGGTTGATCGCGACCAGTTGCGCCGGCGCCGTTGGCGGCGTCGCGACCGCCGTTCCCTTCGTCAGCACCTTTGCGCCCAGTGAGCGAGCCAAGGCGGCCGGCGCTCCCGTCGAGGTGGACATTTCCAACCTCAAGCCCGGCGAGAAGCTGACCGTCGAATGGCGCGGCAAGCCGGTCTGGATCGTGCGCCGCACGCCGGAGCAGTTGGAGGCCCTGAAGAAGCATGACGGCGAACTGGCTGACCCCAATTCCGACCGTAAGGCCTACCCGACGCCGGAGTACGCGAAGAACGCGCACCGCTCGATCAAGCCCGAGTACTTCGTCGCCGTGGGCATCTGCTCCCACCTGGGCTGCTCGCCCAGCGACAAGTTCGCTGCCGGCCCGCAACCCTCGTTGCCGAACGACTGGGCGGGCGGTTTCCTGTGCCCCTGCCACGGCTCGACCTTCGACATGGCCGGCCGCGTCTTCAAGAACAAGCCTGCGCCCGACAACCTCGAGGTGCCGCCCCACGTGTACTTGTCCGACGCCAAGCTGCTCATTGGCGAAGACAAGAAGGCCTAACTAGAAAACGGGACGAGACATGGCTGAATTCAAGGAAGCCCCTGCCGGCGCCTCGGTGGGTGTGAAGACGATGACCTGGCTGGAGAACCGGTTCCCGACCGCGTTCGACGCCTACAAGGTCCACATGTCGGAGTACTACGCTCCGAAGAACTTCAACTGGTGGTACATCTTCGGCTCGCTGGCGCTGCTGGTGCTGGTGATCCAGATCGTCACCGGCATCTTCCTGGTGATGCACTACAAGCCGGATGCGAGCCTGGCCTTCGCTTCGGTCGAGTACATCATGCGCGATGTGCCCTGGGGCTGGCTGATCCGCTACATGCACTCCACGGGTGCGTCGGCCTTCTTCGTGGTCGTCTACCTGCACATGTTCCGTGGCCTGATCTATGGCAGCTACCGCCAGCCGCGCGAGCTGGTCTGGATCTTCGGTTGCGCGATCTTCCTGTGCCTGATGGCCGAGGCCTTCATGGGCTACCTGCTGCCCTGGGGGCAGATGTCCTACTGGGGCGCCCAGGTCATCGTGAACCTGTTTGCTGCCGTGCCCTTCGTCGGTGAAGACCTGGCGCTGATGATCCGCGGCGACTTCGTCGTCGGCGACGCGACGCTGAACCGCTTCTTCAGCTTCCACGTCATTGCCGTGCCGCTGGTGCTGCTGGGCCTGGTGGTGGCCCACCTGCTGGCGCTGCACGATGTCGGCTCCAACAACCCGGATGGCGTCGAGATCAAGAAGGGCCCGAAGGACGCGAACGGCAAGCCCGTGGACGGCGTGCCCTTCCATCCGTTCTACACGGTGCACGACATCTACGGCGTCTGCCTGTTCCTGATGGCCTTCACCGCCATCGTGTTCTTCGCACCCGAGTTCGGTGGCTACTTCCTGGAGTACAACAACTTCATCCCGGCCGACCCGCTGAAGACGCCTGCGCACATCGCGCCGGTCTGGTACTTCACGCCGTTCTACTCGATGCTGCGCGCCACCACGGACGTGATGGTCAACGTGCTGTGCGGCCTCATCGCCGCCGCGGCCGTCGTGAGCTTCCTGAAGGGCAAGTTCGGGGGCGCTGCCAAGATCGCGCTGCTGGTCGCCGCGGCCGTGCTGATCTTCCTGCTCAAGGTCTTCGATGCGAAGTTCTGGGGTGTGGTCGTCATGGGTGGCGCCGTCATCATCCTGTTCTTCCTGCCTTGGCTGGACCACAGCCCGGTGAAGTCCATTCGCTACCGCCCAGACTGGCACAAGTGGGTCTACACGGTGTTCGTCGTGTTCTTCCTGGTGCTGGGTTATCTGGGCATCCAGCCGCCCAGCGACATGGGCACGCTGGTGGCGCAGGCCGGCACGCTGTTCTACTTCGGCTTCTTCCTGCTGATGCCGTGGTGGAGCCGCCTGGGTACGCCCAAGCCGGTGCCTGATCGCGTGACCTTCCAGGCCCACTGATTGAGACGCGGAGCAAGAACACCAATGAAAAAGCTGATTGCGATCCTGCTGGCCTCGCTGAGCCTGAGCGTTGCCCAAGCGGCCGGCGGCGGCATCGAGTGGGACAAGTTCCCCAAGGAAAAGATGTCGGACATGGCGGCGTTGCAGAACGGCGCCAAGCTGTTCGTCAACTACTGCCTGAACTGCCATGCCGCGGCCTTCCACCGCTACAACCGCATGCGCGACATCGGCCTGACCGACGCCGACATCAAGAACAACCTGCTGTTCGCTGCCGACAAGGTGGGCGACACGATGAAGGTCAGCCTGAATCCGCAGGACGCCAAGGACTGGTTCGGCGCCAACCCGCCGGACCTGACCGTCATCGCACGCTCGCGCGCCGATGGCTCCAAGGGCTCGGGTGCGGACTACCTCTACACCTACATGCGGAACTTCTACCGCGACGACACCAAGGCGACGGGCTGGAACAACCTGGCCTTCCCGAGCGTCGCGATGCCGCATGTGATGTGGGAACTGCAGGGCCAGCGCGCCGCCAAGTTCGACGAGGTTGCCGACCCGCACGACCACAGCAAGAAGATGCACGTCTTCGCCGGCTATCAGCAACTGACGCCCGGCACGCTGACCGAGCGCCAGTACGACGATGCCGTCGCCGACCTGGTCGCCTACCTGCAGTGGATGGGCGAGCCTGCACAAGGCCAGCGCTTCCAGCTGGGCGTCATCGTGCTGATCTTCCTCGGCTTCCTGACGATCTTCGCCTGGCGCCTCAACGCCTCGTACTGGAAGGACGTGAAGTAAACCTTCCAGTCCCGGCGCCGCCCGAAGGCGGTGCCAAACACGCAGTGGGGCGGGCTTCCAGCCACCCACTGCGTTTGCTTTTTCAGCGCAGCCTCACCGCCGCGTGTTTTGATTGACTGACCCCTCGGGAGCCCAAGCCATGATGGTCCTCTACTCCGGTACCACCGACCCCTACTCGCACCGCTGCCGTTTCGTGCTGTTCGAGAAAGGCATGGACTTCGAAATCCGTGACGTCGACCTGTTCGCGAAGCCGGAAGACATCGCCCTGATGAACCCGTACAACGAGGTGCCCATCCTCGTCGAGCGCGACCTCATCCTGTACGAGTCGCACATCATCAACGAGTACATCGACGAGCGCTTCCCGCACCCGCAGCTGATGCCCGGCGACCCGGTGGCTCGCGCCCGCGTGCGCCTGTTCCTGCTGAACTTCGAGAAGGAGCTGTTCGCCCACGTGAACGTCCTCGAAGGCCGTGGCACGACCGTCAAAGCGACCGACAAGCAGCTGGAGAAGGCCCGCTCGCAGATCCGCGACCGCCTGACGCAGCTGGCGCCGATCTTCCTGAAGAACAAGTACATGCTGGGCGACGACTTCTCGATGCTCGACGTGGCCATCGCCCCGCTGCTGTGGCGCCTGGACTACTACGGCATCGACATGTCCAAGAACGCGCTGCCGCTGCTGAAGTACGCCGAGCGC
>DASWWC010000053.1:0-2308 GCA_036401055.1 Roseateles sp.
GCCAGCCACAGCGCGGTGGCCAGCGCCAGCGCCAGGCGGTCGCGCCAGTCCAGCCACAGCGCCACGGCCATGGCCAGCGCCAGCAGCGCCAGGCCCGCGCGGCCATGGCGCCAGCTGCCCAGCCAGTGCACCAGCGCGCCCAGCCCATAGGCGGCGAAGAAGTAGGGCGCCCAGACGTCCAGCGCCGGGTCCAGGTTGAAGACGAAGGCCGAGCCCAGCGCCACGCCGGCCACCAGCAGTGGCCCGACCAGCGGACGGCCCGGATGCCGCCAGCCGCGCCGCGCCAGCCACAGCAGGCCCACGAGCAGCGCGAACAGTTGCAGGTCGATGGCCACGTACCAGGCGCCCACGGTCAGCGCCTCGTAGCCCAGCACATCGTGCAGCAGCAGCGCATGCGCCAGCAACTGGCCCGCGGAGATGCCGGCCGGCAGCAGCTCGGGCGCTGCCTGGGCGATCAGCGCGCTGGCGGCCAGCGTCAGCGCCAGCGCGGCCAGGAAGGGCAGCACCAGCCGCAGATAGCGCCGCCACAGCAGCGCCGGCACGCCGGCCTGCAGCGCACCGCCGCGCGGCGACAGGCCACGCGCGCTGAGGTAGCCGCCCACCACCAGGAAGACCTGCACCGCCATGCGACCGTAGTCTTGCAGCAGCTCGCCGAGCTCGGGCAGCGCGGCATGGGCCGAGCGGGCGATGGGGCCGTAGCTGACGAGGTGGTGCAGCACGATGACCTGGGCGGCGAGCGTTTTCAGCGCGTCGACCTGCGGCAGGCGGCAGGAGGGCGTGGACATGGCGGGCAAAAAAGAACGGGCCTGCACTGCGCAGGCCCGTCGGGTCGGATGCGCGGAATTTTAGTGGCGCTTCAGCCAGGCCAGCAGCCGCTGCAGCAGACCGAGGCGCGGCGCGGGCGCGGGTTCGGCGCCGGCCGGCGGCTGCGCCACCGGCAGCGCGGCGACGAAGCGCTCAAAGAAGTCCTGCGCCAGTTTGTGCGCCGCCGCGTCCACGAGGCGCGAGCCGATCTGCGCGAGCTTGCCGCCCACGCTGGCCGAGGCGTCGTAGCTCAGACGCGTCTCGTGTGCGGACAGCGCCTCCAGCGTCACCCGGGCCTGGCCCTTGCCGTGGCCAGCGGGGCCGCCCGAGCCCTCGAAGCCCAGCCGGTAGCCGCGCGGCGGGTCGAGGTCGGACAGCTGCAGCCGGCCCTTGAAGCGCGCCTTCACCGGGCCGATGGACACGGCCATCAGCACGTCGAAGGCGTGGTCGCCGGCCGGCGTGATGGACTCGCAGCCGGGCAGCGCGGCCTGCAGCAGGGCGATGTCGTTCAGCGCGGCCCAGGCGCGGTCCTGGGACAGGGGCAGAAGCTGCTGGCCGGTCAGTTGCATCGCTGCATTCTGACCGGCGCGCGCCGGATTGCCACGCGGGCTTACTTGCTGGTGACGGTCAGCCGGTTGTCCACCGACTTCACGCCCTCCACCGCCTTGGCGATGGCTTCGGCGCGGTCCTTCTCGGCCTGGCTGGCGACCTTGCCGGTCAGCTGCACCCAGCCGTCGGCATCGGTGTCCACGTGCACCAGCGCCAGCGACGAGACCTGGCTGGCGGCCAGCTGGGCCTTGATCTTGGTCGTCACGACCGAGTCCTTGACCCAGACCTTGGCGGTGCCGGCGGGCTTGCTGTCGGCAGCCTGCACCGCCAGCGGTGCGGCCATGGCGGCGACGAGGGCGAGGGAGGCGATTTGCGAGATCTTCATGGCAGGTTTCCTTTCGTCGGAAGCGGCAGCGCCCGGTGCGCACCGCTGAAACTCAAATCTAGGATTTGCGGGGCCTGCGTCGCAGCGGACGATGCGCCGCCACGCTGTAGGACGGCCGCCGCTCAGCGTGTCGGTGCCGCCAAGGCCGCGACCAGCCGGTCCACGCTGGCGAGGTCGTGCACGGGCAGGTGGCGGCTGACCTCGGGCAGCAGCGCGCGCACGCCGGCCGCGCGGGGCTGGAAGCCGTCGAAGCGCAGCAGCGGGTTCAGCCAGACCAGCTCGTGGCACAGCAGCCGCAGGCGTTGCGCCTCGAAGGCCAGGCGCTGGGCGTCGGCGGCGTCGGCCTCCAGCCCGTCGGTGACCAGCAGCAGGGTGGCGCCGGCCGGCATGCGGTGGGCCCAGTCGCGGTTGAACGCATGCAGCGCCGCCGCGATGCGCGTGCCGCCGGCCCAGTCGGGCACGGCCGCAGCCGCCGCGGCGACGGCGGCGTCGGGGTCGCGCTGGCGCAGCTGGCGCGTGATGCGCGTGAGCCGCGTGCCGAACACGAAGACCTCCACAACCGGCCGCTCG
>DASWWC010000054.1:0-9783 GCA_036401055.1 Roseateles sp.
GCGCCATCGCGGTGGACGAGAAGCGCGCGCTGGGCCGCGCGGCGGCGGCGCTGATCGCCGACGGGCAGCTGGTGTTCGTCGACGGAGGCACCAGCACGCTGGCCATGGTGCAGCAGCTGCCGGCCACGTTGCGCGCCACGATCGCGACGCACAGCCCCGTCATCGCCGCCGCGCTGATCGAGCATCCGACGGTGGAGGTGCTGATGCTGGGCGGCCGCCTGTTCAAGCACTCCGGCGTGGCCGTGGGGGCGGGCGTGGCGCAGGCCATCCAGGCGCTGCGGGCGGACTGCTACTTCCTCGGCGCGACCGGCGTGGACGCCGAGTTCGGCCTGTCCACCGGCGACGCCGAGGAGGCGCAGGTCAAGGCGCTGCTGATGGCGCAGGCCGCCGAGACGGTGCTGATGGCCAGCAGCGACAAGCTGGGCAAGGTCTCGCCCTTCCGCGTGGCGCCGCTGGCCGCGCTGTCCACGCTCATCGTCACGCCACAGGCCGACCCGGCCCGGCTGGACGCGCTGCGCCGGCCGGGCCTGGACGTGCTGCTCAGTGGTTGAAGAACTTGCGGTGGATGCGCCGCGTCGTCTGCCACACGGCCAGCAGCACCAACGGAATGGCCGCGCCGGCCGCGACCTCGGGCGCCACCGGCAGCCAGCCCTCGCTCTTCAATGCCTTGAAGCCGTACAGCAGCAGGCTGACCACGTAGTAGGTGATGGCCGCCAGCGACAGGCCTTCCACGGTGGCCTGCATGCGCAGCTGCGTGCGCTGGCCGTCGCCGAGCTGGGTCAGCAGCTGCTGGTTCTGCGCCTCGGTGGCGATGTCCACGCGCGTGCGCAGCAGCGCGCTGGCACGGGTGATGCGCTGCGACAGGCTGGCCAGGCGCTGGGCCGTGGCGTCCACCGTGGCAATGGCGGGCGACAGCCGGCGCTGCATGAACTCGCCCAGCGTCTGCGTGCCGGCCACCTTGCCCTCGTGCAGCTCCTCGATGCGGGACTCGACGATGGCGTGATAGGCCAGCGTCGCGCCGAAGCGGTACTGGTGCTGGGCCGTCGCGTGCTCCACGCGGGCGGCGGTGGAGATCAGGTCGTCCAGCAGCTCGGCCTCCGATGCGCCGCGCGCCTGCAGCCGGGCGGTGATGGCGGCCAGCGTGGCCTCCACCTCGGCCAGCGTCGCACCCAGCGCCTTGGCGGCAGGCAGGCCGCGCAAGGCCATCAGCCGGTAGGTCTCCAGTTCCAGCAGTCGCTGGCAGATGCGGCCGGCGCGGGTCTCGGGCGTGCCGGGCTCGGCCAGCACGACGATGTGCTCGAAGCCCGTGGCCCTCAGGTGGAAGTCGGTGACGACCAGCGAATGACCGCCCATCGTGGACGCCACGACGGCCTGCTCGCCGAACCAGGCCTGGGCCTCGGCCAGCGCGCTAGGCGCGAAGGCCAGCGACCGTTCGATCATGACCAGCTTGATAGCCGCGATGGTGCGGCCGGGGATGCGTCCCAGCCACTCCGGCGCGACGCGCAGCGCCAGCCGGTCCAGCGCCTGTGGCGACGGCTCCGCATCAGCTGGCAGCGGCTGCAGGATGGAGTAGCGCGTGAACTCGGCATGGCGCTCCCACTTCATCGAGAAGCCACCGCAGCGCAGCCGCACGAAATTGCCGCTCAGCGCGGTCTCGGCCAGCGCGTGATGGCCGGGCAGCAGGCGCAGGTGGGCCAGTTCGTCGGCGCGGCTGATGCCATCGTTCAGCACGGCGATGTGGACGATGACGGCCGGCAGCCGGATGCGTGCGGGCGGCCGTGCGTGCACCTCGTTGTGCAGCGTCAGGCGCAGTGAGTCATCGGGAGGAAGGAGACTGTCTTCGTGCATGGCGTCCAGTCTGGTGCCGGCTGAGGGCGTCAGCATGGCTCGGTAAGATTTCAGGCTTCGTACATCAGCAGGGCGACCTCTTCATGCAAGCTTCATTCCCGCCCGTCGTCATCTCCGGCACCGGTCTGTACCGCCCCCCGCACGTCATCACCAATGCCGAGCTGGTGGAGGCGTTCAACGCCTACGCCGACCGCCAGAACGCGCTCCATGCCGACGCGATCGCGGCCGGTGAGCGCGCCGCGATGACGCACTCCAGCGTCGAGTTCATCGAGAAGGCCTCCGGCATCAAGCAGCGCTACGTCATCGAGAAGGACGGCGTGCTGGACCCGGCTCGCATGTATCCGAAGTTCGCGCCGCGCGGCGACGACGAGATCTCGCTGATGGCCGAGATCGCCGTCGACGCTGCGAAGCAGGCGCTGCAGCAGGCCGGCAAGACCGGCGCTGACATCGACGCGGTGCTTTGTTCGAGTGCCAACATGCAGCGCGCCTACCCGGCCATGGCGGTCGAGATCCAGCAGGCGCTGGGCGCGGGCGGCTATGGCTTCGACATGAACGTGGCCTGCTCGTCTGCCACCTTCGCGCTGGAGCAGGCCTACAACGCGGTGCGTTCGGGCGCGTCGAAATGCGTGCTGGTCGTGAACCCCGAGATCACATCCGCCCACCTGGAATGGCGCGACCGCGACTGCCATTTCATCTTCGGCGACGTCTGCACGGCGCTCATCGTCGAGCGCGCCGAGACGGCCACTGGTGCGGAGCAGTGGGAGATCCTGGGCACGCAGCTGGCCACGCAGTTCAGCAGCAACATCCGCAACAACTTCGGCTTCATGAACCGCGCCGAAGACCGCGACCCCAACGCGCGCGACCTGACCTTCTACCAGGAGGGCCGCAAGGTCTTCAAGGAAGTGGTGCCCATGGCCGCCGCCCACATCGAGACGCATCTGGGCAAGCTGGGCCTGGAGCCCACGCAGGTCAGCCGCTACTGGCTGCACCAGGCCAACCAGGGCATGAACCAGCTGGTCATCAAGAAGCTGGTGGGCGCCGATGCCGGCGACGAGATCGCGCCGCTGATCCTGAACGAGTACGCCAACACCGCGTCGGCGGGCTCCATCATTGCCTTCCACCACCATCGCGGCGACCTGAAGGCGGGCGACGCGGGGGTCATCTGCTCCTTCGGCGCGGGCTACTCCATCGGCAGCGTCGTTGTGAAGAAGCGCTGATCACCGTGGCAGCTTGAACTGGGCGACCAGTTCGGCCAGCCGCGCCGCCTGATCCTTCAGGCTTTCGGCCGCCGCCGCGCTCTGTTCAACCAGCGCGGCGTTCTGCTGGGTCATCTGGTCCAGGATGGCGACGGCCGAGCCCACCTGGCCGATGCCGCGACTCTGCTCGTCGCTGGCCGCGCTGATCTCGGCGATGAGGTCGCTGACCTTGCCGACCTCGGCCACGATGCTCTGCACCGTTTCGCCGGCGCGGCCCACCTGCGTGGTGCCGGTCTCCACGCGCTCCACGCTGTCGCCGATCAGGCCCTTGATCTCGCGCGCGGCCGTGGCCGAGCGCTGCGCCAGCGAGCGCACTTCCGACGCGACCACGGCAAAACCGCGCCCCTGCTCGCCGGCGCGTGCCGCCTCGACGGCCGCGTTCAGCGCCAGGATGTTGGTCTGGAACGCGATGCCGTCGATGACGCCGATGATGTCGGCAATGCGCCGCGAACTGGCCGAGATGCCGGCCATGGTGCCGACGGCCTCGGCCACGACGGTGCCGCCTTGCTGAGCCACTGCCGCGGCCGAGCGCGCGAGCGCGGTGGCGCGCTGGGCGGTCTCGGCGTTGTTGCGCACGGTGGCGGTCAGCTCCTCCATGGCCGATGCCGTCTGCTCCAGGCTGCTGGCCTGCTCCTCGGTGCGCTGGCTGAGGTTGGTGCTGCCGATGGCGATCTCGGCCGAGCCGGTGGCGATGGAGTCCGCGCTGGCACGCACCTGGCCCACGATGTGGGCGAGGCCGCTGCCCATCTGCTGCAGCGCCAGCAGCAACTGGCCGGTCTCGTCGCGGCCATGGCCTTCGATGGGGTGGCTGAGGTCGCCGGCCGCCACCGTCTGCGTGTGGCTGACCGCGCGCTGCAGCGGTTTCGTGATGCTGCGCGCGGCCAGTTGGTTGACGACCAGCAGCAGCGCGGCGCCCAGCACCGCCGCGCCGATCAGCAGCCACCGAGCCCGCGAGGCCGAGGCCGCGCCGGCTGCATCGGTCTCGCGGGCGAAGGCCTGGATCAGGTCGCTGAGCTGCTCCATCTCCGCTTCCAGCGCCTTGAACGCCGTGGCAAAGGCCGGCAGGCGCGCTTCCGCCGCGGCCAGGTCGCTGCCCGCGAGTTTGACCACCTCGTTGGCGCTGGCGATGTAGGCGTTCAGCTCGCCCTCGGTCTTGGCGACGGCAGCCGTGACCGCCGAGCTGAGCGACAGCGACTTCAGCGCCGTCATGTGGGCGAGGAACTCCTGCGTGTGTTCGCCGATGTCCTTCTGCACATCCGCCAGCTCGGCGGTGTTGCCCTTGATGCCGCCCAGCACCGCGCGCAGCACGTCGCCGCGCAGCGCGTCGTGCATCATGTCCGCCTCCAGCTGGGCGCGCAGTGCCGTGTTGGAGCGGGCGACGGACTCGGCCGTACTCGACAGCGTGCCCAGCGCCAGGTAGCCCACCAGCCCGACGATGGCGACGAAGGCCACGCCCATCAGGCTCAGCGCCAGCAGCCGCTGGCGGATGTTGAAGTTCATGCGGCTTCCTCAGTAACGGCCGGACAGGCCGATGGTCCACGACAGGTCGGGTGCGTTTTTGTTGATGCCGCGCGACAGCGCCACGTCGACCTGCAGGTTGCGGTCCAGCAGGTAGGCCAGGCCGGCGTCGAAGGTGGCCACGCTGCCGCCGTTGCGGCTGGAGGCCAGCTGCTGGCCCGAGACCTCCACGAAGCCGCGCAGCCGCTCCGTCAGCGACTTGCCGACGACCGCGGCCAGGATGGCGCCCGTGAAATGCCGGCCCTGCTCGTCGCGGTCCCGGTACAGCCCCGGCATGACGCCGGCCGACCAGCCGCCCGGCAGCTCCCACTCGGCCACCATGCGCAGCGACGGCCTCAGCCCCTGGCCGCGGAAGGCGCCCGAGCCGCTGTCCACGTCGACGTGCAGCAGCCAGGCCAGGCCGGGCGTGAGGTTCGCCTCGTCGCCGTCGCGCTGGTGCCATTTCACGCCGACCGCCAGGTCCGACCAGCCGCGCTCCTTCGTCGTCGTGCCGGCCTCCTGGATCGTCTGGCGCAGCCGGCCGTCGGTCTCGAAGCGCAGCTCCCAGGTGTCCGCCACGCCCACCCGCAGCAGCGTCGGCGTGCTGGCCGTGCGCGCCTTCAAGCCGCCCTGGCGGTCGCGCTCCCAGGCCAGGCTGGTCTCGATCTGCACGCGGCCCTTGCCAACCACGTCGCTGGATTCGACGAAGTCCGGCCGGTCGGTGGCGATGCTGTCGTCGTCATCCGCCCAGGCCGGGCCAGCGATGGCCAGGGCCAGCAATCCTTGCAGCAACACAGCGCGGTTCTTCACGGCAGGCTCCTCGGTCGCATGGGCGTGCGGCGACTCTAACGGAGCCATCGTGGCTTGGCGACAAGAGGCGGGCCAGGGCTTGCGCTATCGTGCCGGCCCATGAGCGACCTGAGCTTCTTCTGGCACGACTACGAAACCTTCGGCCGCGTGCCGCGCCGCGACCGCCCCGCGCAGTTCGCCGGCCTGCGCACCGATGCCGAGCTGAACGAGGTCGGCGAGCCGCTGATGCTGTACTGCCAGCCGGCGCCCGACTACCTGCCCGACCCCGAGTCCTGCCTGCTGACCGGCATCCTGCCGCAGCACTGCCAGGAACGCGGCGTGCCCGAGCACGAGTTCGCCGCGGCCATCGAGACCGTGCTGGCGCTGCCCGGCACAGTGGGCGTGGGCTACAACAGCATCCGCTTCGACGACGAGGTGACCCGCCACCTGTTCTGGCGCAACCTCATCGACCCCTATGCCCGCGAATGGCAGAACGGCTGCGGCCGCTGGGACCTGCTGGACGTGGTGCGCTGCGCCTACGCGCTGCGACCCGACGGGCTGGAATGGCCCAGGCACGAGGACGGCCGTCCCAGCTTCAAGCTGGAGCACCTGACCGTCGCCAATGGCGTGGCTCACGAGGCGGCGCACGATGCGCTGTCGGACGTGCGTGCCACCGTCGCGCTGGCGCGCAAGCTGAAGGCCGCGCAGCCCAAGCTGTGGGACTTCTGCGTGAAGCTGCGCAGCAAGCAGGCGGTGTGGGACGAGATCGCAAGTGCTCAAGGCAAGGGCATGCCCTTCCTGCACATCTCCGGCATGTACGGCCCCGAGCGCGGCTGCATCGCGCTGGTTTGGCCGCTGGCGCCGCACCCGACCAACAAGAACGAGTTGATCGTGTGGGACTGCTCGGCCGATCCCACCGAGCTGCTGGGCCTGAACGCCGCCGCCATCCGCGAGCGCATGTTCACGAAGCAGGACGCGCTGCCCGAGGGCGTCACGCGGCTGCCCATCAAGACCATCCACGTCAACAAGAGCCCCATCGTCATCGGCAACCTGAAGACGCTGAGCCCGGCGATGGCCGAGCGCTGGGGGCATGACATGGACGCTCAGCTGGCTAACGCCCGGGTGCTGGCCGAGAAGGGCCGCTTGCTGGATGGCCTGTGGGGCGACGTGTTCCAGCGCGAGCCCTTCGCATCCGCTGATGTGGACGAGGACCTGTACGGCGGCTTCATCGGCAGCGAGGACCGCCGCGCGCTGAACCGTGCACGCACGATGACGCCCGAGCAACTCGCCGAACGTGCGGCCCAGGGCAAGCTGGCGTTCCAGGACGGACGCCTGGACGAGCTGGTGTTCCGCTGGCGCGCCCGCAACTTCCCCGCGAGCCTGGGGCCGGAAGAAGCGGAGCGCTGGCACCACCATTGCGCCGCGCGGCTGCACGAAGGAGAGGGCGGCGCGCAGACGCTGGCGGCGTTCATGGAGCGCATCGACCAGCTCGGCGAGACGGCCGACGAGCGCGGCGAGGCCATCCTGTCGGCGCTGTATGACTACGCCGAGCAGATCGCACCTTAACGTCGCAGGTACTTGTCCCGCAGCTTCGTCTGCCGGTCGCTCAGTTCCACCTCGCGCCCCTGGATGAACACGCGCTCGATGCGCGTCGCCTGCTCCAGCGGGTCACCGTCGGCGACGAACAGGTTGGCCAGCTTGCCGACCTCCAGCGAGCCCAGCCGGTCGGCGATGCCCAGGATCTGCGCCGGGTACAGCGTGACGGCCTTCAGCGCCTCGTCGTCGGACAGGCCGTAGGCGCGTGCCTGTGCGGCCTCGAAGGGCAGATTGCGCGCGTTGGTCGAATCGCGGCCGGCTTCGGCGATGCAGAACTGCACGCCGGCCGCGGCCAGCTTGGCGGGCAGTGAGAACAGCGCATCGGGCGGGTCGTCGCGACGCAGTGGCAGGCGCAGCAGGCCGTCCACGATGACCGGCACGCGACGCTCGCGCAGCGTGTCGGCCACGCGCCAGGCATCGGCGCCGCCCACGATGACCAGCTTCAAGTCGTGTCGTGCGGCGAAGTCCAGCGCGAAACGGATCTGCGCGGGGTCGTCGGCATGCATGAACACGGGCCGCGCCGGCGCCGCACCTGGCTTGCCGGGCAGCACGGGCCGCATGGCCTCCCAGCGCGTGTCGATGGGCGTGGCCGCGTCGGCCGCACGCGCCAGCGCATAGGCCTTGGCCGACTCGAAGGCGTCGTCCAGCAGCTTGAGGCGCGCCTCGGTGGAGCGGCGCATCTCGGCCAGCCGTGCCTCGGGCTGGGTCGGGAAGAGGGCGCTGTTCAGTCGCAGCCGCGGCACGGCGATGTGCAGGCCCACCTCGGGCAGCAAGGCCATGTCCTGCCAGTTCCAGCCTTCCAACTGCAGCAGCGCGGACGTGCCGGTGATGAGGCCCGTGCGGCCCGCCTCGGGCACGGCCAGCGCCGCCAGCACACCGCCGCCGCGCGTGACCGGCAGCAGCTCGCTGTCGGCGTTGAAGGCGACCAGCGCGCGCGCATTCGGGTTCAGCGCGCCGGTCTCGTTGCTGTCCATGCTGGCGCCGACCGAGCGGATCTCTGCCAGGCCCAGGCTGGTGTCGGCGGCGATCATGCCCGGGTAGACATGGCGGCCGCCGAGGTCCACGGTCTTGGCGCCGGACGGCGCGGCCAGGTCGGTGCCGATGGCCTGGATGCGTCCGCTCACGATGAGCAGGCTGCCGCCCGCGATGACCGGGCCGCTGACCGGATGCAGCGTGGCATTTCGCAGCAGCAGCGGTTCACGCTGCGGCGGAGGCGGCGTGTTGGGCGTGGCGTGGGCGGTGAAGGTGGCGCTCAGCAGCGCAGCGATGAGGGCGAGCTTCATGTCAGTACGCGTCCTGCGTGCATTCGTGCCAGGCGTCGCCGCCGTAGTAGCTGATGCGGTCACGGTTCATCTGGTGCAGCCAGCGCTGCAGTTCGAGCTGGTCCAGCGCGGCAGCCAGCGGCGTGGCGGGCCGTCCTTCCGGCGGTGCGGCCGCCTTGGCGCGCTCGGGCAGCGCCAGCGCGACCAGCCGGGCCCGCTCGACGCGATCGCGTTCGCGCAGTTGCGCGTCCTCCTCGCGGCTGAAGTAGCGCCGGCCGTCGATCCAGGTCTGCTCGGCGCGTGCGGCGCTGGACAGCGGATGCGCGCTCCACAGCACGAAGTCGGCATCCTTGCCCACCTCCAGCGAGCCCACGCGGCCATCGATGCGCAGTTGCCTCGCCGGGTTGATCGTCACGAACTTCAGCGCGTCGGCCTCGGTCATGCCCCAGGCGGTGCCGCCATAGCGCAGTGCCTTGGCAGCCTCGGTATTTAGGCGGCGCGCCAGCTCGTCGCTGTCGGAGTTGAAGCTGGTCAGCACTCCGGCCTTTTGCGTCATCGCGCCGTTGTAGGCAATCGCGTCCTGCACCTCGACCTTGTAGCCCCACCAGTCCGAGAAGCCTGAGGCGCCTGCGCCCAGCGATGCGATCTCGGGCGCGACCTTGTAGGCCTCCAGCACGTGCTGGAAGGCGGCCACCTCCAGGCCGAACTCCTTGGCCAGCACGACGAACATCAGGATCTCGTCGGCGCGGTAGCTGTGGATGTGGATGACGCGCTTCTTCTCCAGCAGTTCCACCAGCGTGTCCAGCTGCAGGTCGCGGCGCGTGTGCGGGTCTGCCTTGCGTTGTTCGCGGTAGGCCTGCGCAGCCAGGAAGGCGTCGCGCATGACCTGCTCCACGCCCATGCGTGTGGTCGGGTAGCGCGGGTCGCCGTCGGTGGCGGGGAAGTTGGCGCGCTTGACGTTCTCGCCCAGCGCGAACTTGATGCCGGGCCGTGCGCCTTCGAACTTCAGCCCGTCGGCATCCAGTCCCCAGCGCAGCTTGATGACCTGGTTCTGGCCGCCGATGGCATTGGCCGACCCGTGCAGCAGGTTGGCGCTGGTGACGCCACCGGCCAGTTGGCGGTAGACGCTGATGTCGGTCGCATCCACCACGTCGCCCACGCGCACCTCGGCCGTCACCGAATGCGCGAACTCGTTGATGCCGCGGTGGACGGCGGTGTGCGAGTGCGCGTCGATGAGGCCGGGGGTCAGGTGCTTGCCTTGTGCATCGATGACGACGGCGCCGGCCGGTGCGGCCAGGCCTTTGCCGATGGCGGCGATGCGGCCGTCGCGAACCAGCAGGTCGGTGCCGGCCAGCGTGCCGGCAGCGGCACTGGTCCAGATCGTCGCGTTGCGCACCAACACGGCGGCGGGCCGCTCGGGCGGTGCCGCGCGGCCGAACACGCCGGCCGGGAAGGTGGCGGGCGAGGGCGCCGGCACAGCCTGCGGCTTGGCGGCGGGTGCTTCGAACGGCGCGACGCGTGTGGCCGTCCAGGCC
>DASWWC010000055.1:0-35586 GCA_036401055.1 Roseateles sp.
GCCCGGTGCTTCGCCAACTGGGCGTGGCACTGCTGCCGGTGGGGCTGGTGCTGCTGATCGCCGCCATCGGCTGGCTGCATACGCACAACCCCAATGTCGCCGACGCGCCGGCCGAGACGATGCAGGCCATCGGCAGCGAGGCGCCGTCGCCCAGCGAAGGCGGCCTCGCCGAGCCACCGGCCGACACGGGCGGCTTGGCCGAGCCGCCTGCTGACGGCGGACTGGCCGAACCGCCAGCCGAGCCTGCGAGCGAGTCCGTCGCCGCGGCCGGCGGCGTGGCAGAGCCTCCGGCCGAGGCAGCCGTCAGCGAAGCAGCATCCGCCGCGCCGGCCGCCTCAGCGCCCACGGCGCCCGCCGACACCGGACGCGGCTGGATCGCCTGGACCGCCACCGCCGCCGTGCTGGTGGCGTTCTACGCCGTGCTGAACTTCCAGCGCCTGGAGATCTTCAAGCTGCTGCTGACCAGCTTCTTCCCGCTGCTGGTCATGATCCTGGCGGTGTTGGGCTCCATCGTGTTCGGCCTGGCCACGCCCACTGAGGCGGCCGCCGTCGGCGCCTTCGGCGGCTATGTGCTGGCGGCCATCTACTCGGTCATCAACAAGCGGGCGCCGGGCCAGCGCCGACCTGTCTTCCTGGTCTGGCTGCTGCTGTGGCTGCCCCTGCTGGGCTGCCTGGCCTGGTTCGTCGCTCACAAGGAGGGCCTGGCCGGTCCCGTCAGCCCCGTGCTGGGCGCCGTCGCGGCCGGCGGCGTGCTGCTGTGGGCGCT
Organism: Roseateles sp.; assembly: GCA_036401055.1. GTDB lineage: Bacteria > Pseudomonadota > Gammaproteobacteria > Burkholderiales > Burkholderiaceae_C > Pelomonas. The sequence continues at coordinate 767 of DASWWC010000055.1, forward strand.
GATGGCCTACCGGCAGGCGAAGCTGCAGACCGAGGTCAAGGAGTCGGTGCTGCTGACCGCTAAGACCAGCGCCATGGTCTGCTGGCTGTTCGTCGGCTCGGCCATCTTCTCGGCCGCCTTCGCGCTGCTGGGCGGGCAGGAGCTGGTGGAGCAATGGGTGCTGGGCATGAAGCTCAGCAAGGTCGAGTTCCTGGTGCTGAGCCAGGTCATCATCTTCATCCTCGGCTGGCCGCTGGAGTGGACCGAGATCATCGTGATCTTCATGCCCATCTTCATCCCGCTGCTGGACCACTTCGGCGTGGACCCGCTGTTCTTCGGCCTGCTCGTGGCGCTGAACCTGCAGACCGCCTTCCTGAGCCCGCCGGTGGCGATGGCGGCCTTCTACCTGAAGGGCGTGGCCCCGCCGCACGTGACGCTGAACCAGATCTTCGCCGGCATGCTGCCCTTCATGGCCATCCAGGTCATCGCCATCGTGCTGCTCTACCTGTGGCCCGAGATCGGCTTGTGGCTGCCCAAGGTCCTTTATGGTTGACGGGGGCGGCTGACCAGGAAGACGCCGCCCAGCACCAGCACCGTGCCGACGGCGATCCACGCGTTCATCGGCTCACCCAGGATGAGCACGCCCATGATCAGCGTGCTCATCGGGCCCACCATGCCCACCTGCGAGGCCAGCGGCGCGCCGATGCGCGCGATGGCCAGCATCACCATCAGCACCGGCGCCACCGTGCAGGCCGTCGCGTTCAGCAGCGACAGCCACAGCACCGGCTCCGGCACGGCGAAGTCCGACAGCGGCCTCAGCAGCAGGAATTGCACGATGCACAGCGCGCAGGCCACCACGCTGGCCAGGCCCGCGAGCCGCAGCGAACCCAGCCGCTGCACCACCTTGCCACTCAGCGACAGGTAGACCGCATAGCTGACCGCGCTGGCGAACACCAGCGCCGCGCCAAGGGCCGTGTGCGCCCCCTCGAAGCTCAGCTCGTGCGCGAACACCGCCACCACGCCCGCATAGCTGACGGCCATCGCCACGACCTGCCGCGGCTGCAGCCGGTGCTTGAACCACAGCACCGAGATCAGCAGCACCAGCGTCGGGTTGAGATACAGGATGAGCCGCTCCAGGCTGGCCGAGATGTAGGCCAGGCCGGCGAAGTCCAGATAGCTCGCGAGGTAATAGCCCGTGAAGCCCAGCACGCCGATGTCGCGCCAGTCCTGCCGCGTCAAGGCCGGTTTGCCGCGACCGGCCCACCAGGCCATGGCGAGGAAGAAGGGCAGGGCCAGCAGCATGCGCCACATCAGCAGCGTCACCGCGTCCACGCCGTGGCGGTAGGCCAGCTTGACGATGATGGCCTTGCCGGAGAAGCCGATGGCGCCCAGCAGCGCCAGCAGCAGGCCCGGCCAGCGCCGGTCGGGCGCAGGGGTGCTGGAAGGGGGAGCGGGCGTCGTCATGGCGCGGCCCAGTCTAGGCGCGGGCAACGCGAGCGCGGCTCTTGTGTCGTGAAGACTGGCTTGCCGCGCTCAGGGGTCGCAGGACGGCCGCGCCTGCGACGGGTTCTGGCTGCGGTACAGCTCGGCCTGCTGGCCGTGAAGCTGCTGCAGCTCGGCGGCGTACTCGGGCCGCTGCAGGTAGGCGCGGATCCTGGGCAGGGCCTCGGCCAGCACCGGCGACTGACGCGATATCTGCAGGTACAGCGGCGCACCGCCCAGCGTGCGCGGCAGCACCCTCACCTGCTGCTCGCAGCCGCGCGCGCGCAGCATCTGCTCGCCCGCCTCGCGCGCCGTGGCCACCGCGTCCAGCCGGCCGGCCAGCAGCTTGCGCAGGTTCATGGTCTCGCTGAGCGCGTTGTCCACCAGGGCATGGCGGGCCAGCTGCTGGTCCACCTCGTTCCCCAGGCTGACCCCATGGCCCACGCCGATGCGCAACCCGGTCAGGTCCGGCCAGCGCTCGAAGCGCAGCGGGCTGTCGCGCCGCACGAACAGCGCCGCCTCGTTGCGCGCCAGCGCCGGCTCGACCACGACAGCGTACTCGCGCCGCCTGGGGGTATCGAAGGCGCAGACCAGGGCATCGACCTGCCCCCGCTCGACCAGCGCCTGGCAGCGCGACCAGGGCCCCACGTCATCGACCTGCAGCACCAGGCCCGCCGCCGAGAACGCACGCTTGGCCGCCTCCACGCAGACGCCGTGCGGGCGCCCCTGATGCACCCAGCTCATCGGCTGGGCCGCCGGATGCGCGCACGCCCGCACCGGCGCATCGGCCGCGGCGGCGCCGGCCGTCAGCACGGCAGCCAGGCCCAGCAGGGCGAGCAATGGACGACCCATGGTGACGCTTCCCGGATGCCGGCTGATATTACGGTCAGCGCAAGGCACTGGCGGCGGAAAAGCGCCCGCACCGTGAAGTCCAGCCCGGCATCCACGCGCCTTAGCGCCTGGATGTCGTCGATGCAGAAGCCCTGCGCCCCTCAGCGGGCCAGCCGTTGCAGCAGCTCCTGCCACCGCGCGCGCGCGGCGTGCTCGTGCCGGGCCTTCACGTGGCCGTAGCCACGGATGTCCTCCGGCACGCGGGCCAGCTCGACGGCGGTGGGCAGCGTATCGGCGCTCAGGCCGGCCAGCGCCTGGTCGATGCCGGCGCGGTAGTCGGCGATCCAGCGGCGCTCCATCCTGCGTTCCTCGGTGTGACCGAAGACGTCGAAGGCCGTGCCGCGCAGGCCCTTCAGCTTGGCCAACAGGCCGAAGGCCGGGCGCACCCAGCCGCCGAACGGACGCTTCACCAGCTCGCCCTTGGCGTTCTTCTTCGCCAGCAGCGGCGGGGCCAGGTGGTGCACAAGCTTGTGGTCGCCTTCAAACATGCCGGCGATCTTGGCCGTGAAGGCCGCATCGGTGTGCAGGCGCGCCACCTCGTACTCGTCCTTGTAGGCCATCAGCTTGAACAGGTAGCGGGCCACGGCCTCGGTCAGCGTCGTCTTGCTGCCCAGCTTCGCTTCGGCGGCACGCACCTTGTCGACGAAGGCCTTGTAGTCGGCCGCATAGGCGGCGTTCTGGTAGCCCGTCAGGAACTCCACGCGCTTGGCGACGATTTCGTCCAGGCTCTGGCGCTTGACGAGCTGGATGACGTCCTGCGCCGCATACAGCGCCTGCACGGCCTTCAGGTCGTGCGCGCAGCGACGGCCCCACTCGAAGGCGGCCTTGTTGTTGTCCACCTGCACGCCGTTCAACTCGATGGCGCGCATCAGCGCGTCGTAGCTCAGCGGGATGCGGCCCCGCTGCCACGCATAGCCCAGCATCAGCGGGTTGGTGTAGAGCGAGTCGCCCAGCAGCTTGACGGCCACCTCCTCGGCGTCGAACGAGCCGAAGTGGTCCATGCCCACGGCCTTGGCCACGGCCTGCTCGCAGGCGGCGCCGGGGAAGCTCCAGTTGGCGTCGTTCACCAGCGTCGCCGTCGGCGAGCCGTGCGTGTTCAGCGCGACGAAGGTGCGCCCCTCGCGCATGACGGCCAGCGTGGCCTTGTTGGCGGCCACGATGGCGTCGCAGGCGATGACGAGGCGCGCCTCGGCCGTACCGACCTTGGTGCAGTAGATGGCCTCCGGCGAGTTGGCGATCTGGATGTGGCTCCAGGTCGCGCCGCCCTTCTGCGCCAGGCCTGCGGCGTCCTGCGTGATGACGCCCTTGCCTTCCAGGTGCGCCGCCATGCCCAGCAGCTGGCCGATGGTGATGACGCCCGTGCCGCCCACGCCGCCCACGACGATGCCCCAGGCCTCCTCGGCGTTCGGGATGGTGGGCAGTGGCAGCTGCGGCAGGCCCGCGTCGAACGGGCTCTTGCGGCTCTCCTTCTTGGGCTTCTTCAGCTCGCCACCCTCGACGGTGACGAAGCTGGGGCAGAAGCCCTTCACGCAGGAGTAGTCCTTGTTGCAGGTGTTCTGGTTGATCTGGCGCTTGCGGCCGAAATCGGTCTCCAGCGGCTCGATGGACAGGCAGTTGGACTGCACGGAGCAATCGCCACAGCCCTCGCAGACCAGCTCGTTGATGACGACGCGCTTGGCCGGGTCCACCATCTTGCCGCGCTTGCGGCGGCGGCGCTTCTCGGTGGCACAGGTCTGGTCGTAGATGATGACCGTGACGCCTTCGATGTCGCGGAAGCGGCGCTGGATCTCGTCCAGCTCGTCGCGGTGGTGCACCGTCACCCCCGGCGCCAGGGCGACACCCTCATATTTCGCCGGCTCGTCGGTGACGATCACCAGCTTCTTCACGCCCTCCGAGATCACGCTGTTCATGATCTGCAGCACCGTGTGACCCTCGGGGCGCTCGCCCACGGTCTGGCCGCCGGTCATCGCGACGGCGTCGTTGTAGAGGATCTTGTAGGTGATGTTGACGCCCGCAGCAATGCTCTGGCGGATGGCCAGGCTGCCGCTGTGGAAGTAGGTGCCGTCACCCAGATTGCTGAAGATGTGCTTCTCGTTCGTGAACGGCGCCTGGCCCACCCAGGGCACGCCCTCGCCGCCCATCTGCGTGAACGTGGCCGTGTTGCGGCCGGGCATCCAGGTCACCATGTAGTGGCAGCCGATGCCGCCCACGGCGCGCGAGCCCTCGGGCACGCGCGTGCTGGTGTTGTGCGGGCAGCCCGAGCAGAACCACGGCGTGCGGTCGGCGCCGCCGGCGGTCTGCTCCTCGGCCTTCAGCGAGGCCTCCTTGGCGTCGATGACCGCCAGCCGCGCATCCAGCCGGGCGCGGATGTCGGCGTCCACGCCCAGCTTCTTCAAGCGCTTGGCGATGGCGCGGGCGATGATGGCCGGCGTCAGGTCGGCCTGCGGGCGCAGCAGCCAGTGGTCGCTGGGGTTGGGCACGCTCCACTCGCCGCCCTCGGCGTCGCCGGCGTCGAACTTGCCCAGCACGTTGGGCCGCACGTCGGAGCGCCAGTTGTACAGCTCCTCCTTGACCTGGTACTCGATGATCTGGCGCTTCTCCTCGACGACGAGGATCTCCTGCAGCCCCTTGGCGAACTCGCGCGCCACCTGCGCCTCCAGCGGCCACACCACGTTGACCTTGTGCAGCCGGATGCCGATGCGGCGGCAGGTGTCGTCATCCAGGCCCAGGTCGTGCAGCGCCTGGCGCGTGTCGTTGAAGGCCTTGCCGCTGGTGATGATGCCGAAGCGGTCGTTCGCACCCTCGATCACGTTGTAGTTCAGCCGGTTGGCGCGGATGTAGGCCAGCGCGGCATACCACTTGAAATTCATCATCCGCGACTCTTGTTCGAGCGGCGGATCGGGCCAGCGGATATGCAGGCCGCCCGGCGGCACGACGAAGTCCTCGGGCAGGATGATGTTGACGCGGTCCGGGTCCACGCTGACCGAGGCCGACGACTCGACGATCTCCTGGATAGTCTTCATGCCCGCCCACAGGCCCGAGAAGCGGCTCATGGCAAAGGCATGCAGGCCCATGTCCAGGATGTCCTGCACGCTGCTCGGGAAGAAGGTCGGGAAGCCCACCGCCTTGAACACGTGGTCACTCTGGTGCGCGGCCGTCGAGCTCTTGGCGATGTGGTCGTCACCCGCGATGGCGATGACACCGCCGTGCTTGGACGTACCGGCCATGTTGGCGTGCTTGAACACGTCGATGCAGCGGTCCACGCCCGGACCCTTGCCGTACCAGAGGCCGAACACGCCGTCGAACTTGGCTTTCTCGGGGAAGAGGTCCAGCTGCTGCGTGCCCCACACGGCCGTCGCGCCCAGTTCCTCGTTGACGCCCGGCTGGAACACGATGTTCTGCTTGGCCAGGTGCTTCTTGGCCTGCCACAGCGCTTGGTCGTAGGTGCCCAGCGGCGAGCCGCGGTAGCCGCTGATGAAGCCGGCGGTGTTCAAGCCGACACGAGCGTCACGCGTGCGCTGCAGCATGGGCAGCCGCACCAGCGCCTGCACGCCGCTCATGAAGGCGCGGCCATGGTCCAGCGCGTATTTGTCGTCGAGCGACACCGTCTGAAGGGCTTTCAGGATGTGCTCGGGCAGCGGGGCGTTCATCGGGGCGGTGCTCCTCGGGGTTGGCTGGCGCGCCTGCCCTTGTGAGGCGGCGTGCGGGCTGAGGCCCAGTGTGGTCCAACTGGGCCCGGCCGGCCAGTGTAGGAAAAGCGCGGCGCGGGGTGCTTTCTCATTCAGGCCGCATTTCGACCATCTCGGCAACGTTGTTTCTCAAAATGACAGAATCGTCGCCAATTCATATCGGCAACCCGCCAATCAGGGCAAACCATGAGCACCGAGGACGCCACCGCCGAAGCGCTGGACCGTTACCACGTCGCCATCCTGGCCGAGCTGCAGCGCGATGCGCGCCAGTCCAACGCCGAGCTGGCGCAGCGCATCGGCCTGTCGGCAGCGCCCACGTGGCGGCGCGTGAAGTGGCTGGAAGACCAGGGCTACATCACCGCCTACCGCGCCGAAATCGATCGCCGCAAGCTGGGCCTGGGCGTGCTGGCCTTCGTGCGGCTGGACGCCGAGCGCAGCGCCGGCGCGGCCACCAAGCCACTGGAAGACGCCATCCGCCGCCTGCCCGAGGTCATCGCCTGTCACTACATCTCCGGCACCGGCACCTTCGAGCTGCAGGTCATGGCCACCGACCTGGACGCCTTCTCGCGCTTCTCCATCGACACGCTGCTGAACCTGCCCAACGTGAAGGACATCCACACCAGCTTCTCACTGGGCGAGGTCAAGGCCAGCGGCGTGCTGCCGCTGGGGCATCTGAAAGCTTGAACACCCTGCGCCTCGCCCTCGTCTCCGACATCCGCCGCCGCGGCGCGGACGCCGTGCTGTGCCTGGTCGACAACCTGTCCGGCCCGCCGCTGCCGCGCGTGAACAAGCACCGCAGCGGCGTTGCGTCAGGCAAGCCCTGGCACCGCGCGCCGCGGTAGGCTTGCGCCATGGCGGCGTCCCACCTTCGGCGGTTGATCGACCTGTGGCTGGGCAGCGACTCCGCCCAGCGGCTGCGCCTGCGCCAGACCTCGCTGGCCATGCTGCTGATGGGCATCAGCGTCATCGCGCTGCACTACGCCGTTCACATCGACCAGGGCCGGCGCGGCCCGCTGCTGTGGGCCTGGACGGCCTACGGCCTCGGCGGCATGGCGCTGTTCTACGCGGCCATACGCAGCGGCTGGTCGCGGCGCTTCGCCGACCCGTCGCTGACACGCGAGCAGATCGCCTTCGCCATCAGCGCCGCGGCGCTGGGTTATGCGCAGGCCGGGCTGCTGCGTGGCGCCTGCTTCCCGGTGCTGACGCTGATCCTGATGTTCGGCATGTTCCAGCTGCGTGCCCGCAACGCCTATGCGCTGAGCCTGTTCGCACTGGCCTGGTTCGGCCTGACCATGGGCGCCATGGCCCTCGTCCAGCCGGCCCGCTACCCGCCCGAGGTCGAGATCGGCCACTTCCTGATGCTGGCCTGCATGCTGCCGGCCGTCGCCATGCTGACCGCGCGGCTCAGCCGCATCCGCCGCCGGCTGTCGGAGCAGCGCGAGGAGCTGGCCCGCGCGCTAGCGCAACTGCAGGCCATCGCCACGCGTGACGAGCTGACCGGCCTGCCCAACCGCCGCCAGATGCAGGCGCTGATGGACCAGGAGCTGATGCGCTCGCTGCGCCACCACCACGACTTCTGCATCGCCACGCTGGATCTGGACCACTTCAAGCGCTTCAACGACCGGCATGGCCACGCGGCCGGCGACGCGGTGCTGCACGCCTTCGCCCAGGCCGGCCAGGCCGCGCTGCGCGCCACCGACGTGCTGGCCCGCTGGGGCGGCGAGGAATTCCTCGTGCTGCTGCCCGACACCGCCATGCCGCCCGCGCTGGCCGGCATGGAGCGGCTGCGCCAGCAGATCGCCGCGCTGCGCGTGGACGTGGGCGGGGGCCAGGTCGTGCCGGTCACCGTCTCCATCGGCCTCACCGGCCACCACCGCGGCGACACGCTGGCCCAGACGCTGGAGCGCGCCGACCGGCTGCTCTACCAGGCCAAGGCCGAGGGCCGCGACCGCATCTGCATCGGCTAGGGGCGAGCCCGTCGCTCGTCCCGCAAAATGCCCCGGGACATGACCACCGCCCTGCCCCCGCGCCACCTGCTGCTGGCCCTCGCCGTTGTCGCCATCTGGGGCAGCAACTTCGTCGTCATCAAGTACGCACTGGCGGTGCTGCCACCGATGACGCTGGCCGTGCTGCGCTTCGCGATCGCCTTCGTGCCGGCCTGCTTCCTCCTCGCGCGGCCGGCGGTGCGCTGGCAGAACCTCGCCGGCTACGGCCTGTTCGTCGCGGTGGGCCAGTTCGGGCTGCTGTACCTGGCCATGCGCAGCGAGATCTCGCCGGGGCTGGCCTCGCTGGTCATCCAGACCCAGGTGTTCTTCACGCTGCTGCTGGCCGTGCGATTGAACGGCGAACGCGTGCTGCCCACGCAATGGCTGGGCCTGGCGCTGGCCGTGGCGGGCATTGCCGTCATCGTCACGCACACCGACGGCACGACCACGCCGCTGGGCCTCGCCATGGTGCTGGCCGCGGCCTTCTCCTGGGCCTGCGGCAACCTCGTCGGCAAGCGCGCCGGGCCGGTCAACATGCTGGCCTACGTGGTGTGGAGCAGCGCGTTCGCGGTGCCGCCGCTGCTGCTGCTGGCCCTGCTGGTGGACGGGCCAGACCGCATCGCCACGGCGCTGGCGGCGGCCGATGCCGGCACCTGGGGCGCGGTGCTGTGGCAGAGCTTCGCCAACACGCTGTTCGGCTACGGCTGCTGGGCCTGGCTGCTGGCCCGCCACCCGGCCGCGCGCATCGTGCCCCTGGCGCTGCTGGTGCCGGTGTTCGGCATGGGCGCGTCGGCGCTGCTGCTGGCCGAGCCGTTGCCGGCGTGGAAGCTGCTCGCCGCCGCGCTGGTGCTGGCCGGCCTGGCCATCAATCTGTTTGGCGCGCGGCTGTGGCCGGCGCGAAGGCCCTAAGCTTGCAGACATGAAGCGCCTGTTCCTCTTGTCCCTGCTGCTGCCGGTGCTGGCCCATGCCGCACCGCCGGCAGTGCAATTGCTGGTCGAGTTGCGCTGGGTGGACAGCGCGCTGGCGCCGTCGGCCCAGGCCGGCGTGCGCGACGGCGCCGTCGTCGTCGGCACGGCCGGCACCGTGTCGCCGCGCGGGCCGGGCGTCGTGACGTCCACCGTACCCGCGGTGTCGGTGCCGACCCAGCGCCTGCTGGTGCAGAACGGCGAACGCGCCAGTGCCCGGCTGACCACGCGCGAGCCGCTGCAATGGGTGGGCACCGCCGTCGAGCTGTCCTCCGATGGCGCCACGCGCCGCATCCACGCCAGCCCGCGCCCGCAGGAACGCCAGGTGGCGCAGGCCTTCACCGTCACCCCCACCTGGGCCGGCGGCGACGCGCCGGTGCGGGTCACCTTCGACATCGAGGACGGCGGCAACAGCTACCAGTCCACGCTGAGCCTGCCCATGGACCGCTGGCAGGCCGCAGCCCGCACGGGCGGCGCCCCGCTCACGCCAGCCCCCCGCGGCACCGTCAGCAGCCGCGACTCGGCGGGCCGGCCCGAGCGCGAGCTGCAGATGCGGGTGTCGATTCAGCTCTGAGCCGCATCGGCGGCGGCGAAGTGAGCGTGACCGGTTCGATGAGGAAAGCGCGAAGTCTTACGCACTGAGGCCGCCGGACTGCGTGTAACGTCGCCGCTTTTGCACCCGGCCCGCCCGATGAAACTCGCCCTGATCGCCCACGACGGCCGCAAGGACGCCATGATCGCCCTCGCCCGCGACTTCCTGCCGCTGCTGCGGCGCTGCACGCTGATGGCCACCGGCACCACCGGCACACGGCTGGCGGCGGCGCACGGGCTGGAGATCGAGCGCGTGCTCAGCGGCCCCATGGGCGGCGACCTGCAGATCGGCGCGCGGCTGGCGGTGGGCGAGCTGGACGGCGTCATCTTCCTGCGCGACCCGATGACGCCGCAGCCTCACGAACCCGACATCAACGCCCTGGTGCGCGCCTGCGACGTGCACGACGTGCCCTGCGCCACCAACGTCGCCACCGCGCGGCTGCTGCTGACGCAGTGGACCGCCGCGTGACGCCCGGCTGCTGCCGCCACCCGTGAACGCGCCGGCAGCAGCCCCCCTGGCACTGTCGCGGCGGCTGCGCATCCGCACGCGGCTGGGCCTGGCCTTCGGGCTGACGCTGCTGATGCTGCTGGCGCTGGCCGCGCTGTCGGTCTACCGACTGCAGAGCCTGTCCGACGCGCTGAACCAGATCGTCGACGAGCAGGCCGCCATCCGCGACTCGGTCAACGAGATCAACCGCAGCGCCGAGGCCGTGGCCCGCAAGCTGCTGGTGCTGATGAACCCCGACCCCGACCTGCGCGAAGCGGCCTACCAGGAGATCGCCGCCGCCAACGGCCGGCTGGACGACGCGATGCAGCGCCTGGCGCTGGTGCTGCCGGCGGGCCCGCGCAGCGAGCGGCTGGGCGAGGTGCGGCTGCAGCTGGACGACTACCGGCGCAGCTTCGTGGACGTGCGCGAGCACATCGAGCGCGGCGCCTTCGAGTCCGCCCGCGCGCTGCTGGGCAGCGACACCGAGGCGGCGCTGTCGCTGTTCATCGGCGCCATCCACCAGATGGCCGCCAGCGAGGACCGCGCCGGCACGGCCCAGGCGCGCGAGCTGCGCGAGCAGATCGACGCCGACCGCACCGGCGTGCTGGCGCTGTGCGCGGCGGCGCTGGTGGCCGGCGGGCTGCTGGCGGTGGGCGTCACGCGCTCCATCGTCGCGCCGCTGAAGCGCGCCGAGGACGGCGCCGAACTGATCGCGCAGGGCCAGTACGGCCACCGCATCGAGGTGGGCTCCAACGACGAGCTGGGCCACATGGCGCAGGCCATGAACACCATGGCCGCGGCGGTGGGTGAACGCGAGGCCCAGCTGCGCCGCCTGGCCGACGTGGACCTGCTGACCGGCCTGCCGCAGCGCAGCCGCTTCATCGCCGACGGCGACCGCCTGCTGGCCGGGCTGCCCGAGGGCGAGCGGCTGGCGGTGCTGATCTGTATCGACGTGGACCGGCTGAAGGCCGTCAACAGCGTGCTGGGCTTCGACGCCGGCGACGCGTTGCTGTGCGGCGCGGCGGCCAAGCTGCACACGCTGTTCGAGGGTGCGGCCGCCTACGGGCGGCTGGCCGGCGGCACCTTCGCCGCGCTGGCACCGGTGCTGCGGCTGGAGCACGGCACCGCGCTGGCCGTGCAGTTGCGCGCCGAGGTGGAGCACAAGCTGTCGTGGCAGGGCCAGGCGCTGGACCTGTCGGTGTCACTGGGCCTGGCCCACTGGCCCGAGCATGCCGACGGCACCGAGACGCTGCTGCGCCGTGCCGAACAGGCCATGTTCGAGGCCAAGCGGCTGCGCCAGCCGGTGGCCGTCTACAACCCCGGCACCGAGGCCGCGCGTGCACTGCACCTGAGCCTGCTGTCCGACCTGGCCACCGCCATCGAGCAAGACCAGCTGCGCCAGTTCCTGCAACCCAAACGCGACCTCAAGACCGGCCGCATCGTCGGCGCCGAGGCGCTGGTGCGCTGGCAGCACCCGCAGCGCGGCTGGCTGCCGCCGGGCGACTTCATCCCCTTTGCCGAGCGCAGCGGCCGCATCCGCCAGGTGACCGACTGGATGCTGGAGCGCGCGGTGCGCACGCTGGCCGAGCGCGAGGCCGCCGGGCTGGCGCCGATCAGCATCGCCGTCAACATCTCGACGCTGGACATCCAGGACCAGTCCCTGCCCGTGCGCCTGGCCGCGCTGCTGGCCGAGTACCGCGTGGACCCCAGCCAGCTGCAGCTGGAGGTCACCGAGACCGGGCTGATGGCCAGCGGCGCCGACCCCATCGCCGTGCTGCACGCGCTGAAGAGCTGGGGCGTGAAGCTGGCCATCGACGACTTCGGCACCGGGCAGTCGTCGCTGGCCTACCTGCAGCACCTGCCGGTGGACGAGCTGAAGATCGACCGCAGCTTCATCCAGGACGTGGACCGCGATGCGCGCCGCCAGGCGCTGCTGCGCTCCATCGTCGGCGTGGGCCTGGGCCTGGGCCTGACCGTCACGGCCGAGGGCGTCGAGAACGAGGCCGAGCTGGCCATCGTGCAGGCCTGCGGCTGCGACCTGCTGCAGGGCTATCTGCTGGCCCGGCCCATGGACCTGCCGGACTTCGAGAAATGGCTCAGGTCACCGGGCCACGCATGAATTTCTCCAGCTCGGCCCAGACCTTGGCCTCCAGCACGCGGCCCGCGATGTACTGGCCCAGGCTGCGGTAGCTCTCCCACTGCGCCTCGTCGAAGAACTGGTCGGACGTGGGCTCCTGCGGGAAGTCCGGGTGCGTCTTCGCGTACTGCAGCACGTCGGCAGGCGCACCGGCCTGCGGGCTGGGCTTGAGCAGCACGATCCAGCAGGGCGCGGCCTGGTCGTCATCGACGGGCACGGCCTTCAGCAGCAGCGCCGCGGGATTGGTCTTGCCGCCATCGGCACTGAAATCCGCCGTGGTGCCGAAGACCGTCTTCAGCAGCGCGTGCTCGCCGAAATCGCTGACGACACTGACATCCACGCGCAGGTCGATGCGCGCCAGGCGCATCAGGTTGGCCAGGTCGTCGAAGCGGTAGGCCGGGTCCGCGCCGTTGTCGCTGGCGACGATGAGGCCCAGGTCGCGCTCCGGCCGCAGCAGTTCGTACAGCGCGGTGTTCTCGAAGTGGCCGCCGTCCGACAGGTACTGCCAGCGCCGGCGCAGGCCGTAGAAGCGCGCGCTGAACTCGTAGCTCAGGTAGGTCTGGGTGCGGAACACCGTGCCCAGGCCGCGGCCCGCCCAGGTCAGCACGCGCCACCAGGCCGGCAGGTCCTTGCGGTGCAGCCCCGACGCCCACCACACGCCCAGGCGCACGTTGGCCGCGCCCATCAGCAGCGACATGCCCAGCGTGGTCTCGCGGCCGATGCCGGTGGAGAAGGCCGCGCCCGAGGTGCCCACCCAGTCGCCCAGGTGCATGGTCGGGTTCAGCGGGAACTTGCCACCGTCCGGCTTGAACAGGTTGCGCCAGCCGTCGATGGCGAAGCCATAGGGCATGACGGCCATGGGCTGGCCCTTGCGGTCGCGCTGCACCAGTTGCTCGGCGGGGTCGATGGTCTTGTTGACCGTCACGTTGACCAGGTGCAGCGGCGCCCAGGTCTTGAGCCGCTCCTGCCCGATCTTCTTGTCGTAGAGCGCGTCGAAGCTCAGGTTGTCGCCCGGCAGCGGCTCGGCGGCCGACAGGTGGCGGGCATCGCCGTCGAAGCGCTCGCGGTTGCTGGCGCCCAGGTAGGTGCGGATCAGCCGCGCGGCATAGAAGCTCTGCAGGCTGGACAGGTTGATGAACGCCGGGAACTGGCCCACGCCGGCGGCCAGCAGGCACCAAGCCCCCGCATGCGTCAGCAGCAGCCACAGGTGCTCGGCGCTCGCCATGCCCGCCACGCTGGGCGGCCCTCCCTGCCAGGCCAGCCACTGCACGACCCAGGCCCACAGCGTCGCGATCAGCAGCAGGGCCGCCAGGCCGGCGATGCCGCCCAGCGTGGTCAGCGGCATCTTCTGCATCCAGCCCGGCAGGGCGCTGGCGCTGCCGGACGCGCCGATCTTCTTGCCCAGCCAAGCCAGCGCCGCCCCCAGCGCCGCGGGCAGGCTGGGCAGCCAGGCCGGGCCGGTGATGGTCAGCAGGTAGAGCGTGTGGCCCAGCGTCTCGATGACGGCCAGCAGCGCCACCACGCCGGCCGCGATCAGGCCGCTGGCCAGCCAGCGCGTCAGCTGCACGGCCTGCATGCGCGCGGTGGGCTGGAAGATGGCCAGCACCACGTGTACCAGCACGCCCAGCAGCGTCACGCCGGCCAGGGCTCCCCACACGGCGCGCAGCGCTGGCGCATCGCCCGTGCCGTGCCAGGCCAGCATGGCGAACACCAACACCGCGCCCGTCATGCCCACCATGCTGCGGTTGACAGGCAGGCTCAGCCCGTCGGGGCGGCGGCTGGTGGTCCAGTAGGCGATGCCGGTGGGCAGCACCCACAGCGCCAGCGGTGCCAGCGCGACGAGGAACAGCGTGCTCCACCAGACCGAGTCCGAGGGCTGGTCGATGCCTGCCAGCGCGTTGTTCAGCCAGGCGCCTTCCAGCAGGTACAGCGGCTCGGCCCACGCCTGGTGCAACAGCCAACTGCGCACGGCCGCCAGCAGCGTCATCGCCGCCAGCAGCGCCACGCCGATGACCACATGCAGCGAGATCCAGTTGCGCAGGCCCAGGGCGGCCGCGTAAACCAGGTCGCCGGTGCCGGTGGGCGTCAGGTAGCGGCCGTTCTCGCGCAGCCAGGCCAGCGGCGCGCGCAGGCGGAACTCGTCGGTCTTGCAGGCGTCGGCGCGGATGCGGCCGGGCGGCCCGCCGTCCAGCACGGCCTGGGCGTCGTCGGCGGCCCGCGACACGGCGGCCTGTTCCTGCTGCTCCGGCGTGGCACCGGGCGCAGGGGCCGGGCTCTCGCGCAGGCGCCCCGGCACGAACAAGCCCACCAGGAAGGCGCCGATGAAGCCGCCACCGCTGACGGTGGACAGATAGTCGAAGCGCGACAGCAGCGAGTCCCTGAAGCCGGCGGGTTTGCCCGGCTGCGCCGGGTCGCGCCGTCGGCCCGCCAGCGCCTGCAGCACGCCCAGCGCAAAGGTGGCGCTGCGGATGCCGCCGCCGGACAGCGCCAGCCCCGTGAAGCGCCCCGACTCGGACGGGGCGATGGCCCGGCGGCGCTCGTCCAGCAGCCGCTTCTCGTCGGGCGGCTGGTCCTTGCACGCCTCGCCCGCCATGAAGGTCTCGACGGCGTCGGCACAGCGTTTCAAGGCGTCCGTCATCGTGTGGGTCTTGTCCGGTGCCGCTGTCATCGCTTCTCCCTGAGCCTGGGCGCACTGTTCCCCAAGCGGCACCGGCCGCGCATCGGCAGTTTTGCGGACACTAGGCCGCGAACGCGACAACCGCTAAAATCGCTGCTTTTCGTCGTTTCGCCCCTGCTGTGGGCTAAGTTTTTACTGGAGCCACTCATGGGCAACAAGATCGTCACCGAAGCGGATCGCCGCGCCACCCCCCGTCCCGCCGCCCCCAAGGGCGTCACCTTCACGGCCGGCAAGGGCCAGCTGTGCAGCCTGGAGCGCGGCGCGCACACCCGCTCGAAGAAGAACCCGGGCAAGCGCCCGCATTCGGGCTGATCGTCGGGCTGACCGCCTGAACGTTCATCACGCACAGGCCCCTCGGGGCCTGTTTGTTTTTGTCGGCTCGGCACTGACCAAACGACCATGATCCGCATCAACGAACTCCGCCTGCCGCTGAACCACGCCGAGAGCGAGCTGCGCCCCGCCGCGCTGGCCCGCCTGAAGCTGGCCGACACCGAACTCGCCGCCCTGCACATCGCCCGCCGCGGCTACGACGCGCGCAAACGGTCCGACATCCAGCTGGTCTACACGCTGGACTGCACGCTGGTCGAAGGTGTGGACGAGGCCGCCGTGCTGGCCCGCTTCGCCGGCGACCACCAGGTGCGCCCCACGCCCGACACCGGCTACCACTTCCTGGCCCAGGTGGGTGAGTACACCGGCCCGCGGCCGGTGGTCGTCGGCTTCGGGCCCTGCGGCCTGTTCGCCGCGCTGATCCTGGCGCAGATGGGCCTGCGCCCCATCGTGCTGGAGCGCGGCAAGGCCGTGCGCGAGCGCACACAGGACACCTGGGGCCTGTGGCGCGAGCAGAAGCTGCACCCCGAGAGCAACGTGCAGTTCGGCGAGGGCGGCGCCGGCACCTTCTCGGACGGCAAGCTGTATTCGCAGATCTCCGACCCGCGCCACCTCACCCGCAAGGTTCTCCAGGAGTTCGTCAAGGCCGGCGCGCCGGACGAGATCCTGTACGTCAGCAAGCCGCACATCGGCACCTTCCGGCTGGTCAGCATGATCATCAAGATGCGCGCCGACATCGAGGCGCTGGGCGGCGAGATCCGCTTCCAGCAGAAGATGACGGACCTGCTGATCGAGGACGGCGCCGTGCGCGGCGTGCAGCTGGAGTCGGGCGAGCAGATCAGCACGACGCACGTCGTCATTGCCCTCGGTCACAGCGCGCGCGACACCTTCCAGATGCTGCATGCGCGCGGCGTGCACATGGAGGCCAAGCCCTTCTCCATCGGCTACCGCATCGAGCATCCGCAGAGCCTGATCGACGCGGCCCGCTTCGGACCCAACGCCGGCAACAAGATCCTCGGCGCGGCCGACTACAAGCTGGTGCACCACGCCAAGAACGGCCGCGCGGTCTACAGCTTCTGCATGTGCCCTGGCGGCACGGTGGTGGCCGCCACCAGCGAAGAGAACCGCGTCGTCACCAACGGCATGAGCCAGTACTCGCGCAACGAGCGCAACGCCAACGCCGGCATCGTCGTGGGCCTGACGCCCGAGGACTACCGGCAAGACGGCAAGCGCGACGGCAGCCCCGTGAACCCGCTGGACGGCATGGCCTTTCAACGCCAGTGGGAGAGCCGCGCCTACGAGCTGGGCGGCGGTGGCTACCTGGCGCCCGGCTCGCTGGTGGGAGACTTCATCAAGCGCCAGGTCAGCAAGGAGTTTGGCGACGTGCTGCCCAGCTACAAGCCCGGCGTCACGCTGACCAACCTACAGGAAAAGGGCCGCGGATCGCTGCCGACCTACGCGCTGGAAGCCATCCGCGAAGCGCTCCCCGCCTTCGCCCGCCAGATCCGAGGCTTCGACCGCCCGGACGCGGTGCTGACCGGCGTCGAGACACGCACCTCGTCACCGCTGCGCATCAACCGCGGCCGCGACTACCAGAGCGTCAACGTGCGCGGGCTGTTCCCGGCCGGTGAAGGGGCGGGCTACGCGGGCGGGATCATGTCGGCCGGTGTGGACGGCATCGAAGTGGCCGAGGCGCTGGCGGCGGACCTGCTGGGCCTGCCGGATGCGCCGGTGCTGCAGGGCAAGGGGGCGAAGGCGGGTGGGCAGGTGTGAGGTGATGGCGGTCTGAGGATCGCAGATCCGCTTCTCGATGGAAGCGGTCAAGCGTCTTTGGTTCCCTACGGAGCCTCCTCGTTCCTGTTGAAGAAGTTGCGGACAAACAAAGGGGGCTGCAACACCAGACAGATGACCAATGCCAAACTTGCCAGGATCCATGGGCCGAGCATCCAGTCGCCGATCTGCCACAGCCGATACCCCAAGTAGCCCCATACGGTCGCCAGCAGTATTGCGAGTAGCGAGGAAACTCGAACGGCGGGAAGCAGGCTCCAGCCGAAAGCGAATATTGCGACGAACGAAGCGATTCCGATGGCACTCCTTCCGGTGCCGCCGATGAAGCCCAGGAACAGCCCCATGACCGCGGCTGTCATTGAGACACCGACCGCAATGGCAAAGCGAAGCAAAACGGCTCCAAGTGCTCGGAGTACCGTCATGAGGCAACAGGACGCCCAGTATGTTTTGTGGAGACAACCCCTGCTGCATGAAACAAGAGCCGCCGCCTCAAGTGCTTGAGGTCAATAGAGGTCGACAAAAGCGGCGCAGGACTCACAAACGCCTCACTACCTGAAGCCGGCAGCGGCCTGGCAAGCGTCACCGCTGCACCCTGGCAATCCCGCCCTTCTTGTACCCCGCCTGCTCATGGAACAGGTCGAACAGGTACTGCTCCAGTTCCGCGTCCGCCACGAACTCCGGGATGACGAAGCCGGCCGGCGCGCGCTTGCCGTCGTTGCCGACCGCCAGCACCAACCATCGGTCAGCGCTGCGCTCGATGTCGAACAGGCGGCCGTAAACGTTGAAGCGCTGCGCCGGCATGGCAGCTCACGCGCCTTCCGCCGCGGCGCAGCCCTGGACGAGCTTCACGGCCTCGTCGCGCAGGGCTTCGTAGTCGGCATAGGTCGCGAACGCGCGCTGGCCGGGCGGCTGGTTCAGCACGTACAGGCTCGCGATCAGCGCCTTGGACGGCACGAACAGGCTGTAGAAGCTGATCGGGCCGCCGCGCGCCAGGTCGGGCTGGTGCAGCGACAGCAGTTCGACCTCGCCATCCACCACGCGCTGCAGCGCCTGCTGGGCGCCGCTGCGGCGCGACGAGAACAGCGCCATCTGCGCCTCCACCGTGGCCCGGTCCGCGGCGGCGTCGGCCGGTGACGACTGCTCGACCTTGAGGTTGACGAAGGGCTGGCCTTGCGAGGTGGCCAGGATGACGCGGTAGCCGTCCGCCACGCTGACCGTCTTGTTGCCGGCGGCCGTCTCAACCGAGCGGGACGTGGCGCTGGCGGGCAGGCGCGCCTGTTCCAGCACGCCGAACTTGCCGGCGGCGATGCAGCGCACGATGGGGGCCAAAGGGTCGCCGGCGCGCTGCGCCCACGACGACACCGAGGCCGCGGCGAGCGCAGCCAGGGCCAGTTGCTGGAAAACTCGTTGGAATGGCATGTTGTCTCTCTCCCTGAATCGATGCGTCACGCGCCCGTCGGATGACTGGGCCGCGAAGGCCCCGTTTATACGGGCGCTCAGCGCTTGTCCTGCGCCGCCAGGTAGGCAAGCAGGTTGGCCACCTTCTTCTCGTTGAGCCCCAGGCCCCAGTAGCGCATCTTGGTGCCGGGCACCAGGCCGCCGGGGTCGCGCAGATAGGCCGTCAGCGTGGCCGTGTCCCAGACCAGGCCCGAGGCCTTCAGCGCGGGCGAGTAGGCATAGCCCGGCAGGCTGCCGGCCTTGCGGCCCATCAGCCCGTTGAGATGCGGGCCAAAGCCGTGCCGCGCGCCCGGCCCCACCGCATGGCAGTTGGCGCAGGACGCGAACAGCTGGCGGCCTGCAGCGGGATCGCCGGCCGCCGCAGCCAGCAGCGGCGCCAGCGCCAGCAGCGCGGCCAGCGCCTTCATGGCGCGTCGCCCTCGGCCGGCGGCAGCAGGTCGATCAGCTCCTTCGTGAACGCCAGCGCGTCCTCCGGCAGCTCGAAGTGCATCTCGTTGTTCAGCTCGATGACCTCGCCCTCCGGCCCCTTGTGCACGACCGACCAGCCACCCGCGCCGCCGTCGATGGCGAGCACGCCGAACTGGCCCGGCTGCAGGTCACGGGCGCTGCCGCCGGTGACGACGATGTCGCGGCCGAGGTGGGAGTGGTAGCGTTTCATCCAACCCATTGTCCCAAGGAGACACCATGAAGGCTGTGTGGAACGGCATCACCCTAGCCGAGAGCGACGACACCGTCGTCGTCGAAGGCAACCACTACTTCCCCGCCGAGTCGCTGAACAAGCAGTACACGAGCTTCAGCAACCACGTGACGCGCTGCGCCTGGAAGGGCGAGGCCAAGTACCTGAGCCTGCTGGTCAACGGCGAGATGAACCCGGACGCGGTCTGGTATTACCCCGACCCGCTGCCCGCCGCGGCCGAGATCAAGGGCCGCTACGCGTTCTGGAAGGGCGTCAAGGTCGTGGAGTGAACCCCTGAGGCAGCAGCGCCCACATGCGCAGCGGCTGCTTGGTGCGACCCGCCTGCAGCCCGGCGTCCATGCCCCAGCCCCAGAACAGGTCGGCCCGCACGGCACCGACGATGGCGCTGCCGGTGTCCTGCGCCAGCACCAGGCGGCGCAGCGGCGTGGTGGACAGCGGCTCGGTGCTGTCCAGCCACAGCGGCGTGCCCAGGGCGATGACGCTGCGGTCGATGGCGACCGAGCGGCCCGGCGTGAGCGGCACGCCTTGCGCGCCGCGCGGACCCTCGGCGGCGTCGGGCAGCGCCTCCTCGCGGAAGTAGACGACGCGCGGGTTCACGGCCAGCGCGTCGCGCACCTTGTCCGGGTTGCGGCGTGCCCAGTCGGAGAGACCCGGCCAGCTCGCGTCCGTCAGCTCGCCGCGCGCCAGCAAGGCCTTGGCCACCGATTCGAACGGCTGCTCGTTGTGGCCGGCGAAGGCGACGCGGGCGAGGCGCTCGCCGCCCGCGTCGTCGCGCAGCAGCAGCCGGCCCGAGCCCTGGATCTGCAGCTGCAGCACGGCAAAGGGGTCGTCGAGAAAGGCCAGCGGCTGCAGGCGCGGGTGGCCGTCCAGCTCGCGGCGCGGCAGGCGGCGCAGCGCCGGGTCGGCGGGCAGCGCATGCAGCGGCCACTGGAAGGCCCCCTGGCGCGTGCGGCTGGCGGGCAGCTGCGGCTCGAAGTAGCCGGTCAGCAGGCCTGTGGTGTTGCCGTTGTCGAGCGCCAGCTGCCAGGGGCGCAGGTGCTTCATCAGCAGCAGCGCGGCCTCCAGCGCATCGGCCGGCATCTGCAGCGCGGCGCGTGCGCAGAACTCGGCCCAGCCGGCCGCAGGCCGCTGGCAGCCGGCCAGCAGCGCGGGCCAGGCGGCCAGCAGGTCGTCCTCGCCCCAGCCGGGCAGGTCGCGCCAGTCCGCGGCCGCCCAGCGCGGCACGGGCACCTGGGGGGTGGCAGGCGCTTTCGACGCGGCGGGTACGGGGGGCGCCGCCGGTTCCCGCGGCCGCGGTGGCGGCGACGAACAGGCCGCCAGCATTCCTAGAATCAGCGCCAGCCCGCCACGCGTCCACGCCCCGCCCATGCTCATCATCCTGCTCGAAGCGCTCGGCGCGCTGCTGATCTTCGTCTTCATCATCTGGTGGACCATGTTCTCGGGCCGCAAAAAAGGCGAGCGCAAGGACGAGTGATCAGCGCGGCGGAATGAGGAAGCTCAAGGGCTCGCGGCGCAGCCGCTGGCGGATGGCCGCGTAGACGCGCTTGCGGTCGGCCAGGCGCACGCCGCGCGAGCGCAGGGCGACCTTGAACGCACAGAAGAAGCTGACGCCGACGTTGAGCACGCCGATGCCGGCGATGCACAGCACGCAGGACCAGAAGGCCCAGGTGCCCATGACGCCCACGCCCAGCGCGCCCACCGCGGCGGCCAGCTGGCCGGTGGCCAGCGTGACGTGCCTCACCTCCAGGCCCAGGCCGAAGAAGCCGAACAGCGCCGGCACCAGACCCAGCATCAGGCCCAGGCTGGTGTTGGCCGTCAGCCCCGAGATGTTGATGCGCCACCACTGCGACCAGCGCTGCGCCCGCGCGCGGCCCAGCAGGCCCACGATGCGCGGGTTCCAGGCGATGGCGCTGTCCAGCCGGTGGAAGACGAACCAGTTCTCCACCCAGCCGGCGATGAGGCTGGATGCGAACAGCAGCGTGCCGGTGAAGGCCGCGAACAGCAGCGACGGCCCGAACAGGCCCAGCGAGTGCAGCACGTACTGCGCGTCCTTCTCGCCCACCAGCGGCATGCCGAAAGCCAGCCAGCACAGGCCCTGCACCGCCAGCACCACCGGCGCGGCCAGCGCGAGGTTGCCGATGATGCCGGCCACCTGCGAGCGGGTCAGGTGCGTCACCTCGTCGACGAAACCCTGCAGGCCGTCGTCGCGGTCGATGTTCAGCAGCTTGTCGGCCATGGCCGGCGCAGTCATGGCCGGCTGCTTGGTCGCGACCGTCCAGTGCAGCAGGTGGATGAGCACGAAGCTGGCCGCGTAGTTCACGCCGGCCCAGAAGCCGCCCCAGAAGGCGGTAAAGCCCAGCAGGCCGATGAGGAATTTCAGGAAGGTGGTGCCGGCGATGACGGCACCGCCGCCGGCCGCGCGCTGCAGCATGTCGCGGTACTCGGCGCGGTTGCGGGTGATGTAGTGCTCGCCGGTCTCGGCGCTGCGGTCGGTGACCTTGGCCGCCAGCAGCGAGGAGTTGCTGGCAATCAGCGCGCGCAGGCTGCGGCTTTGCTGGCCGACGAGCACCAGACGCCCCAGCAGCTGGGCGGCGCTGAAGGCGGGCGTGGTGGTGAGCAGGCAGTCCAGCAACTCGCGCACGCGTAGCGCGCGCGCGCGCAGCTGGCGCAGGCGAAACACCATGTCGACCGATATGCCATGCTCATCCAGGTGGGCGTAGACGCTGGCGGCGGCGTGGCGGCAGGCGTCGAGCCGTTCCTTGAAGTGCTGCACGGCCGTTGCCAGTGCGGCCTCGTCGCGCGGCGACTGATGCAAGGCCCGGCACACGGCTTCGAAATCGGCGACCAGCGCGTGGAAAGGGCGCTCCTCATGCGCTGCTGCGCTCATGCGCAGGCGCAGCTCGGGGGCGAAGCCGATGGCGCGGATCTGGCTCACGCAGTAGGTGATGGCTTCTTCCAGGGTCTGCTGCCAGGGCGTGGGCGTCGCACCGGTCGGCAGCGCCAGCAGCCGGGCCAGCCGCTGGGCGGTGGCCTCGTCCAGCAGGGCCAGCCATTCGGCATCGAAGGCGTGCGGGAACAGCAGGGAGAACAGCTCCGACGCATCGCGCGTCTGCGGCGTGGCGGGCAGGATCTTGCGCAGCAACCGGCTGAAGAATTCGCTCAGGAACGCCGGGCGCTGGGCAAAACCGTGGTCGGCCAGCAGTGTGGTGCCGTCAATCGTGCCGAGCAGGGCTTGCCACCAGGCTTGCACCCGCTCGCGCAGCACCGGACGCTCTTCCACGATGTCGAGAAAAAGCTGGACCCGGCTGATGGAGGTCTCGACGGACTGGCGGTCACCGCGCACCCAGTCGAGCAGTGCCATCAGCCAAAGGTGGCGTCCGACTTGCGTGGCTTCGGGGTCGAGGGCGTCCAGCAGGCTGGGAAGATCGCGTGGGACCGACATGCTTAATGGAGTGTGCGTGAGCCGCCGCTGGCGCTCAAGGCGTCGAGCACGAACATCGGGATGTCGATGTCGAAGCGCTCACCGTCGTCGGCAACGAAGAAGTAGCTGCCGTGCATGGTGCCGGTGGGTGTGCGCAGGCGTGTGCCGCTGGTGTATTCGAAGGTTTCGCCCGGCTGCAGCAGCGGCTGCTGGCCGATCACGCCCAGGCCGCTCACCTTCTCGGTGTGGCCGCTGGCATCGTTGATGTTCCAGCTGCGCGAGATCAGCTGGGCCGGCACATCGCCCGTGTTGCTGATGGTGACGGTGTAGGCAAAGGCGTAAAGCCCCTGCTCCGGAGCGGATTGCTCGGGCAGGTAGCGGGGCTGGACTTCGACAAGAATCTGGTACTTGGCCATGACCCGATGCTACCTGCGAAAATACCCCCATGTCTAAAACCTACCGCATTGCCCCCTCCATCCTCTCGGCCGACTTTGCCCGTCTGGGCGAGGAGGTGCGCAACGTGATTGCCGCCGGCGCCGACTGGATCCACTTCGACGTGATGGACAACCACTACGTGCCCAACCTGACCTTCGGCCCCATGGTGTGCCAGGCCCTGAAGCCGCACGCCAGGCGGCCCGACGGCACGCCGGTGCCGATCGACGTGCACCTGATGATCGAGCCGGTGGATGCGCTAGCCGCGGCCTTTGCCGAGGCTGGGGCCGACCTGATCAGCTTCCATCCGGACGCCTCGGGCCATGTGCACCGCAGCATCCAGGCCATCAAGAGCAAGGGCTGCCAGGCCGGGCTGGTGTTCAACCCGGCGCAGCCGCTGGATGTGCTGGACTGGGTGATCGAGGACATCGACCTGATCCTGATCATGAGCGTCAACCCCGGTTTTGGTGGCCAGAGCTTCATTGACTCGGCGCTGCGCAAGACCGAAGCGGTGCGCCGGCGCATTGAGGCCTCGGGCAAGGACATCCGGCTGGAGGTGGACGGCGGCATCAAGGCCGACAACATCCGCCGCGTGGCCGATGCCGGTGCCGACACCTTTGTCGCCGGCAGCGCCATCTTCGGCAAGCCCGACTACAAGGCCGTCATCGACGCCATGCGCCAGGCGCTGGCCTGATGCGTCCCTTGCAACAAAGAACCCTTTCACGCCGCGCCTTTGATCTGCGACAGCGGCCGGAAGGTGGTGTCTCGGTTAGCATCGCCCGCATTCATGTCCGCACCGCTTAAGCCGCAACACGCTTCACTGCCGCAGGCAGGCGGTGAGTCGTGGCTGCGCCGGGCCATGGCCTGGTTCGGGCTGACCAAGATGCCGGTGGATGCCGATGCGCCGGTACACCGGCGGGTTCGCGTGGCCATGTATGCGGTGCTGCTGGTCGTTGGTGCCGTCTCGGCCTGGCAGGCCTGGCGGGTGGAGCAATCCGAGGCGGTTCGGCTGGCCGATGCCGAGATCATCGGCATTGCCGCGGCCCAGGGGACGCTGACGCAACGCATGGGCCTGCAGGCCGCCTTGCTGCTGGCCACCGACGCGCAGCAGGAGGAAGAAATCAGCAATGCACTGGCCGAGACCCTCAATCAGGCGCAGGATCAGGCCGTGCAACTGGACGAACTGCTGGTGCGCCAGGGTGCCTGGGATGCGGGTTCGCCCGTGGCGTTGCGTCGCGCCATCTCCGAGTGGCAGGAGCGTCGCGAACGCATCTGGTACCGCGCCCAGAACCTGCTGCAGTTGAGTGACCGCAGCGAAGCGGACAAGCGCCGCCTGTCCAACCGCTTTCTGCAAGCCGAGGTCGAGCCGTTCCGCCTGACCACGCAAACGCTGGTGGAGGAAATGCAGCGTGCGGCGCAGCGGCGTGCACGCAGTGCCATTGACCAGATCGAGCTTTCCGCCGTGCTCATGGTGCTGCTCTTGCTGGCCCTCACCCTGGGCGTGGCGGAGCCGTTGGCGCGTTTTGTGCGGCGCCAGCACCGGGCCATGGCGCGGCAGTCGAATGAGCTCAGGCAGCTGGCCTTGGTGGCCGAACGCACCTCCAACTGGGTGGCGGTGCTGGATGCCCAGCGCCACATCCTGTGGTGCAACCCGGCATTGCTGGAGGGCATCGGCTACGCGATGACGGAGTTGCAAGGGCGGCATCCGGGGATCCTTGTTTCCAATGAGCACAATGATCTGGCCGAGTTGAAGCGACTGGACGCGACGCTGGGGCAAGGCCAGGGTGTCCGGTTCGAAGTCCGGGTGGTGGCGCGCTTGGGGGATGAGATCTGGCTGGATGTCGATTACCAGCCGATTCACGATGCCAGCGGTGTGTTGACCGGCTTCACCATCGTCGCCAGTGACACCACCGAGCAGGTCAACCAGCGCCTGCGCATGCGTGCCCTGCTGGATGCGCTGCCGGCGGGCGTGGTGCTGCAATCGCCCGACGGCGAGGTGATCGAGTCCAACCAGGCCGCCAGCGACATGCTGGGGCTGACCCGCGATGACCTGATCGGCCGCCAGAGTCTGGCGCGCCAGGGTGTGGCGGTGCGGGAGGATCTGTCGCCCTACCCGGTCAGTGAGCGTCCGACCAGCCGGACCTTGCGCACCGGCCAGGGCCTGCGCGGTGAATCCATCGGTCTGCTCTCGCCCCAGGGCGACGTGCGCTGGCTGATGGTCAATACCGAGCCGATGAAGGATGCTGCGGGCCATCTGGCTGGGGTCATCTCGTGCACCGTGGATGTGACGGAGCAGCGTGCCCAGCAGCAGTTGCTGACATTGGCGCTTGAAAGTGCCTCGCTCGGGGTCTGGCAGTGGGACATCGGCAGCGGTGCCATGAGCTGCAATGACCGCATGTTCGCCCTGCTCGGCTACCAGCCGGGCGAACTGGCGATGAACGCCGACGCCTGGAACAACCTGATCCACCCCGACGATCTGCCGGGCTGGCTGTGGGCCATTCGTACCAACCTGCGTGACTCCCTGCGGCCGCTGCACTGGGAGATCCGCATCCGCCATGGCGACGGCCGCTGGGTCTGGTTGATGTACAGCGGCACCGTGGTGGCGCGCAATGCCGAGGGGCGCGCGGTGCGCATGGCCGGCATTGCCTATGACATCAATGCGCAGAAGGAACTGGAAGAGCAGTTGCGTCACGCGGCCCGGACCGATCACCTGACGCATCTGCCCAATCGCAGCGAGGTGCTGGGGCGCATTCAGGCCTGCATCCTGCGTGCCCATGAGCAGCCGGGGTACCACTTTGCCGTGCTGTTCATGGATTTCGACCGGTTCAAGCAGGTCAATGACACGCTGGGTCATGGCATCGGTGATGAACTGTTGCGCCAGATCGCCATGCGCCTGGAGGACAGTCTGCGTCCGGGTGATGCCTTTGTGCAGACCAGCGATTTCAGCCAGATGGCGGCACGCATCGGTGGCGATGAATTCGTGGTGCTGCTCGACGACATCCGGGGCAATCTGGATGCCCAGGTGGTGGCCTCCCGCCTGCTCGACGTGCTGGCCCAGCCCTACCAGCTCGGTCCGCATCGCCTGAGCTCTTCGGTCAGCATCGGCATCGTGACGACCGAGCACATGGGGGAGGATGCCGACAGCGTGCTGCGCGACGCGGACATTGCGATGTACGAGGCCAAACGTGAAGGCCGTGGCCGTTACATCATGTTCGAGCCTTCCATGCGCAAACGTGTGCGCGATGATGCCTCGCTGGAGAACGATCTGCGTCAGGCGCTGGACAAGGACGAGTTGTTCGTGGTGTACCAGCCCGTGCTTCGCCTGGCGGATGGCTGCCTGTCCGGGGTGGAGGCGCTGGTGCGCTGGCAGCACCCGCAGCGCGGCATGGTGTCGCCATTGACTTTCATTCCGGTGGCGGAAGCCAGCGGCCTGATCGGGCCGATTGGCCATTTCGTGCTGCGCACGGCCTGCACGGAGTTCATGCGGCTGCAGACCGAACTGGGCGCGCGCGCACCCGCTACCCTGGCCGTCAATCTGTCGCGGGCCCAGTTGCGCCAGCCAGGTCTGGTTGCCGAGGTGCAGGAGGTCCTGCGCGACAGCGGCATGAATCCAGGTCAGCTGATCCTGGAGGTGACAGAAAGCCTGGCGGCGCAGGATGACGTGGTGCAGGCGGAGTTGCGTGCCCTGCGGGCGCTCGGAGTGGCGCTCTCACTCGATGACTTTGGCACCGGTTATTCCTCGTTGTCGTGTTTGCATGAATTGCCGGTCAATATCGTCAAGATCGACCGTTCCTTCGTCAGCCTGGCCATGGGCAGTGACTACCACCGCGTCATGATCGAGGCCACCATCCGGATGGCGCAGACGCTGGGCCTGACCACCGTGGCCGAAGGGATTGAAACGCGGGAGCAGGCCGTGTTGATGGCGGCGCTGGGTTGCAGCAAGGGGCAGGGCTATCTCTACAGCACGCCGCTGCAGGCCACGGCCCTGGCGCAGTGGATTACGAACCAGGGTAAGCCGTCCTGAGCGGGCTCGCGCGACGGGTTCTGTTGCGAACACCGTCGTTCAGAACGAGGTCCATTCATCATCGTGGCCTGTACCCGCCGGGGCTGGATTGGGCGATGCGGATGCGGCGGCCGGTTTGGCCGCGGCAGGCTGCACGGGGGCCGCGGTAGTGGTCTTGGCGGTACTGCGGCGCTCAATGCCCTTGAACGGCAATTTGCTGGGCTGACTGGCGCGCGTGGGCGCAGGCTGTGCCGTCACCGTGGCCGGCGTGTCATGGGCGCCGAGCTTGAAGACACTGACCGCCCCGACCATCTGCTGGGCCTGTGTCTTCAGGCTGGCCGCGGCGGCGGCCATTTCCTCGACCAGCGCGGCATTCTGCTGGGTGGCCTGGTCCATCAGGGTGATGGCCTCGCCCACCTGGGAGACGCCCTGGCTCTGTTCGGAGCTGGCGGCGCTGATCTCGCCCATGATGTCGGTCACGCGGCGGATGCTGTTCACCACTTCGGTCATGGTGGTGCCGGCCTGGTCGACCAGCGTGTTGCCCTGCTCGACGCGACTCACGCTGTCGTTGATCAGGTTCTTGATTTCCTTGGCCGCTTCCGCGCTGCGGCTGGCCAACGAACGCACTTCTGACGCGACCACGGCAAAACCACGGCCCTGCTCACCGGCGCGCGCGGCTTCCACCGCGGCGTTGAGCGCCAGGATGTTGGTCTGGAAGGCAATGCCGTCAATGACGCTGATGATGTCGCTGATCTTCTTGCTGGAGTCGTTGATGCCGCGCATGGTTTCCACCACCTCGGCCACGACGTCGCCGCCCTGGATGGCGACGGTGGAGGCGCTTTGCGCCAGCTGGTTGGCCTGGCGGGCGTTGTCGGCGTTCTGCTTGACGGTGGAACTGAGTTGTTCCATCGACGCGGCGGTTTCCTGCAAGGCGCTGGCCTGCTGCTCGGTGCGCATGCTCAGGTCGCTGTTGCCGGTGGAAATCTCGGCGCTGCCGGTGGCTACGTTGTCGGCGCTCTGGCGCACATTGCTGACAATGCGGGCCAGGTTCTCACGCATCGTGGACAGGGCTTGCAACAAACGAGCCGCTTCGTCCTTGCCTTCAACCTGAATTGCCTGTCCGAGGTCGCCGCTGGCGATGGCTTCGGCCGAGCCGGCCGCTTGCTGGATCGGGCGGGTGATCGAACGCGTGGCCAGGCCTGCCAGCAGAATGCCCAGTACCACCGCAATGGCGGCGCCGGTGCCAAGGGCGATCTGGCTGGAGGCAGCGGTGGATTCGGCTTGCGCCTGAACCTCGCCCAGCGTGTCGCGGGCATGCTGGGCAACCTGATCCACCGCTTTCAGATACGCCTCGGCCAAGGGGCGAAGTTCGCGGTCCACCGCGTCTGAAATGTTTTCGCCCTCTTTTTGCCGCTTGATCAGTGCCGCGCGTGCGTCAACGTAGATCTTGCGGCTCTTGGCGACAGACGCCATCAAGGCATTGGCGGCATCACCCTGCACCATGGATTCGAGCTGCTTCTGGTCGTCACTGATGGCCTTGGAGGTGGCGGCCATGTCCTTTTGCAGGGCGTCGATATAAGCAACGTCACTGGTTTTGAGCGCGGCCGAGGCGCGCACCCAGTTGATGGCGATCTGCGAGGCCCAACGTTGTGCCAGCAGACTGCGTTGCAATTCCACCGTGCCGATCTCGTGGCTGGTGTCCTTGAGGCTGCCGATGCGCCAGACGCCGATGGCGGCGATGGCTGCCGTGATCAGCAGCACGGCGGCAAAAGCCAGCGAGAGACGGGTGCCGATCTGCAGATTGCTTGTTTTCATAGGAGAGACTCTTTCTGCCGTAAGTTGCCGAACCACAGGAAAACCGCGCAAAGGTGCGGTGCTGTGTCTTCTTGACCCACTCTACAGACATGAGCCGTTTCTGGGACTAGGGAATGCACCGATATTTCAGCTGCGCACCGCGGTCGAGGGCGTTGCATGGCGGCGATTGCACTTCCGCATTTCAAGGTCTCAAATGAGAAGCGACGGGGTTTGCTACACTTTGCCCATGTTCATTCATCGTCTTTTCATCACAGGTTGTAGCGACCGGGGAGCCTGGCCCTGGCGCACGCCGCAGACTGCCCATACGCTGGCTCGCGCCTGACGGGGCTTCACAGCCCTTGTGCTGTTGAGCTGTTTGCCCCCCTTTGCCGGGGTTTGCTTGAATGAACCGGGCACACCGTGCCCTTGGCCGTAGTCCTGGACTGTGGCCAAGTTCTGGAGGTTTTCCTGTGATGACTGAATCCGATTTCGATGCGTTGGCCCGACAGGGGTACAACCGCATTCCCCTGATGGCCCAGGCCTTTGCCGACCTGGAAACACCACTCTCGCTCTACCTCAAACTGGCACACGCCCAGTCCGGGGGCAAGAACACCTTTCTGCTGGAGTCGGTGGTCGGTGGCGAGCGGTTTGGCCGCTACAGCTTCATCGGCCTGCCGGCGCGCACGCTGGTGCGCTCGCGCGGTTTCGGCGACCAGGCTGTGACCGAGGTGGTGACCGATGACGTGGTGGTTGAGACCTCACGGCTCAATCCACTCGACTTCATTGCCCAGTACCAGCAGCGCTTCAAAGTGGCCCTGCAGCCGGGCCTGCCGCGCTTTTGTGGCGGTCTGGCGGGTTATTTCGGCTACGACACGGTGCGCCACATCGAGAAGAAGCTGGTGCGCAGCTGCCCGCCCGATACGCTGGGCTGCCCGGACATTCTGCTGCTGCAATGCGAGGAGCTGGCCGTCATCGACAACCTGTCGGGCAAGCTCTACCTGATCGTCTATGCAGATCCCAGCCAGCCGCAGGCCTACGCCAAGGCGGCAGCGCGGCTGGACGAGTTGCGTGCCCGGCTCGATGCGCCGGTGCTGGCACCGCAGATCAAGCCCAGCACCACGCATGAAGTGGTGCGCGAGTTCGCCAAGGACGATTACATCGCCGCCGTGTTGCGCGCCAAGGAGCTGATCGCCGCCGGCGACTTCATGCAGGTGCAGGTGGGGCAGCGTTTGAAGAAGTGCTACACCGAGTCACCGCTGTCGCTGTACCGTGCGTTGCGTTCGCTCAACCCTTCGCCCTACATGTACTACTACCACTTCGGCGACTTCCATGTGGTGGGCGCCTCGCCGGAGATCCTGGTGCGGCAGGAAAAAACACCTGAGGGGCAAAAGGTCACGATTCGCCCCTTGGCCGGCACGCGTCCGCGCGGCGCCACGCCCGAGCTCGACAAGGCTGCCGAAGTGGAGCTGATCAATGACCCGAAGGAGCGCGCCGAGCATGTGATGCTGATCGACCTGGCGCGCAACGACATCGGCCGCATTGCACAGACCGGCAGTGTCAAGGTGACGGAGGCTTTTGTCGTCGAGCGCTACAGCCACGTGATGCACATCGTGAGCAATGTCGAGGGCCTGCTGAATGAGGGCATGACGGCCATGGACGTGCTCAAGGCGACTTTCCCGGCGGGCACGCTCACCGGCGCGCCCAAGGTGCATGCCATGGAATTGATCGACCAGCTGGAGCCGAGCAAACGCGGCCTTTATGGCGGCGCCTGTGGTTATCTGAGTTATGCCGGTGACATGGACGTGGCGATTGCCATCCGCACCGGCGTCATCAAGGACGACACCCTGTACGTGCAGGCAGCGGCGGGCGTGGTGGCGGATTCGGTGCCGGAACTGGAGTGGAAAGAAACGGAAGCCAAGGCGCGTGCCTTGCTGCGCGCCAGCGAGCTGGTTGAAGAAGGTCTGGAGTGAACGCCATGAGCAACAAGATCAAACTTCTCATGGTGGACAACTACGATTCGTTCACCTACAACCTGGTGCAGTATTTCGGTGAACTCGGCGCCGAGGTTGAAGTGCATCGCAACGACGAGATCACGGTTGATGACATCGAGGCGAAGCTGAAGGCCGGTCAGCTTGACCGCCTGGTGATTTCGCCCGGCCCCTGTTCACCGGCCGAGGCGGGTATTTCGGTGGCGGCGATCCGGCACTTTGCCGGCAAGCTCCCGATCCTGGGGGTGTGCCTGGGTCACCAGAGTATCGGTGCGGCCTTCGGCGGCAAGATCATCCGGGCACAGCAGCTGATGCATGGCAAGACCAGTGTCATCACCACCACGCAGGAGGGGGTGTTTGCCGGTCTGCCCAAGCAGTTCACGGTCAACCGCTATCACTCGCTGGCGATCGAGCGTGCCAGCTGCCCGCCGGAGCTCAAGGTGACGGCCTGGACGGAAGACGGCGAGATCATGGGCGTGAAACACAAGACACTGGCGATCGAAGGGGTGCAATTCCACCCGGAGTCGATCCTCACTGAGCACGGCCATGCCATGCTGAAAAATTTCCTGCAGCAATCCTGATGAAGAAGGAGTCGAGCATGCACAACACCCATCAAATCACTCCCCAGCAGGCGTTGCAGCGCGTGATCGAGCATCGCGAGATCTTTCACGACGAGATGCTGCACATCATGCGCCTCATCATGGGCGGCGAGATGTCGCCGGTGCTGATGGCGGCTCTGGTCACGGGGCTGCGCGTCAAGAAGGAAACCATTGGCGAGATCACGGCGGCCGCTCAAGTGATGCGCGAGTTCTCCACCAAGGTGGAGGTGGCCGACAAGAGGCACCTGGTGGACATCGTGGGCACCGGCGGCGACGGCGCCCACACGTTCAACATCTCCACCTGTGCCATGTTTGTGGCCGCGGCAGCGGGGGCCAAAGTCAGCAAACACGGTGGCCGCAGCGTCAGCAGCAAGAGTGGCAGCGCCGATGTGATGGAGTCGCTGGGTGTCAAC
Organism: Roseateles sp.; assembly: GCA_036401055.1. GTDB lineage: Bacteria > Pseudomonadota > Gammaproteobacteria > Burkholderiales > Burkholderiaceae_C > Pelomonas. The sequence goes on from DASWWC010000055.1 coordinate 32,571, forward strand.
ATCAATCTCACGCCAGCTGCCATTGCGCAGTGCATTGCCGAGGTGGGCGTCGGGTTCATGTTCGCCCCGAATCACCATCCGGCCATGAAGAACGTCGCGCCGGTGCGGCGTGAGCTGGGGATCAAGACCATCTTCAACATCCTGGGGCCGCTGACCAATCCGGCGGGCGCGCCCAACATCCTGATGGGCGTGTTTCACGAGGATCTGGTGGGGATTCAGGTGCGCGCCTTGCAGCGCTTGGGCGCTGACCATGCCCTGGTGGTCTACGGCAAGGACGGCATGGATGAGGTGAGTTTGGGTGCGGCCACGCTGGTGGGCGAGTTGAAAAACGGTGAGATCACCGAATTTGAAATCCATCCGGAAGACTTCGGCCTGACCATGGCCAGCACGCGCGCCATCAAGGTGGAAACGCCGGAGGCTTCGCGCGCCATGCTGCTGGGGGTGCTCGACAACCAACCGGGTGCGGCGCGTGACATCGTCACGCTCAACGCCGGTGTGGCGCTGTATGCGGCCAATGTGGCCGATTCCATGGCCGACGGTATCGCGCGCGCGCGTGAGGTCATTGCCTCCGGTGCCGCCAAGGCCAAGCTGGAGCAGCTGGTGGTGGCCGCCCATCGTCTTGGGCAGCCGGCCTGAGGTATGTGGCAGGATCCCGGCACCTGGATTGCGCTCGGGGTTTCGGCCCTGTTTCTGGTGGCCGCTTTGGTGATCCACCGTGTGTTTGTCAAGATATTGAAGAACGGCTCCGAGCCGCCCCAAGACCATGAGTGACATCCTGAACCAGATTGTTGACGTCAAGCGCCAGGAGATCGCGGCGGCTACCAAGCGCAAATCGTTGGCGGCCATGCGTGCCGATGCCGAGTCGCGTGTGCTGACGCGCGACTTCGTCGGCGCCATGCGTGCCAAGGTGGCCGCTGGCAAGGCGGCGGTGATCGCCGAGATCAAGAAAGCCAGTCCGAGCAAGGGGGTGCTGCGCGCGGATTTCGAGCCGGCCGACATTGCGCAGAGTTATGCCGAACACGGTGCGGCCTGCCTGTCAGTGCTGACCGATCGCCAGTTCTTTCAGGGTCAACCGGACTATCTGAAGCAAGCGCGCGCTTCCTGCGAACTGCCTGTGCTGCGTAAGGATTTCATGGTCGATCCGTACCAGATCTATGAGTCGCGCGCCATGGGGGCGGATTGCATTTTGCTGATTGCCGCCTGCCTGGAGGATGCGCAGATGGCCGAACTGGAGGCGATCGCCCGCAGTCTGGACATGGCGGTGCTGGTCGAGGTGCATGACGCAGCCGAACTGGAGCGTGCACTGAAGTTGAAGACGCCGCTGGTGGGCATCAACAACCGCAATCTGCGCACCTTCGAGGTCACGCTTGAGACGACTCTGTCGCTGCGCGACCGGGTGCCGGCCGACCGCCTGCTGGTGACGGAGAGCGGTATCCTCGGCCGCGCCGATGTGCTGCGCATGCGAGAGGCCGGCGTCAATGCCTTCCTGGTGGGGGAGGCCTTCATGCGCGCGCCCGATCCGGGTGTGGCGCTGGCCGAGTTGTTTGATTGATGTCGCGGGTGATGGGCTGACCAGCTGTTCATGGCCACGTCTTCAGTGCAACAGGCAGATTTTTTCCCGTGTTCCGAGGTGCCAGGGGCGGGCGGTGATCGTCTGGCCGCCTGGGAGCCGGCGCAATGGCCGGTGGCGCCCGACTGGCAGCCGGTCGTGGCGCGTTTCTTCGAGAGCGCACCGGCGCAGCATCTTGCGCAGTTCATCACCGGCCGTTTGGCGGCGGGTGCCACGATTTACCCGCCGCAACCGTTGCGTGCGCTGGATTTGACGCCCTTGGCCAAGGTTCGTGTCGTGATCCTGGGGCAGGACCCCTACCACGGTCCGGGCCAAGCCGAAGGTCTGGCCTTTTCGGTCGCGCCTGGCGTGAAGCTGCCGCCTTCGTTGCGCAACATCTTCAAGGAGTTGGCGCGCGAGCGGGCGGTGCATGAGCCGGCCATGCCGCCGCAACCGTTGCCTGCCCAAGGCTCATTGGTGGGATGGGCGCAGCAGGGCGTGCTGCTGCTCAATACTTGTCTGACCGTGGAAGAGGGTCTGCCGGCCAGTCATGCAGGCCATGGTTGGGAAGTGCTTACTGATGAAGTAATCAAGTCTGTTGCTGGCGAAAAGAAGCCAACGGTGTTCATGCTGTGGGGTGCGCATGCGCAACGCAAGGGGGAGTTGGTGCGGCAGCTGGGTGGTGTGGCGGAGGAGGGTGGCGCGCAGGGCTGCCATCTGATCCTGTCTGCCAATCATCCTTCACCGTTGTCGGCGCTGCGGCTCCCCCAGCCTTTTTTGGGCTGCGGTCATTTCGGGCTGGCGAATGCATTTTTACAACACCATGGCTGCCAGCCCATCGCTTGGTAAGCTGGTTTGCTCAGGTGTTTCGCAAAGCAGATTTTTCGTGGCATAATCAAAGGCTCACCTATTGGAGAGGTGGCCGAGTGGTTAATGGCAGCAGACTGTAAATCTGCCCTCTTACGAGTACGCTGGTTCGAATCCAGCCCTCTCCACCAGTGATAAGTCGATTTGAGGAGTGAGCCTTTGGAGGCGAGCTGGCTGCCGTAAATGCTTGTTGGGCAGGTTTGCGCGGGGTTCGTATAGTGGTAATACCTTAGCCTTCCAAGCTAAAGCGAGGAGTTCGATTCTCCTACCCCGCTCCACAGTCGGTTTGTTGTGTTGGTGAAAGAATTTGCCCTTTTGGCTCAGTGGTAGAGCACTCCCTTGGTAAGGGAGAGGTCGCGGGTCCGATTCCCGCAAAGGGCACCAGTTTCTGGTGCGCGGCTTGCGCCGTCGTGTCTTGGTGATTAGTAGTTGCTTTTCGCATCCTTCTGGAGATTTGAAAAATGGCAAAAGAGAAATTTGAACGTACCAAGCCGCACGTCAACGTCGGCACCATTGGCCACGTGGACCATGGCAAGACGACCCTGACGGCGGCCATTGCGACCGTGCTGTCCAAGAAGTTTGGTGGTGAAGCCAAGGCTT
>DASWWC010000056.1:0-14727 GCA_036401055.1 Roseateles sp.
TTGCTGGACCTGTCGGCCTCGGCATCGCTGTCCGCCTCCATCACCACGCCACGCTTCTGAAGGACCCGCCATGGCCGTCGTCATCAACGAGTTCGAAGTGGTGGACACGCCGCAGCCACAGGCGCGCGGCAACGGTAGCAGCGATGCCGCGCCACCCACCGCCGCGCCGCTGGACCCCGAAGACCTGCGCAAGCTGCTGGCCCTCGCCGCCGAGCTGATGCTGCGTCGCGCAGCTCACTGAGCGGAACTGCATCATGGAAGACGCCCGCAGCGCCATTGCCTCCTCCCGGCCCGGCTTCGCGGTCGCCGGCACGGCGCAGCCGCGGCTGGACTCGGGCCTGCTGCGCTTCGTCTGCAGCGAGAACGAGGCCGGCCTGTCGCACTGCGAGGCCGAGTTCGGCAACTGGGGCGACACGGGCGGCAGCACGGGCTTCCTGTGGTTCGACCGCAGCGTGCTCGATTTCGGCAAGGACTTCGTCGTCAAGATCGGCGGCGCGACCATCTTCGACGGCCGCATCATGGGCCTGGAGGCGCGCTTCCCGCCGCTGGCGCCGCCGACGCTGGTCGTCCATGCCGAGGACCGACTGCAGGACCTGCGCATGACGCGCCGCACCCGCGTGTTCGAGAACCAGGCCGACGCCGACATCGTGCGCACGCTGTGCAGCGACCACGGTCTGAGCGCCGACACCGACCTCTCCGGCCCCAGCCACGCGGTGCTGACGCAGGTCAACCAGAGCGATCTCGCCTTCCTGCGCCAGCGCGCTGCGCTGGCCGACGCCGACCTCTGGCTCGAAGGCAGCACCCTGCACGCGGCCAAGCGCGCCTCGCGCAGCGACTCCGGGCTGGAGCTGGTGCAGGGCGCACGGCTGCGCGAGTTCAACGTGCTGGCCGACCTGGCCCATCAGCGCACGGCGGTGGTGTGCACCGGCTGGGACGTTTCGGCCAAGGCGGCGATCTCGTCCGAAGCCACCGACAGCGCCATCAGCTCGGAAGCCGCTGGCGGCACGAGCGGCCCGGCCGTGCTGCAGCAGGCGCTCGGCGCGCGCAAGGACACCGTCGCCCACTGCCTGCCGCTGGACAGCGGCGCCGCCCAGGCCTATGCCGAATCGCATCTGCGCGCGCTGGCGCGGCGCTTCCTGCGTGGCCGCGGCGTCGCCGATGCCGACACGCGGCTGCATGTCGGCCGCACCGTCAAGTTGAGCGGGCTGGGGCCGCTGTTCTCCGGCGCCTATGCGGTGGTCGAAGCCAGCCACCGCTTTGACGTCGCGGTCGGCCTGCGCACCGAATTCGTCGTCGAACGTGCCTGGATAGGACGCCCATGAACCTCGCCGAACAACCGATGCTGGAAGCGCTGCTGCGCTTGCGCGAGGCCGGCGGCTGGGGCGGGCTGTGGCACGGCGTCTACCCGGCCCTGGTCACCGACATCAAGGACCCCGACAACCAGGGGCGCGTGAAGATCAAGCTGCCCTGGTCGCCCGATGGCGCCGGCGCGTCCTGCGAGCTGTGGGCCCGCCTAGCCACGCTGATGGCCGGCAACAACCGCGGCAGCTGGTTCATCCCCGACGTGGACGACGAGGTGCTCGTTGCCTTCGAAGGGGGGCAGGCTTTGCGCCCCTACGTCATCGGCGCGCTGTGGAACGGCCAGGACAGCGCGCCCGAGACCATGGACGGCGCCGGCAACAACGACAAGAAAGTGCTCCGCTCGCGCAACGGCGTGCGCCTGCTGATGGACGACAGCGACGGCCAGGAGACCCTGCTGATCGAGACGCCCGCCGGCCAGCGTGTCACGCTGAAGGACGGCCCCGGCGAGGTGCTGATCGAGGACAGCAACGGCAACTCGGTCAAGCTGGAAAGCGCCGGCATCACCATCACCGCGTCGGCCAAGGTCACCGTCAATGCCAGCACCGTCAACGTGTCGGCCAGCATGGTCAGCGTGGACGCCGGCATGTCCAGCTTCTCCGGCGTCGTCAAGGCCGACACGGTGATCTGCAACAGCATCATCAGCGCGTCCTACACCCCGGGCGCCGGGAACATCTGGTGAGGGCCGCGCGATGAGCAACAACCTCGCGAAGCACGACCTGGCCTGGGCATCCCCCCAGCCCTTCTGGACCGACCCGGCCGGCGCCGTGCAGCCGGGCAGCGCGCTGCGCCGGCCGCAGATCCTGCGCTTCACGCACGACGACTTCATCCCCGAGCTGCTGGCCCTGCTGCAGCAAAGCCCCAACGCACTGCCCGGCCATGCCGCCATGGCCGAGACCTGGCGCGGCCCCGGCACCACGCCGGCCGCCGACCCCGACGCCTTGCCACAGGGCTCGCCGACGCGCTTGCTCGCTGCGCGACGCCGTGCGCTGCAGGGCCGCACGGCACGGCCGGCGCCGGTCTCGACCGGATTGCTGAAGCTCTACCAGCCGGCCCACATGCGCCACTACCTCGTCGGCGGCTCGCTGGTCTGCCGCACGCCGGGGCTGCCGGACCGACAGGTCGACCCGGCGCGGCAGAAGGTCTGCTACGTGGTCCGCCGGCTGCTGCCTCGCGCGACCGGCATGAACCGCGACGCCCCGCTGCCCGACCCGCGCAACGCCACCGAATGGGACGAATACGGCTTTGTGCCGAGCGGCAAGACCGGCGCCTGGCAATACATCGGCCCGGCGGACGCGGAGAGCCTGGTAGCGACCATCGCGCCGGCCGAGGAAAGGCTGGCGCTGTTCCCCGCCCACTACGTGCAGGACGACGGCCATCCGCGCCGGCTCTACATCGGCAACGTGCCGGTTGGCCGGCGCGAAACCTACCAGGGTGCCGGCACGCGGGCGGCGCCGGGCGGCGGCGGCACGGCCGCCAGCGCGGCGCTGGACCCGCGCCTCGTGCTCTTCCACACCCAGGTGCTGGGCCCGTGGAAGGCGCTCGCCAACAAGGCGATGGCCAACGGCCAGGTCGGCACCGGCATCAACGAGGCCGACCCTGACAGCCTGCCCCAGCTGCAGGCCGCGCGGCCCGACGCGATCTTCAAGCAGGACGAAGACGGCAACGTGCAGCGCGGCCAGATGGTGATGGACAAGGTGCGCGAGCTGCGCGGCGGCCTGCAGACCGCGTCCTGGTATCTGCTGCTGGACCTCTACGACTTCCTGAAGGAGCAGCTGGGGCTGGATCTGGACACCGGCGTCGTGCCAACGGGTTCGCTGCGGCCGCTGTACGACGCGCTCGCCGCCACCGCGCCTCCTGGCTTCGCCGACGCGGCCACCGCGCCGCTGGCCGAGTCCAACGGCGCCTTCGCTGCGGCCGACCTGGCCCCCGACCTGATCACCGCGGTGCAGCAGGTGCTGCCTTTCCGCGCCGCGCTGGAGTCGGCGAAGACAGCCTTCGACCTGCCGCGGCCGGCCGCCACCGCGCCGGCCAAGCCGGCCGGCTGGCCCGACTTCCTCTACCTGTTCGCCGACCCCTGGCTGGGCGTGGCCCGGCCTCCCGCGCAGGCCGGCTTCAACCCGCCCGAGGGCGACTACCTCGTCGAGAAGGTCCAGGCCCGCATCGACGCGCTGGCCGACCTCGTCGCCGCTGCGCTGCCCGCGCCCGATCCGACGAAGCCGGCGCCCGAGCCGACGCTCGCGTCCATGCAGCCGGCCGACATGCGCGAAGCCTGGTATGTGATGCGCCTGGTCTACGAGCGCCCCGGCTGCACGCCCTTCCACGAGGCCGTCGTCAGCGCGGCGACGCCGCCCTTCCAGATGGCCGGCTTCTTCGACCCCGACGCACCGGCCCGGCCCATCCGCATCGGCCTGCCGGTGGACATCAGCCCGGCCGGCCTGCGCAAGTTCGACAAGAACGCGGTCTTCATGATGAGCGACATGCTGTGCGGCCAGGTCGACCGCATGAAGGGCATCGGCCTCGTCGACCTCGTGCTCAGCGTGCTGCCCTGGCCCTTCCACAAACCGCTGTCCGTGCCCGAGAAGGGCGACTGCAAGACCGGCGACGGCCTCTCGCTGGGCGTCATGTGCTCGCTGTCGATTCCCATCATCACGATCTGCGCGCTGTTGCTGCTGATGATCATCGTCAGCCTGCTGGACTTCATCTTCCGCTGGCTGCCCTGGTTCATCGTCTGCTTCCCGGTGCCTGGGTTCAAAGGGAGGAAGCCGTAAATGCAAGCCTCGAAGCTCTACGGCCAGGGCATGGCCTTCCCGCCCCGCGTCCAGCCCGACGGCTCCATCGCCTGGTCCAGCGGCGAGGACAACGTGCGCGAGGCCATCCGCATCGTGCTGATGACCGAGCCCGGCGAGCGCCTCTACTTGCCGAGCTTCGGCGCGGGCCTGGGCCGCTTCCTGTTCGAGCCCAATGTCGCCAGCACGCACACGCTGATCGCGGAGCGCATCCAGGGTGCGCTGCAGGCCTGGGAGCCGCGCGTGCGCGTCGAGTCCGTCGACGTGCTCGCCGACCCCGCCGACCCGCAGGCGGCCATCGCCACGCTGAGCTACCGCCTTGTCGCCACACAGGCGCAGGAGCGGGTCTCGCTGTCCGTGTCGGTCGCCGGCGTGCGCTAGGAGCCCAAATGCCCATCACCGTCCCCACCATCGACGACCGCGGCTTCCAGGACCTGGTGCGCGCGGCGCTGGCCCGCGTGCCGGTGCACACGCCGGAGTGGACGCAGCTGGCGCACAGCGACCCCGGTGTCACGCTGGTCGAGCTGTTCGCCTTCATGGCCGAGAGCCTGCTCTACCGCAGCAACCGCGTGCCCGAGAACGGCCGCCTCAAGTTCCTGTCGCTGCTCGGCCTGCCGCTGGCAGCGGCCACGCCGGCGCGCGGCCTCGTGCAGTTCACGTCCAAGCGCGCCCAGCCGGCCGCCACGACGCTGGCCGGCGGCACCGAGGTGCGCGCCGGCGACATCGCCTTCCGCACCGCCGCGGCCATCGACGTGCTGCCCGTCGAGTCGCGCAGCTATGTGAAGTTCGAGGTCACGCCCGGCGACGCCGACAAGGCCTACTACCGGCTGCTCTACGCCGCTGCCGAAGCCGAGAGCGCCGGCACCGAGCTGAGCATGTACGAGACCCGCGCGCTGGACGGCCGCCAGCCGGTGGACATCACCAACGACACCGTCGACGGCGTGCTGTGGGTCGCGCTGCTGGCGCCCAAGGGCGCCGACCCGGCCGCCGTGCGCGATGCGCTGGCCGGCCGCACCTTGAGCCTGGGCCTGATGCCCTATGTGGACGACGCGCCGGCCGTGCTTCACACACAGGGCCAGGGCCGCGCCGATGCGGCCGACGCGGCCACGCTGGTGCGCTACGAGATGCCCGTCGTCACCAGCGCCGAGGCCGCGTACCAGGCCCGTCCGGCGCGCAGCAGCGACGACGTGCTGGCCGGGCCCGGCGTCGTCGAGATCACGCTGCCGGCCGCGGCCGCACAGATCGCCACCTGGGACCAGCTCGACCCGCTGGAGGCCGGCGTCGGCGCCCGGCCGCCGGCGCTGGAGGACTCGGCCGACGCCGCGCGCGTCATCAGCTGGCTGCGCGTCGTGCCGTCCGCGTCGGCGCGGGCGCGCTTCCTGTGGGCCGGCGTCAATGCGGTGGCCATCCACCAGCGCATCCTCGTGCAGAACGAGCTGATCGGCGAAGGCACGGGCCGCACCGACCAGAGCTTGCGCCTGGCGCGCGGCGGCGTCGTCGCCGGCTCGGTCACCGTCAGCGTCGTCGCCGACGGCCAGGTGCAGGCCTGGCGCGAGATCGACGACCTGATGGCCGCCGGTGCCGAGGTGCGTGCCCTCGACAAGCAGCGCGCGCCGGGCCAGGTCTGGGAGGACGAGCGGCCGAGCCAGGTCTTCACCGTGGACGCCGAGGCAGGCATCGTGCGCTTCGGCGACGGCCTGCACGGCGCCCGGCCGCCGCTGGGCGCACGGCTAGTGGCCCGCTACGAGGTCTGCGACGGCGCGCGCGGCAATGTCGCGCCCAATGCGATCAACGCCGGCCCATCCCTGCCGCCCGGCATCAAGCCAGACAACCCGCAGCCCACCTGGGGCGGCGCCGATGCCGAGGGCGTGGACAGCGGCATCGCCCGCATCAGCAGCTTCATCCGCCACCGCGACCGCCTCGTCACCGCCGACGACTTCGAGCAGATCGCGCGCAGCGCGCCCGGCGTCGACATCGCCCGCGTCGAGGTGCTGGCGGCCTGGCACCCCGACTTGGGGCTGAGCGAGCCCGGCGACGCGCCTGGCGTCGTCACGCTGATGCTGGTGCCGCGCAAGGACCCGCGCGCGCCCGACACGCCCTCGCCCGACCGCGCCTTCCTCGACGCGCTGTGCCGCCACCTCGACCCGCGCCGCCTCGTGACGACCGAGCTGGTGCTGCGCGGGCCCGACTACCAGCCGATCTGGCTGTCGCTGGGCATCACGGTGGCCGGCGGCTTCGCGACGCCGGACGTGCGCGACCGCGTCAAGGCGCGCATCGTCGAGTACCTGGCGCCGGCACGCGGCCTGCATGGCGCCCTCGACGAAGGCGAGGACAGCGCGCTGGACTACCCCGGCATGGAAAAGGGCTGGCCGCTGCGCAAGGCCGTCAACCGGCTGGAGCTGATGGCCGAGGTCGCCCGCGAGCCCGGCGTGCTGAAAGTGGACGAGCTGCTGCTCGCCCCCGGCACGTCCGGCGCGGTCGCGACCGAGGTGCCTATGAGCGGCCTGCAGCTGCCGCTGATTGCAGGCCTGTCGGTCGAGGCCGGCGCCGCCGTGCCGCTGGACACGTTGCGCGGCACGACGCCCGCGCCGTCGACGACGCCCTCCGGCAAGCTCATCGTGCCGGTGCCGGTCGTGCCTTCGGAGTGCTAAGAGCTTATGAGTCTTTCACCCATGCCCGCCTTGCGCGCCAAAACGCCCCCGCTCCGCGTTGCAAATGCTCGCCATAGCCCGAGCTATGGCTGTGCTTTGCGCCTTGATCGCGGGCGTTTTGACGCACCTTTCGGCCACGGCCGAAAAACTCACAAGCTCTTGCCATGAAGGACGCCAACGGCAGCCGCTTCGAACTCCTGCTCGGCCCCGCCGACTGGGGCCGTTGCACGCATGTCGACGCGGACGACGGCGTCGAACGCCCGCTCGCCGCAGGCTGGGCGACGGCGGCCGGGCGAGACAAGCTGCCGCTGACCTACGAGTGCAGCGGCATCGCACTGGCCAGGCGCGTCTCGCGCTTCCGCGCCGCCGCCAGCGACACGCCACCCAACCCGGCCCGCCGCTTGGGCGCGGCCATGGACCGCCACGGCAGCATCTACTGGGTCGCCGACGGCGGTGCGCGCATCGCCGTGCTGTCCGGCGGCTCGCGCAGCGTGTCGGTCTTCGCCACGGCCACGCCGCCGACCGCCGACCAACCGTTCGTCAAGGGCGGCTTCGCGCCGCTGGCACCGGCCGTGCCGGTCGAGCGGCGACTGCGCGGCCTAGCCATCACCGGCGAGCAATACCTCGTCGCCGGCCTGCTGCCTGCAGGCGAGCGGCCTGGCGGCCTGCAGGTCTTCGACCTCATCGCCGGCGGCCCGGCGCTGGAGCTGGCCTGGCCCGCGGCCTGGGCCTTCACCCCGCAAGACCTGGCACCTCGTCCCTGCGGCGGCCTGGCCGTGCTGGATCGCGACAACGCCCGCGTCTGGCTGCTGGACCGGCGGCTGGGCATGCAGGCCGCCTTCCCCGTCGAGCCCGCCGAGGCACCCTCCGCCTTCGCGCCCGGCGACCCGGCGCCGGCGGCGACGCAGCCCTGGTTCGACCTGGCCATCGACGCGCTGGGCGGCACCGACCCGGTCGCCATCGAGGTGCTCGCGGACGACTCGGTGCTCGTGATGGACGCCGCCGGCAGCGATGGCTTCGCCCTCGTCACGCGCTACGTCGACGGCGCGGTGGCCGCGCGCATGTCCACCGCCGTCGTGCTGAACCTGATCCCCGACCAAGACCGCGCCGGCTTCCTGCTGCGCGGCTTCGACTTCGCACTGGCGCCGCGGGCCGACGGCGAGCGTCTCGTCATCGCAGCGGCCGACGGCAACCAGTGCTTCGCGTTTGATCTGCTGGTGGGCCACAGCCCGCCGCTGCTGCTGGACCCGGTCGATGTCTTCCTGCCGATGCGGCGCTTCGACGGCCTGGGCCTGGTGCGCCGCGCGGCGACCTTCGCCGACATCACGGTGCCGCAGGACAGCGGCCTGATGTATGCCAGCACCCAGGGCGTCTGGCTGCCGCTGGTCGCGCAGTCCCGCCCGCGCTATGAGCCCCAGGCGACGTTCAGCACGCCGGCGCTGGACAGCGACGTGCCCGACTGCACCTGGCACCGGCTCGTCATCGACGGCGCCGTGCCGCCCGGCTGCACGCTGACCGTCGAGAGTCGCGCGGCCGACACGCTGGCCGCCCTGCCCGACCAGCGCTGGCGCCGCGAGCCCGCGCCCATGCTGCGCGCCGAAGGCCCCGAGCTGCCCTGGCTGCTGGACGCTGCCCCCCCCACCGACGCGGCGGCCGGCAAGGGCTCGTGGGAGCTGCTGTTCCAGCAGGCGCACGGTCGCTTCCTGCAGCTGCGCCTCACGCTGGCCGGCGACGAGCTGGCGACGCCGCGGCTGATGGCGCTGCGCGCCTGGAACCCGCGCTTCTCCTATCTGCGCGAATACCTGCCGGCGCTGTACCGCGAGGACGAGGCCTCGGCCGACTTCCTCGAACGCTTCCTGGCCAACTTCGAGGGCATGTTCACCGCGCTGGAAGACCGCATCGTCGCCGCCACCGCGCTGTTCGACGTGCGCACCGCGCCCGACGCGACGCTGGACTGGCTGGCCTCCTGGCTGGGCCTGGTGCTGGACCCGGCCGTGACGCCGGCCCGCAAGCGCCTGCTGATCCGCTTCGCCGTGCCGCTGTTCGCCTATCGCGGCACGACTCAAGGGCTGCGCCTGGCGACCGAGCTGGTGCTGTCCAACTGCGTGCGGCCCGAGGACTTCGCGCTGCCGGCGAGGTCACAGGACCAGCCCTATGGCATCCGCATCGTCGAGCGCTTCCTGACGCGCCGACTGCCCGTGCCGTTGCTGGGCGAGACTGTCATCGACGAGGGTCCGCGCTGGGTCGAGCCGGCCGCGCGCTGGAGTCCAGCCGAGGGCGTCGAGGGCCTGCAGCGGCGCTACGCGGCGGCGCGCGAAGCCGCCGGCCTGACCGTGGCGCAGACCTTCCGCCCCGTGCCGCCCACCGCGGCCGAAGACGCCCGCCACTGGGGCGCCTTCTGCGCCAGTGAACTGGGCGCCGTGCCTCAGCTCGCCGCTCAGCTCCACGCCGCCTGGCAGACCTGGACGGCCCGGCCCGAGGTGCCCGCCGCGATGAGCTCCGACCTGCCCGTCGCCTGGCCCGCCGACACCGCCCAGCAGGCCGCCTGGCGCGCCTTCCTGGCCGACGGCCTCGCGCCCGAGCTGAAGCGTTCGCTGGCGCGCTGGCAGCGCTTCATCGCCCGCCGCTACCGGCGCGGCGACAGCCCGCAGATGGCCGCCGCCTGGGGCGCCTGGCCGTCTTTCGATGTGCTGCCGCCGCCCGACCGGCTGCCCGCCAACACCGCGGCGCTGTCGGACTGGCTGCTGTTCGAGACCCGGCTGCAGCCCATGAGCGCCAACGCCCACCGCTTCAGCGTGCTGCTGCCCAGCAGCGGGCCGCTGGCCGATGCGGCTGCGCTGGCGCGGCAGGTCGATTTCGCGCGCCGTGTCGTCACGCTGGCCAAGCCGGCGCACACGGCCTTTGACGTCAAGCCCTACTGGGCCATGTTCCGCATCGGCCAGGCGCGCGTCGGCCTGGACACGCTGCTGGGCATCGGCAGCCGCGACCCGGCGCTGGCACCGCGCTGGGTCATGGGCACGGGCCGGATCGGCGCCAGCCGCATCGCCGGCGCGCCGCCGCCGCCGCGCGACCGGCTGCTGCTCGCTTGTTGAATGTGATCGAGGAGACCCACGATGGCTTGCTGTTCTCCCTCCAATTCGCCCGGCCCCGGCACCGCCGCGACCGACACCTGCAAGCGCGTCAACTACACGCTGGGCATGCTGATGGGCGTGGACGACTTCGTCCAGGACCAGCTCTACGCCGGCTCGCGCCGGCGCGAGCTGGCCCGCGAGGTGCTCGGCTACGGCACCGTGCACGGCCTGGCCGTCGTCATCGAGGCGGACGGCGACAAGGGCCCGCGCGTGCGCGTGAAGCCGGGCATGGCCTGGCTGCCCTCGGGCACGCCGGTCTGCGTGGAAGGCGACCAGTGCGCCAACCTCAATGACTGGCTGCTGGCCAACCGCGCCGCGGTCGACGCGGGCCTCGCCGGCAGCCCGACGACCTTCAGCGCCTACCTCGTGCTGTCCTACGTGCAGTGCCTGACCGACCAGGTTCCCATCCCCGGCGAGCCCTGCCGCAGCGACGACGAGCTGATGGCGCCGTCGCGCATCGCCGACAGCTTACGCCTCGACCTGCGCGCCGCGCCGCCGGCCCAGCGCGAGGAGGATGCGCTGCGCGACTTCGTCGAATGGCTGCTGGGCACGGAGCTGGTGGCCACGTCGCCACCGCTGGACGAGGCCGGCTTCGTCGCCGCGCTGCGCGCCGCCGCGCAGGACTGGCTCAACCCCTCGTCGCCACCGCTGTCGCCGCCCTGGCTGCCGCCTGCGGACTACCTGGAGGGCAGCCTGCCGGCCGGCGCCGACGAGACGCTGTTCCGCACCGCGCTGCGCCTGTGGGCCACCGAGCTGCGGCCGCTGTGGATGGCGCGGCCCGACTGCAGCTGCAACGCCACACCCATCGCGCCGCTGGACGATGCGGTGCTGCTGGCGCGGCTGGAGCTGGCGCTGGTGCTGACCGCCGACGGCTGGCAGGTCGCCGACCTCGTGACCGAGCCGGTCGTCGTCGACGAGAGCCGCCGGCCCGTGCTGCTGACGCTGCGCATGGTGCAGGAGCTGCTGCTGCGCCAGCGTGACGACCGCGGGGCCGAACCCGGCAACAGCGTCGTTGCCGAGACGGCCTTCGGCCTGCCGGCCTCGCCCGGCAGCTCGCTCGACTACGCGCGCGCCGACCATACGCACGGCAGCCCGGTGCTGCCGGCGCTGGGCGGCGACCTGTCGGGCACGCTGGGCAACGCGCGCATCGCCAGCTTGCAAGGCGTGCCGCTGGCGGCGCCGGCACCCATCGCCGCGGGCCAGGTACTGACCTTCAACGCCGGCCAGTGGCAGCCGCGCCCGCTGCCCGCGCCGCCGCCTCCGCCAGCCATGCCCAACCTGGCCGGCGACCTCACCGGTGCCATCGGCGCCAACCGGCTCGCCGCACTGCAAGGTGTGCCGCTGGCCGCACCCGCGCCCATCACGGAAGGCCAGGTGCTGACCTTCAGCGCCGGCCAGTGGCAGCCGCGCTCGCTGCCCGCCGCGCCACCGCCGACGAACATCCCCAACCTGGCCGGCGACCTGGCCGGCCCCATCGGCAGCAACCGGCTCGCCGCGCTGCAGGGCCGGGCGCTGAACGCGCCCAACCCGCAGGCCGACCAGATCCTGCGCTTCGTCGGCGGCGCCTGGGTCGCCGCCGACCTGCCGGCGCCGCCGCCCGCGCCGGCCCCGACCGGCCAGTTCGTCGGCCGCGGCACGGCGGCGCCTTACCAAATCGTGGCAGCCGGCGAGGCGCGCGTGCTACTGGTCAACGCCCAGGGGCAGGTGACGATGGACCCGGCCGGCGGCGGCTATGGCGAGCTGCAGGCCCGGCGGGCCGTGGTGCAGGGCCTGCAGGCCCGCATCGACTTCACGGCCGCCGTGAAGGACGCCGCGAAGCTGCCGCAGTACATCGTCAAGCTCACGCCGATCTGGCAGGACGGCACCAAGTTCGGCTTCCAGCCCTACCTGCTCGAACGCGTCAGGACGGAGGGCAACGACCAGATCGTCTTCACCGTGCTGCTGCTGGCCGCGCAGCAGCTGGACCGCGGCGAGTTCAACCTGGCCTTCCAGGTCGAGGTCAGCCGCTTCGCCGATCGGGGCTAGCCATGAGCAGCACCACGACCCGCCTGGGCACGCCGCTCGCCGAGCAGGCGATACGCCACGTCAACTTCTTCAACGGCCGCCTCGTCACGCAAGGCGACATGGCGCGCACGCAGCAGGCCCAGCACGAGGCCGACGCGCGGCTGGGCCAGGGCCTGGGCGCCGGCGTCGTGCACGGGCTGGAGATTTCCATCGCCGATGCGGCCCAGCGCCAGCTGCGCGTGACCGCGGGCTTGGGGCTCAGCGCTGCGGGCGGGGCACTGTGCCTGGGCAGCGACCAGCTGCTGGCGCTGGCGCCGACGCCCGATGCCGGCAGCATCGCCACGACACAGGGCATAGGCGGCTTCGGCCGCTGCGGCACGCTGGCCGGAGGCGGCTATGTGGCCGGCAACGGCCTCTACCTGCTGACGCTGGCGCCGCTGAACATCAAGGAGGGCAAGGCACCCGTGCTGGCGCTGGACCCGGGCAATGTCGGCTGCAACAGCGACGCCATCGTCGAGGCCGTGCAACTGCGCCTGCTGCGCATCGCGGACACGCTGCTGGCCAGCCTGGGCCTGGCGGCCAACCCGGTCGGCGCGGCGGCGGTGTCGAGATGGCGCAGCGCCGTCGCCTATGCCTGTTTCGGCTACCCCGCGCTGGCCGCAGCCCATGCGCAGCCCGGCACGGCACCCACCAGCGCCGGGCTGCTGCAAGGGCTGCGCGCCGTCAGCTTGAGCGACTGCGAGCTGCCGCTGGGCCTCGTCTATCTGACCGCCAGCGCCGGCATCGCCTTCATCGATGCCTGGGCGGTGCGCCGCCGCGTCGCCGGCGAGCCCGCCTCGGCCGCCTGGAGCGCCTGGTTCGGCCCCGGGCTGGACGCGCTGGGCGAGGCGCAGCTGGCGCAGTTCCAGCAGCAGCTGTCGGAGATCCCGACCGGCTCGCTGCCCGGGCTGAAGGCGGCCGACTGGTTCACCTGGCTGCCGCCCGCCGGCTTCCTCGACGCCAGCGGCACGCGCCGCGTCGACGGCATGGCCTTCCTGGACAGCCGCAAGCCGGCCCGCACGGTGCCGCTGTCGCCCGGCGATGTGCGCGCGCTGCTGGGCCAGGCGCTGCGCCGCGACGCGATCAACCTGGGCCTCACCGGCAACCAGCCACGCTTGCGGCTCTACACGGTGGACGGCGGGCCGCAGTGCTTCGTCCGCGAGGCGCCCAATGCGCCACATGCCGAGGAGGTCTGGCTGGACGGCCAGCGCGCGCGGCTGCCGGGCGTCAACGACGTGCAGGCCGCCATCGACGAGCTGCGCGCGCGCGTCTGCGGCGAGCGCAGCGTGTGGCCGGGCATGGACGCGCAGGCGCTGATCGACGGCCTGCCCGAAGGCACAGACCTGACGCTGTGCTTCGAGGCCGGCGTCTACGAGCTGGACCGGCCGCTGCAGCTACAGCGCCTGGGCCACCTGCTCATCCGCGGCCATGGCGCCGCATCGGTGCTGAGCTGCAGCCGTGGCGAGGCGGCGCTGATCGTCGGCGACTGTGCATCGCTGACCCTCTCCGACCTGGCCGTCGAGGGCGGTCGCATCAGCGCCGGCAAGGACGACCTGGGTGACCTGGGCAGGGGCCTGCTGGGCGCGCTGACCGTCGTCGGCGTGCCCAGCGTCCACATCGAACGCCTGAGCGCCAGCTGCGACGATGCCAGTGCGGCGGGTGCGGCCTGCATCGTCGTGCGGCAGTCGGTGGAGCAGGCCGAGGGTGACAAGCTGGACGAGGCCGCACGGCGCCGCAAGGAACGGCTGCTGAAGCGGGCCATGAAGGGCGGCGGCAAGCTGGCCGAACTGCCCGAAGCCAGCCATGTCTGCATCGCCGACTGCGACCTGCAGATCGGCGCGGCGCAGATCGGCATCCTCTGCGTGGATGCGGGGCTCAGCGAGATCCGCCACAACCGCCTGCGCGGCCGCTACGAGCTGCTGCCGCCGGAGCGCGGCATCGTCGTGGCCGGCAGCCAGGCGGACGTGGTGACGATCGCGGACAACGTGGTCACCCACGCGGCGCAGGGCATTGCGATCGGCCTGTCGCAGAGCGAGACGGCCAAGGGCACTCCGCTGAGGGTCGAGCGGGCCAGCGTGCTGAACAACCGCGTGCAGATCGGCGTGGGCGAGCGCGAGCTGTCGCGCAACCGCTTCGGCATCTTCGTCGGCAACGCGGTCTCGCTGGTGGTCGAGGGCAACCGGGTGACGCAGACGCTGCAGGCCCGCGACAAGGTGGAGGAGTCCATCCGGCTCAGCGGCGCCTACGGCCTGATGCTCTGCGTGCGCGGCAACCACCTGAGCGGCACCAACGTCGGCATCCACTTCAAGCCCGTCAGGCCGCTGCCGGCCCCGGACCCGGTGCGCGAAGGCAGGCCGCCCTGCCTGTGGCTGTTCGAGGCCAACCTGGCCGAGCAGGCCACCCAGGTCATCAAGGCCGAGAAGGACGTGCTGGCCCTGATCACCGATGCCCACAACCTGCTGGTGTGATGGCCATGCGCCGGCAGACATCGAGTTTCAACGTGCGAGCCATGGTAGGTGTGGCCGGTCGTGCTCCCGGATTCGCGTCTGGTGTGGCGGCCGGTTCAGCGGGTTCGAATCCCGCGCACGTGGGGGCGGGGGGTCCAAGCCCGCCCCCGAATGCATGCCGGGGGCCCGGGTCATGAGCGGCGCCCTGCCCCACGCGATACGCACGGCCCGCGTGCCGGCACGCCTGGCCGATGGGCCGCGGCTGCGCCAGGGCCTGGAGCGCTGGCTGGCCGAGGCCGATCCGGCC
>DASWWC010000057.1:0-11663 GCA_036401055.1 Roseateles sp.
AGGCGTCGCCCAGCTCGTCGGGCGTAACGGCCAGCGGCGCGGCATGCGTGGCGACCAGCTCGCCGTCCACGCGCCAGTCCACGGCCAGGCCCAGCAGGCGCAGCGCGTCCAGCGCGGCGGCGGCATCACTGGCGGCATGCAGGTCACCAGAGATGGCCATCAGCGCCGGCTCACAGCGGGCTGCGGCGCGCAGCGGCATGCCGGCCCCCAGCAGCTGGCCGGCCTCGCGGCGCACGCCGCCGTCTTCATCGACGACGGCCCAGCCGTGCGGGCGCGGCAGCGGCGCCAGGCACTTGGCCGGATCGAACGGGAAGGCGTGGCGCAGCTTGCCGTGGTTGAGCTGCCCGGACAGGTCCTGAAGCTGCGGCGCGATGAAGCCCCAGTCGTCGAGGACTTGCTGCAGGCGGGTCGCGATGCCGCTGGCGTAGTGGGCCTGGGTCTGGTCACGCGAGACGACGACGAGGTGGCCGTCGCGCGAGCCGTCGGCGTAGCTGGCAAGTTTCATGGGTAGACGGGCGGGGAGATGGCAGCATTGTGCGATGCGCGCCCTGCCCGTCCCACCCCGCGCCGCCCTGCTCGCGCTGGCGGCCAGTCTGCTCGGCCATGCGACCCTGCTCGACGGAGGCCGCACGCCGCCGCAGGCCAGCACGCAACCCGCACGCGCTGTCAACGTGGTGTGGCTGCCCCCGGTGGCCGTGCCGGTTGCGCTGCCCGAGCCGACACCGCCGGCCATGCCGCAGCCCGTCGCACGCGCCGCGAAAGCCGCCCAGCCACCGGCGCCGCCCGCCGCCAACGTCGACGCCCCGGTCACGGCCGCCCCACTGCGCCTGGCAGGCCCGGCAGCGTGGACCTACCGGCTGCGCCAGAACGGCCAGGACGGCGAGGCGCTGCTGGAGTGGCAGCCGCAGCCCGACGGCCGCTACAGCCTGCGCCTGACCAAGCGCATCGGCGAGCGCGCACTGCCGGCGCAGCACAGCGCGGGCCTGCTCAACGGCGGCGGCCTGGCGCCGGAGCGCTATGCGACGCAGCTGGGCGGCCGCGACCGCCAGGCCGTCAACTTCGATGCCGAGGACCGGCGCGTCAGCTTCTCGGCCAGCCCGGCGCGGCTGGAGCTGCCCGACGGAATCCCGGGCGCGCAGGACCGCCTGTCCTGGTGGCTGCAGCTGGCCGCGCTGGTGCAGGCCTCCAATCCTCAATCCATGGCGCCCGGTGGGCGCTGGCGCCTGTGGGTGGCGGGCCTGCGCGGCGAGCTGCGCGAATGGGTGTTCGAGCAGGTCGACGCCCAGCCCGGCGACGGCGCCACGCTGCGGCTGCGCCGCCAGATGCTGGGGCCGCACGACCCGGGCGTCGAGATCTGGCTGGACCCGGCGCGCGGCTACTGGCCCGTGCGGCTGCGCCAGGGCGACCCCGAAACGCGCGGTTTCGAAATCACGCTGGCCGATGTGAACTCCTGACGCTTCCTACACCTTATCGGCATGCGGGATGACCCGATCAGAACCCCGTTCTGCCAGTATCTGGCCGAGCGGGGCTTGAAACTTGCAAGCCCCACCCGCAGTTGAAGCCCTGAGGAGAACTCCATGCACATGCTCTACAACTCCGACAGCTTCATCGTCGTCCAGTTCGAAGTACCGACGGCCGAGTCCCTGGCCGAAGCGTCGGGGCCGCAGCTGAACCGCGGCGGTTTCGAGATCGTCGACAAGTTCGCCCGCAAGGAAATCTTCATCGAGGGCGCGCTCGCGGAATCGTTCCAGCAGGGCGTGCAGGCGCTCATCGACGACGGCGAGCCGTCCGAGGATGAGATCGATGCCTTCATCGAACGCTATGCCGTGATGGGCCAGCAACCGGTCGTGATGCACTGAACACTCTGGGGGCCCGTGTTGCATTGATTCGACACGCGGCCTGATACAAGATGGGTCAGCGCTGACCGCTGCAGGTCGGCCAAGGAGCCCATTCATGGTGAAGCGAGCCGCCGCCGCACAGACATCCCGTGCCCCCGGGCCGGTGTTGCCTTCGCCCGGCCTGGACAGCGCCCCCGTGCTGGACCGCATGTGCTCGCAGTTCGTGCTGACGCTGACCGTCAAGCACGCCGGCCGCTTCAACCTGCGGCGCGATTTCAACGGCCTGCTGTCCTTCACCGGCCGCCATCTCGTGTGGCCCGTGCGCGTGCTGCAGCGGCTGCGCGGCTACCTGGGCCAGCGCTGCGCCGGCAACGAGCTGTGGCGCGGCCACGAGGCACTCTCCGACTCCGCCTTCCTGGCCCGCTTCGGCCAGTGGAGCGGCCCGTTCTCGGAAGCCACGCTGTTCTTCTACCTGGACGAGTACGTCAAGGACGCGCCCAAGGACATGATGGCCTTGCTGGCCACCACCTGCGAGCACCTGGACCGGCAGCTGAGGCGCGAGTCCACGCTGGTCGAGAAGAACATCGACGCACTGGGCCAGCTGCTGCAGCTGAACCCGGCCGAGCGCGCCATCCTGCTGTACGGCACGCTGGCTCGCTACCAGCGCGAGCTGCGTGGCGCGCTGGTGGAGTTCAAGGTCAACACGGCGCAGGAGGCCTTTGCGGCCATCGCGGCGGTGGCCGGTGTGGACGAACGCGAGGTGGCCGAGGCGTTGCGCGCGGGCTCGCGGCTGGAACGCATCGGCATGGTCGAGAACCTGATCTCCGAGCACAACATCACCGACCTGGCCGACCTGATGAAGGTCAGCGACCAGCTGCCGCCGGTGCTGATGCGCGAGTACCCCGGCCCGCACGACCTGATGGCCGTGTTCACGCGGCCCGCTGCGCCCAGCACGCTCGCGCCCGGCGACTTCCAGTTCGTCGCCGAGGACCTGGGGCTGCTGCAAGGCCTGCTGCGCCAGGCGGTGGCCTCGCATGCCACCGGCGTCAACGTGCTGCTGTACGGCCCGCCCGGCACCGGCAAGACCGAGCTGGCCAAGGTGGCCGCCGCCGCCGCCGGGCTGGACCTGTACGAGGTGGAGTACGCCGACCGCGACGGCAACTCGCTGTCGGGCCGCGACCGCTACCGCTCGCTGCAGATCAGCCAGGTCTTCCTGAAGGCCAGCGCCAACGTGGCGCTGCTGTTCGACGAGGTGGAGGACGTGTTCCCGCCGCTGTCCAGCGACACCGCGTCGCTGCTGAACCGGCTGGACGCCAGCGGCGAGGGCAGCATCGGCAACTCCGTCAGCGGCAAGGCCTGGGTCAACCAAATTTTGGAGACCAACCCGGTGCCGGTCATCTGGGTCACCAACCGCATCGAGCAGATCGACCCGGCCTTCCGGCGCCGCTTCCAGTACCACCTGGAGCTGAAGTCGCCGCCGCCCGGCGCGCGCCGCGGCCTGGTGGCGAAGGCGCTGGGCGAGGTGGCGGTCAGTGCGGATTTCGTTGCCAAGCTGGCCGACCGGCCGGGCCTGACGCCGGCGCAGATCCGCACCGCGGTGCGCTTCGCGCAGCTGGCCGGCTCGGCCAGTGATACCGAGAAGCTCATCGAGCGCCAACTGGCCAACGCCGACAAGGCGCTCGGGCGCGACGACGCCGCCAGCATCGCCCGCCCCTGCGTGACGCGCTACGCGCTGGACCTGCTCAACTGCGAGAGCCGCTTCGAGATCCCGCGCATCGTCGAGGCGCTGCGCAGACGAGGCCGCGGCCAGCTGTGCTTCTACGGCCCACCCGGCAGCGGCAAGACCGCACTGGCCGAGCACATCGCGCAGGCGCTGGGCCGGCCGCTGATGGTCAAGCGCGCCAGCGACATTTCGAGCAAGTTCGTCGGCGAGACCGAGCAGAACATGGCCCGCATGTTCGAGATGGCGCAAACCGAGGGCGCCGTGCTGCTGCTGGACGAGGCCGACAGCTTTTTGCGCAGCCGCAAGCACGCCGAGCGCAACTACGAGGTGTCGGAAGTGAACGAGATGCTGGCCGGCATGGAGCGCTTCAACGGCCTGTTCATCTGCACGACCAATTTGTTCGACGACCTGGACGAAGCGGCCCTGCGACGCTTCGCGTTCAAGATCCGCTTCAAGGCGCTGAAGCCGGAGCAGCGGCTGGCGATGTTCGAGCGCGAGGCCGGCGCGGCGCCTGATGGCGAACAGCGCTCAAGGCTGAACGCGCTGGACTGTCTGACCCACGGCGACTTCGCGGCCGTGCGTCAGCAGGTCGAGATCCTCGGCGAGGTGTTCACACCGGACGAGTTCCTGGCGCAGCTGGAGGCGGAGCACCGGGCGAAGCCGGAAGTCCGCGAGCGCCGCGGCATCGGCTTCAGATCGGCTTGAAGTAGTAGCTCGTCGAGCACGGCGGCCCATCCGGCATCAACGCGTAGTTCGGGATGTCTCCCGCGCGCTGCCAGCCCAGCCGCTCGTAGAGCCGCGACGCATCGCTGCCCGTCACTGTGTCGAGCACCAGCGTCGTCTTGCCGATCGCGCGAGCCTTGGCCTCCAGCGCGTGCAGCAACCGCTCGGCGATGCCTTGCCGCCGCGCGCGACGGTGGACCAGCATCTTGCTCACGTCGGCGCGGTGCGGCTGGTTGTCCGGCATGTCGACGACCAGCGACAGCGTGCCGCAGATGCGAACGGCCTCGTCCTCGGCAACGAACAGATGGCGCTCGCCCGCCGCGACGCCTGCGGCCACCCGGCGCCAGAAGGCCTCGCAGCGCTCCTCCGCCAGCGGCAGCATGAAGCCCACCGAGGCGCCGCCTTCCACGCAGTCGCGCAGCACGTCGGCCAGTTCGCCGACGCGGGCCAATGCCTCGGCACCGTCGAGTTCGCGGATGTTCACGGGCGCGCTCCGGTCAGGGCCACGAGGTAGCGGGCCGGCTTGCTGCCGGGGTTGTGGAAGCGGATGGGCGCGTCCAGCCGCAGAGCGAGGCAGTCGCCGGCGCTGAGCTGCCAGGCGTCGTCGCCATGGGCGATCTCCATGCGGCCGTCGATCATCCAGATGAGTTGATGGATGTCGACGTCGCGCTCCGAGGTCTCGAAGGCCACTCGCTGGCCCGGCGGAAAGATGACGTCCACCAGCTGCAGCGGCGACACACCCGGCGGCGACACGTTGCGGCGCACATAGCCCGAAGCCGGGTCGCGCCAGACGGGCTGGTCGGCGACCCGCGCCAGCGGCGACGGCGCGGCGGGCGCAGGGCCGGCCTCGAACATCGACGCGACGCTGACGCCCAAAGCGCTCGACAGCTTGTCCAGCACGACGGCCGTGGGGCTGCTCCGGCCGCGCTCGATCAGCGAGATGTTGGAGCGGCTGACACCGCTCTTGTGAGCCAGCGCGTCGAGTGACAGGCCGGCGGCGCTGCGCAGCTCGTGCAGGCGGCGGCCGATGCGTTGGGTGATCTCCATCCATCCAGCATACTGGAAAAACTCATCCATCAAAATGGAATTGCACGTTCCAAGGCGGCGCGCCAGGCGGGATCGGGCCAGCGCCGGCCCAGCCGCCAGGCGGCATGCGCGAGCTTGATGACATGGGCATCGTCCTGCTCGCAGGCGGCCGAGATCAACGCAGGCCAGGGGCGGCAGGGCTGGCTTTGCAGCGTCAAGGACGGCGCCGCACCACTGGCCAGCAGGCCAGCCGCGGCGGCGGCGCTGAAACCGCGCGCCAGCTCGGGCGTGGGCCACCAAGGCTGCAGCACGCTCATCGAATGGCTGGCCGTCAGCAGATGCAGCACGGTGAAGTTGCCAGTGGCGGCATAGGTGCGGGCCGCCAGCAGCGCCAGGTCCCGCAGCGAGTCCGGCCCATGGCGCAGCCGGCCGGCCACAGCGGCAAAGCCGGTTGATGCGCCCCAGGCCTGCATGCGGCCGGCGATGAGGCCGCCGGACAGCGAGGCCGGACGCGGCAGCGCCAGCAGGGCCTGCAGCCAGTCGGTCATCTCCAGCGGCGCGCCGTCGTCCGTCGTCGCCAGCGGCATGAAGTGGGCGGCCCAGTGCGCCAGCCCCGCCGCCAGTTCGCCTTCATGGCCGGCCAGCACGGCGTGGCCCGTGCGGATGAGCCCATGGAAGGCGATGGCGCCCTCGCCGGGCAGCAGCAGTGGCAAGGCCTCGCGCAGCGCCTCGCTGGAACCCCGCTCGGCGATGCGGCCGGCGAAGTGCGCGCGCCAGGCGGCGTCGCTGCCTGGGCGGCCGAGATCCCGCGCCGGGTCGACACGGCCGGGGCGCGCGCAGCCGCGCGGCTCCAGCCAGGTCTCGTAGTGCTCCGTCCAGGCCTGCAGCCGCTGAGCCGACGCCCCCAGCTCCAGCAGCGCCTGCTGCGCCATGGGCAGGTGGTTGCTCATCTGGCCGCGGTAGGTCGCGGACAGCGCCTGGCCGGCGTCCAGCAAGTGGTGCAGCTGGGCCAGCGTGGCAGGTGCGGGCGTGGCGGTCTTCGTCGGCATGGGCGGGTTCGTCTGTGGGAACATGGCACGCATGCTCGAAGTTGAAGTGAACTTGAAGTCAAGCCCCGCGTCGCTGTCGATCGGTCAGTTGGCCCAGCGCTCGGGCATCGCGACGAGTGCCTTGCGGTTCTACGAAACCGAGGGTTTGCTGGCCGGCACGCGCAGCGCCGGCGGCCACCGGCAGTACCCGCGTCACGCGCTGCGGCGCGTGGCCTTCATCCGCGCGGCGCAGACGGTGGGGCTGAGCTTGCCGCAGATCAAGGCGGCGCTGGCCACACTGCCCGACAGTCGAACCCCGACCAAGGCCGACTGGGCCCGGCTTTCCGCCAGTTGGGCGCCCTTGCTGGATGCCCGCATCGCTGCGCTGCAGGCGCTGCGGCAGAAGCTGACCGGCTGCATCGGCTGCGGCTGCCTGTCGCTGAAGGCCTGCGCGCTCTACAACCCCGAGGACAAGGTCTCCGGCCAGGGCGCGGGTGCCAGGCTTCTGCGCATCGAAACCGAACGTTGACCCTTAGGCGACGACCGCATATCACTTCCGGGCGAAAATCCCCGGGTTAACCCGTCAAAGAACACCGCCCATGAGTGCCTTCCACGAAGAGACCGTCCTGACCGTCCACCACTGGACCGACCGCCTGTTCAGCTTCACGACCACGCGCGACCAGGCCCTGCGTTTTTCCAACGGCCACTTCACGATGATCGGCCTGAAGGGCGAGAACGGGAAACCGCTGCTGCGCGCCTACAGCATCGTCAGCGCCAACTACGAGGAGAACCTGGAGTTCCTCAGCATCAAGGTGCCGGACGGCCCGCTGACCTCCAAGCTGCAGCACATCAAGCCGGGCGACAAGATCATCGTCGGCCGCAAGCCCACCGGCACGCTGCTGATCGACTACCTGTTGCCGGGCAGGACGCTGTACCTGCTGGGCAGCGGCACCGGGCTGGCGCCGTTCATCAGCATCGTGCGCGACCCGGAGACCTACGAGCGCTTCGAGAAGGTCGTCATCGTGCACGGCGTGCGCGAGGTGGCCGAGCTGGCCTACCACGACCACCTCACCGTGGACCTGCCCAAGCACGAGTTCCTGGGCGAGTACGCCAGCGAGCAGCTGCTGTACTACCCGACGGTGACGCGCGAGCCCTACAAGAACATGGGCCGCATCACCGACCTGATCCAGACCGGCAAGCTGCAGGCCGACCTGGGCCTGCCGCCGCTGAACCCCGAGACCGACCGCATCATGCTGTGCGGCAGCCCCGCGCTGCTGAAGGACATGCAGGAGATGCTGGAGATCCGCGGCTTCAAGGAAGGCAGCACGACGACGCCGGGCGACTACGTCATCGAGCGCGCGTTCGTCGAGAAGTAAGGGGATCACCCCACTGCGGGCGCGAGAGCTGGCTGGAGGGTGTGGCCCGTCGAGTCGGCTGGAACTGCCGGACCGGCTGCGGCGGGATTCACCCGCCGTACTTCCTGTGAATGGCCTGCAAGGCGCCCGAGCCCTTCAGCGCGTCCAGCGCCGCCTGCCAGCGGGCGATCTCGGCATCGGGGATGTCCTTGCTGCAGGCAATGAACAAGGGCAGCGACAGCAGCTTCACGGGCGTCTGGACGACAGCGTCCGGTGCAGAGCCCATCTGCTTCAACGCATGGGCCACGCCCAGCGGCGAGTCGCTGACGGCCAAGTCGCAGCGACCGAACAGCAGCATGCGGTAGACGGCCCGGCCATCGGGGGCACTCGCGTCGAGGTTGGTGAAGCCAGCGTCCCTCAGCCTGGACACCGTCAGCCCCGCATGGCGGGCGCAGATCAAGGGGACCTTCTTGGCGTCTTCCAGGCTGGCGATCGCAAGCGGACTGCCCTTGCGCTTGTAGAAGTAGATCGAGCTTTCGCCCAGCGGGCCTATCCACTTGTAGCGGGCCTCCCGATCGGGCGTCCTCAGCATGGTGATCAACATGGTCCTGGGCTGGTGGTCCAACGCCACGGTCGCACGCATGCTGGGCAGCAGCCGGATGTCGATCGGCACCTGCAGCGCCCCGGCCAGCGCCTGGACGACCTCCACCGACACGCCCTTCACGCTGCCGTTCTCGGCATAGTTGTAAGGCGCCCACTCCTCCGTGACGATGTTCAGCCTTGCGTCCGCCGCGCGGCACGGACCGGCAGCCAGGCCCGCCAGCGTCAGGGCGGTCATGCAAGCCACCTTTGCGGCGCGATGCACCGCGGCCCGCCTGCTCACGCGGGCGCCCCTGCCGCATGGCATGACGACGCTCGGCAGTTTCGGTTCCATGGGCAGGATAGGTTAGGCTGGGTGAAGCGCATGATCACCCAAAAGCGCGGCCACGGCTCGGCCCGAACGGTGCCAGTGGCGCCCTACATGCCCTTGAACAGATGCGTGTAGCTGCGGCTGACTTCCAGCTTCTCCGTCAGCCCCTTCACGCCCACCAGCTGGCGGCCGCGGAAGTCGCGGGTGATGCCGTCGATGGCGCGCGCATTGACCAGCGTCGAGCGGTGGATCTGCCAGAAGACCTGCGGGTCCAGCTCGTCCACCAGCTCCTTGATGGGCTTGCGGATCAGCGCCTCGACCTTGGCCGTCTGCACGCGCGTGTACTTCTCGTCGCTGATGAAGAACAGCACGTCCTCGACCGGGATCATCTGGATGGCCTGGCCCACCGTGGCCTGGATCCACTGCAGGTACTGCGGCTTGGCGGCCGCCGGGTTCATGCCGGCCGACAGCTGGTGCAGCAGCTGCTGCAGCGGCACCGGGGCGCTGTCGCTGAAATCGCTTGAGGGCGCATCGCGCTGGGCCAGGCGCTTCTTGATGCGGGCCACGGTCAGCTGCAGGCGGTCGCGCTCGGCGGGCTTCAGCACGTAGTCCGCCACGCCCTGCTCGAAGGCCTCGACCGCGTACTGGTCGTAGGCGGTGATGAAGACGATCTCGGGCACCAGCCAGTCGTCGTCGTCCGGCAACTGCGCGATCTGGCGCGCGGCCTCCACGCCGGTCAGGCCCGGCATGCGGATATCCAGGAACACCAGGTCGGGCCTGTGCTCCTTGACCAGATCGACGGCCTCCAGGCCGTTCTTGCCCTCGGCCACGATGTCCAGCTCGGGCCAGACCTCGGTCAGGCGGGCGCGCAACTGCTCGCGCATCAGTCGTTCGTCGTCGGCCAGAACGGCGCGGATGGGTGCTGCTGTGTTCATGGCCGCGGATGCTAGTTCAGACGGACGTGGATTTGGCGGCGTTCGCGCGGCTGCGGTTGCGCAGCACGACAAACAGCAGCAGGCCCAGCAGGATCAGCGGCGAGCCCAGCACGGCCCCCACGCCCAGCAGGCTGGCGACCACCAACGCGATGACGCCCCCCACGATGAGCAGCGGCAGCGCCACGCCCAGCAGCACCACCAACGGCACAACGACGAGGCACACCAGGCCGGCCACGAACAGGCCGATGGTGGCGCCCACCCAGTCGCCGAAGCCGCCGAGGAACATCTCCTCGTCGTTCAGCACGATGTGCATGTCGGAGTCGTGGTGGGTGAGCAGCGCGACACCGCCCAGCATGGCCAGCAACAGCATCAGTGCGGTGATGGCGATCACGATCTTGAACAAGGTCTTCATGTGGAGGCTCCTTCCTCGTTGCGGCTGCGATAGGGCACGGTGATGGTCACCACGGTGCCGCTGGGTTGGTTCTCGGTGACGGTGACGCTGGCCTTGCTGCCGTGCAGCAGCTGCAGGCGCTCGCGGATGTTGGCCAGGCCCACGCCGGTGCCGCTGGTCGCGGCGCGGCCGAAGCCCAGGCCGGTGTCGGCCACGGTGACGGCCAGCTTGCCGTGCAGGATCTCGGCCTTGACCTTGAGCGAGCCGCCCTCGGCCTTGGGCTCCAGGCCATGCTTGATGGCGTTCTCGACCAGGCCCTGGATCATCATGGGCGGGAAC
Organism: Roseateles sp.; assembly: GCA_036401055.1. GTDB lineage: Bacteria > Pseudomonadota > Gammaproteobacteria > Burkholderiales > Burkholderiaceae_C > Pelomonas. Next base: position 10,269 of record DASWWC010000057.1, read on the forward strand.
TCGGCCGACAGCAGGCCCTCGGGCACGTCGATCTCGGTCTGCAGGCGCTCTTCCATGCGCATCTTCAGGATCTCGAGGTAGGGGCGGATGACGGCCAGCTCGCGGCCCAGGTCGCGCACGGCGCCGTTGGCGTTGGCCTCGCGCATGGTGGGCATGGACGCCCGCAGCAACGCGATCAGGTTCTTCTGCATCCGGCTGGCGGTCGGCGGGTCGACCTCGATGAGGTGGTCGATGCTGGCCAGCGTGTTGAATAGGAAGTGCGGCTCGACCTGGGCCTGCATGGCGGCCATGCGGGCCTCGACGACCTGGCGCTTCAGCGCCTCGCTCTCGGCGTTCTCCGCAGCCTGGGCGGCCTTGACCTCGGCCTGGATGCGGCCCTTGTACATGGCCTTGATGACGGCCGAGGCCAGGATCCACAGGATGGCCAGGTCCACCAGCGAGTCGCCCATGCGCACGGTGGTGATGCGGCGGCGCGGCGGGCTGTCGAGCGCCTCGCGGGCCACCGCCACGGCGGCCTCCTGCAGCGCCTGCTGGGCCTCGGTGGCGGCCTGCTGGGCCTCACGCACCTCCTCGGCCTGCTGCTTGAGCTCCTGCAGCTTTTCCTTGGCCTGGTCCATCGCGGCCTGGATGTCGTCCGGCTTGGCGCTCTTGGGGAAGTCGATGACGATTTCGTGCGGCTCGCTGACGGGCTCGCCGTCGCTGTCGGTCGCGCTGGCGGCACTGGCGCCGGAGGCCGGCCGCACCGGCACGATGCGCACGCCGCGCTCGTCGACCTTCAGTTCGTAGGGCACCTTGCTGGCGGCCTTGCGGGCCTTGTCGACGGCCTTCTTCGCGTCCGCCTCCAGCTTGGCCTGGCGGCGTGACAGCGAGCCATCGTCGTGCTCCTCGATCTGCTGGCTGATGCGCCAGGTGAAGGGCGGCAGGTCCTTGAGCACGTTGACGCCGATCAGCAGCGCGACGGACAGCAGCACGAAGCGCTTCCAGCTGATGCCGACCAGCCAGCCGGCGTAAACATGGAAGTAGCGCACCACACCGGCAGAAAAACGTTGCCAGCGCGCTATCCAGAGCTTTTGCTGGGGGCTGGGTGTGAAGGAGGGAGTCATGGCCGTTTTGTCGTCGTTGGGTGCACTGTAAGCAGGCGACCGGCGCGGCGTGGGGCCGGCGCGACACGCCGGCCGGGGCGTTGGACGAACTGCAGCCGCGCGCGACAGGCCGTCACGGCCCTGAAATCGGCATAGGGGACCTCCGTGTGGAGGCGCCCCTGCCACACCACCTGGCATGCGGGTCCGCACCAGGCGGTTCGAGAGCTTGAGGTCAGGAGAGTCGAGGCAACCCCAGTTGGTCGAACCAGGCGAGGGTGAGCACGCTGTTAAGTCCCGTCGTGCTGTTGCGCCA
>DASWWC010000058.1:0-3217 GCA_036401055.1 Roseateles sp.
ACCTGCCGCCACTGCCCGCGGGGCTGCCGGCCTCGCTGGCCGACTGGCCACAGGTCTCCACACCCGAGGCGCTGGCCCAGCAGTTCACCGAGGCCGGTGCCGCCGTGTTGCTGGCCGGCCTGCCGCACGGCGCGATGCGCCACGCCGCGAGCCGCCGGCTGGGCCCGATGGCCGCCTGGGTCATGCCGCAGGCCACCGCGCTGGCCGTGCTGCGCGAGACGCTGGCGCTGCAGCAGCGCATGGAGGCCGCATGAGGAACTTCATGCTGTGGCAGCGCGACGCGCAGGCCCGCGCCGGCATCGCGTCGGACCGCCGCGTGCTGCGCGCGGCCGAGGTGCCCGCGCTGCTGGACGCCCAGCAGCTGCTGGACGCACTGCACGCGCTGCAGGCCGAGGAGCAGCAGCGCATCGCCGCCGCCTGCGCACAGGCGCGCGCCGAGGGGCTGGCGCAAGGCCTGGCCGAGGTGCAGGCGCAGTCGCAGGCCCAGGTCGCCGACGAAGTGGCGCGGCTGGCGCAGCGCCACGCGGCCGAGCGCGAGCGCCTGCAGCACGACGTGGCCGACCTGGCGCTGGACGTGTTCCAGAAGCTGCTGGGCCAGCTGCCCGAGCCCGAGCGCCTGGCGCGCCTGGCCGCGCAGGCCGCGCGCGAGCTGCTGCCGGCACGCACCTGGCGGCTGCATGTGCATCCGGGGCAGCTGGCCGGCCTGCGCGCGGCGCTGCAGGCGCTGGACCCGGCCGACCAGGCAGGCCTGGCCGGTGCCGAGATCGTTGCCGACGCCGAGCTGGACGTCACCGACTGCCGCCTGACCACCGAGTTCGGCACTGCCGATGCGGGCCTGGCCACGCAGATGCAGCGCCTGGCTCGCACATGGAGGCCTGTGCGATGACCGCCTCGGCGCTGCACGTCACCGGCACCGACGGTCTGCGCCGCAGCCTGCAGCGCGTGCGCACCGTGGCCACGCTGGGCCGCGTCGTGCAGGCCGGCGGCACGCTGATGCGTGCGACCGGCGTGCAGGCGCGCGTGGGCCAGAGCTGCCGCGTGTTCGATGCGCAGCAGCCGCACGAGGCGGGCCTGCTGGCCGAGGTCATCGGCTTCCAGGGCCACGAGGCGGTGCTCGCGCCGCTGGGCTCGCTGCAGGGCGTGCCGGTGGGCGCGGCCGTGGAGGTGCTGCAAGACGTTGCGCAGCTGCCCAGCGGCGCGGGCCTGCTGGGCCGCGTCATCGACGCCTTCGGCCAGCCGCTGGACGGCGGTCCGCCGCTGGACGCGCTGCCGCGCGTGCCGCTGTACCGCGACGCGCCTTCGCCGCTGCAGCGCCGCCCGGTGCACGCGCCACTGGTATGCGGCGTGCGTGCCATCGACGCGCTGCTGACCGTCGGCGAAGGCCAGCGCGTCGGCATCTTCGCAATGGCCGGCGGCGGCAAATCCACGCTGCTGGGCATGCTGGCGCGCAGCACGTGCGCCGAGGTCAACGTCATCGGCCTCATCGGCGAGCGTGGTCGCGAGGTGCGCGAGTTCCTGGAAGACAGCCTGGGCGCCGAGGGCCTGGCGCGTTCGGTGGTCGTCGTGTCCACGTCCGACCGGCCGGCGCTGGAGCGCGTGCGCGCGGCGCATGCGGCCACGGCCATCGCCGAGGGTTTCCGCGCGCAGGGCGCCCGCGTCGTGCTGATGATGGACTCGGTGACCCGCTTCGCGCGCGGCCTGCGCGAGATCGGCCTGGCCGCGCACGAGCCGGCCGTGCGGCGCGGCTATCCGCCGTCGGTGTTTGCCGAGCTGCCGCGGCTGTTCGAGCGCGCCGGCAACGACGCGCACGGGACCATGACGGCCTTCTACACGGTGCTGGCCGAAGACGAGGAAGGCAGCGACCCGGTGGCCGAGGAGGTGCGCTCCATCCTGGATGGGCACTTGGTGTTGTCGCGTGCGCTGGCCCAGGCCCAGCACTACCCGGCCATCGACGTGCTGGCCAGCGCCAGCCGCGTGTTCACGCGCGTGACCGGCGCCGAGCAGCAGCGCGACGCGGCCCACCTGCGCGCGTTGATGGCGCGGCACAAGGAGGTCGAGTTCCTGCTGCGCGTGGGCGAGTACCAGGCCGGCAGCGACCCGCTGGCCGACCAGGCCATCGAGCGCATGCCGCAGATCAAGGCGCTGCTGCAGCAGGGATCGCACGAGGCCAGCGACTGGGACGGCTGCCTGCAGCACCTGCGGGAGATCGTGTCGTGACGCAGCCCGCCGCGCTGTCCGCCGCCGACGGCCGCCAGTGGCTGCGCCTGCGCCAGCTGCGCGTGCAGCGCGCCCGCACGGCGCTGCTGGCGGCGCAGCAGCAGGTGCGCGACGCCCAGGCCGCCATCGCCGCGCGCGAGGCCAGCATCCAGGGCCATCGCGAGCGGCTGGACGCGCTGGCGCGGCACTGGGGAGGCGCGGGGAGCGTGGACATGCCGCGCTGGGGCCAGCAGCTGCAGGCGCACCGCGACAGCGTGGCCGAACGCCTGGAGCGCGACGAGTACGCGCTGATGGACGAACAGGAAGCGCTGGCGACGGCGCAGACGCTGCTTGCCGAACGCCGTGCGGAACTGGCCCGTGCCGAAGCGCGCGAGTCCGCCGTGGACGCGACGCTGAAGGACCAGCGCCGCCAGCTGCTGCTGGCCCGCGAACAGGTCGCCGAACTGGAGGCCGAAGACGCCTGCCGACCCTTGCACTGAGCCATCGTGATCTCGCTGAACCTTTCCTCTTCTTCGTCCGCTTCGCAGCCCGATGCCGAGGCGCCGCCGTCCCGCACCGACGAGTTCGACTGGCGCAGCGCCTACCAGCGCGTGCAGTCGCGGCCGCAGCAGTCGCCCCGGGAGGACCTGCCGCAGGAGCCGCCGCCGGCACCGCAGCAGCCGGTCGACCCGCTGCTGCAGCCGCAGGCCTTCCAGACGGTGCCGCTGCGCGAGCCTCAGCCGCTGCGCGTCGCGCCGCTGGCGCCCACGGTCACGGCGCAGCGCGTCGATGCATTGCTGGCGCAAGACCCGACCCCGGTTGCCGCACCGACGGCTCGCATCTGGCAGGTCGAGCTGCCCGCGCTGCAACCGGGCTGGCAGCTGCGCGTGGAGCAGCTGCAGCCGCAGGCGCCTTTGCGGCTGGACCTGTCCGTGCCGGCCGTGCTGCAGACGCAGGCGCGTCGCCAGCTGGCCGATCTGGACAAGCGGCTGCGCGATGCCGGCCACGACGTGCTGGGCAC
>DASWWC010000059.1:0-2374 GCA_036401055.1 Roseateles sp.
CCGCGCCGCGGCAGGCCCAGCGCGTCGCGCTCGCGGGCGCGGAAGGGCGCCACCGCCTGGCGCAGCAGCTGCACCTCGAAGCGCTGGCCCAGCCGCGCCAGCCGCCGACTCAGCGAGCCGGGGGCGCACAGCCAGTCGCGCAGACTGTCGCGGGTGGCGATGCCCACTCAGCCGAACTCTTTTCCCAGTTCGGCAGCGCGCTTCTGCGCCGCCAACACGGCGCGGCGGATGGCCGCGTCGACGCCATCGCCCTGCATGGACGTGATGGCCGCGTAGGTCGTGCCACCCTTGCTGGTGACGCGCTCGCGCAGCACCGTGGGCGACTCGTCGGACGCCAGGCCCAGGCCGGCCGCACCGGCGCAGGTGGCCAGCGCCAGGCGCCGCCCCTGCTCGGCGCTGAGGCCCATCTCCTGCGCGGCGGCCATCATGGCCTCCACGATGAAGAAGAAATAGGCCGGCCCCGAACCCGACAGCGCGGTGACCGCGTCGAGGTCGTCCTCACGCGCCACCCACAGCGTCTGGCCGGTGGGTGCCAGCAGGCGTTCGACGGTGGCGCGTTCATCCGCCGACACGGCCGGCCGCGCATACAGGCCCGCGATGCCCTGGCCGATCAGCGCCGGCGTGTTGGGCATGGCGCGCACGACGCGCTCGCTGCCGCTGGCCGCGGCGATGGACGCGGTCGTGATGCCGGCCATGACGGACAGCTGCAATGCGCCGCCCACCCAGGCCCGCAGCGGTGCGGCGGCCGCACCGAACAGCTGCGGCTTGACGGCCCAGACCACGGTGGACACGCCCGTCAGGCTGGCATCGCCTGCGGCAAAAGCCTGCAGGCCGAACTGCGCGGCCAGCTTGTCGCGCTGCGGCTCATGGGGTTCCACGACGACGAACTGCGCCGGCGCCATGCCGGCGCGCAGCAGCCCCCCGATGATGGCGCTGGCCATGTTGCCGCCGCCGATGAAGGCGATCTTTTCTGCACTCATGGCAGAAGTCTAAGCTTGGGCCACGATGCGGTTGCGCCCGGCCGCCTTGGCGGCGTAGAGCGCGCGGTCGGCGCGGCGGTACAGGCTCTCGAAGTCCTCGCCCGGCTCGGCGGCCGCCAGGCCGGCGCTGAGGCTGATGGCGCGACCGTCGGCGGCCCGCAGCGCCGCCGCCCCCAGGCGCAGCCGCTCGCCGATGCCCAGCGCCATGGCCGGCGTGCAGTTGAACATCAGCACCGCGAACTCGTCGCCGCCCAGACGGCCGGCCAGGTCGCCGTGGCGCAGCGATTCGCGCAGCAGCGCCGCGAAGCGCTTCAGCACCGCGTCGCCCTCGGGGTGGCCCAGCTGGTCGTTGATGGCCTTGAAGCCGTCCATGTCGCAGACCATCAGGCAGACCGGCAGCCGGCTCGCCTGCGCCTGGGTCAGCAGCACGCCGCTGGCCGCCTCGAAATGAGCGCGGCTGGCCACGCCGGTCAACGCGTCGGTGTTGGCGCGCCGCTCCAGCTCGACGCCGGCGGCCTGCAGCCGCGCCTCGGTCCGGCCGTGCAGCATCAGCAGCATGGCCGACACGCGCGTCACGGCCGCGGCGATGTTGACCACCATCAGCACCGCCAGCAGGTGGCCCGGCGCCGCCACACCGCTGCCCACGTAGGGCCAGGTCTGCACCGAGCGCCACAGGCTCATCACGACGATGACGGCGGCGCTCAGCGCGATCAGCGTCAGGCCCCGGCGCGACGGCGGATCGGCCGCGCGCAGCTGCATCAGCACGTAGTGCCCGAACAGCAGGCCTTGCAGCGTGTTGATGGCGGTGAAGATGACCGAGCGGCTGGCGTAGTCCAACCCCTGCCGCCAGGCGACGAACCAGACCGCGAAGCCCAGCGAGGCCAGGCCCCAGCGCCAGGCCATGCCCGGCCACAGGCGCTGGCCAAACCAGATACGCAGGCCCCGCTCCAGCATGGGCATGCCGGCGAGGAAGGCCAGGTTGCTGGCCGGCAGCGCCAGCCAGCCCAGCGGCGTCGCGGTGGCCAGCAACAGCAGCGCGCCGACGGTCAGCACGGCCTCGTTGAAGACCCACCAGCCAAACCCCACCGCGCCGCGCCGGCGTGCGCTGCGCCAGAACAGGCCCAGCAGCATTGCCATCATCAGATGGACGACCGTGCTGATCGTGAAGGTGGTCGCGAGGTCGAGCTGCATGGGATGGGCCATGCTAGCGTGCCGCGCAGGCGGCACACGCAAACCAGCAACAAGGGGCGGTTAACGTCGCGCCTCATGAGCCCTCGCCGCCGCACGCTGTTGTTGCTGACCTCCCTGGCCCTGACCGCCTGCGCCGGCGGGCCGCCCGCGCCCAAGCCCTGGGCCGAGACGGCCACGCGCGAGCTGGGCCTGGCGCTGGGCCG
>DASWWC010000060.1:0-1819 GCA_036401055.1 Roseateles sp.
CGTGCGCGTCTGGCTGCCGCTGGACGCGCCCGGCAGCGCGGGCGGCGGGCATGAAGAGGAGGAGGCCTGGCAATGAGAGTGCTGGTTGTCGATGACCACCCGCTGATGCGCATGGGCATCAGCCAGCTGGTGCTGCAGGAATGGCCCGACGCGCGGATCGCCGAAGCGCCCACCATCGCCGAGGCCCTGACCCTCGGGGCGAGCTTGCGGCCCGAGCTCATCACGCTGGACCTGTCCCTGCCCGACGCTCAGGGCACCGAGGGCGCCAGCCGGCTGCTGCGCGCATTCGCCGGCGTGCCGCTGCTGGTGCTCAGCCTCAACGCCGAGGCGGCCTATGCGGCGCGGCTGATGCAGATGGGCGCCAGCGGCTACCTGCCCAAGGACCGTGCCGCGGACGAGCTGCGCGTGGCGCTGCGCCGGCTGGCCGAGGGCGGACGCTACGTCACCTCCAGCATGGCCGACCACCTGCTGGCCCTGCTCAGCGGCAAGGCGCCCGACGCGCTGCCGCACGAGCAGCTGTCCTCCCAGGAGCACCGGGTCATGCTGCTGATCGCGGCCGGCAAGACGCCGGCACAGATCGCCGACACCATGCACCTGTCCGTCAAGACCGTGGGCAGCTACCGCGCCCGCATCCTGGAGAAGGCCGGCTGGGCCAACAACACCGAGCTGACCAAGTACTGCGTGCAGCACGGGCTGACCGACATCTGACGCGTGATGCACCCGTGTAGGCAATCCACCTACACGCGGTTGCGGCAGTCCTTCTGGCGAGCTGCCGTCATCTCCCGCTGCCGTCCGGGCCGAGCGAATCGGACGATGGCGTCCATGAACATATTCCTCGTCGAAGACTCCGCGTCCATCCGCCGCCTGCTGGTGCGCCGGCTGGATGCCTTGCCCGGCATGCGCGTCGTCGGCGAGGCCTCGGGAGAGCGCCAGGCCCTGGCGCTGATCCAGTGGACCCAGCCCGACGTGGTGCTGCTGGACATGTCGCTGGCCAACGGCTCCGGCCTCGGCCTGCTGGGCCAGCTGCGCCGCGCCGGGTTCACCGGCCGCATCGCCGTGCTGACGGCCCAGGACGTGGACGCCTACCGCCGCGCCTGCATGGACGCCGGCGCCGACGCCTTCTACGACAAGGCCAGCGGCCTGGAGACGCTGTTCGACGACCTGGCGAGCCTGGGCAGCGCCGCCGACCCGCAGCCCCAGCCCGCCGTGCAACTGCGTGACGGCCTGACCGGCCTCTACAACGAGGCGGCGCTGCACGAGCGGCTGGACCAGGTCACCCGCACGGCCACCCGCGACGGCATCGACCTGGCCGTCTACGTGCTGCGTCTGCCCGGCCTGGCCGCGCTGCCCGCCGACACCGCCGCCGCGCTGACCCGCCAGGTTGCGCAGCGCCTGAAGGAGGGCAGCGCCGACGCCGACATCGTCGCGCGCAGCTCGCCGGACCAGTTCGCCGTCGTGCTGACCCGGCTGCACCAGGCCGACCAGGCGGCCGGCCATGCCCGTCTGCTGGCCGCGTTGATGGCCCGGCCCTTCCAGCTGGAGGGGCGCGACCAGGTCATGGGCCTGGAGATCGGCATGGCCCTGTTCCCGGCCGACGCGGTGTCGCCGCGTGGCCTGCTGACGCTGGCCCAGGCCAGCGCCTTCGGCGCGCTCTGATTGCAAGGTCTCGCCGTGGCGCTGCTGCCCGCGCTGGCCCAGGCGGGCAGTGCCGGCAACAGCTTCCAGGTCACGGCCACGGTCACCAGCGCCTGCACGGTGTCGGGCACGACGCTGAACTTCGGCTCCGCCATCGACCCGCTGGCCACGGCCACGCCGCTGG
>DASWWC010000061.1:0-34720 GCA_036401055.1 Roseateles sp.
GAAGTGGTGCCCGGCCTGTACGCGGCCGAACTGCGCTACCTGATGCGGCACGAGTGGGCGAACTGCGCCGACGACGTGCTGTGGCGGCGCAGCAAGCTGGGCCTGCACTTCACGCCCGCGCAGCGCGAGGCCGTGGCGGCCTGGTTCGGCGCCCGCTGACGGCGCTGCGGCATGATGCCGCCCCATGTGGTCCGGTGTGCTGTTCGCCCTCGCGGCGGGATTGATGTGGGGGCTGGTGTTCGTCGCGCCGGTCATGCTGCCGGGCTGTCCGCCGGCCTTGCTGACCGTGGGCCGCTACCTGGCCTTCGGCCTGCTCGCGCTGCCGCTGGCGCTGATGGACCGCCGCGCGCTGCGCGAGCTGCAACATGCCGACTGGTGGGAGGCCGTCAAGCTCAGCGCGATCGGCAACTTCCTGTACTACCTGACGCTGTCGGCCGCCATCCAGCGCGCCGGTGCGCCGCTGCCCACGATGATCATCGGCACGCTGCCCGTGGTCATCGCCGTCTGCGCCAACCACCGCAACCGCGTGCGCGACGGCCAGCTGCCGTGGCTGAAGCTGCTGCCCTCGCTGGCACTGATCGCCACGGGCCTGGGCCTGGTGAACCGCGATGAGCTGGCCCACCTGCAGGCCGGCGAAGGCGACCTGCGCCGCTATGCCGAAGGTGCGCTGCTGGCCGTCGCGGCGCTGGCCTGCTGGACCTGGTATCCGATTCGCAACGCCGACTGGCTGCGCGCGCATGCGGATCGCTCTCCCAGGGTCTGGGCGACGGCGCAGGGGCTGGTCACGCTGCCGATGGCGGCCGTGGGCCTGCTGGCCGTGGGCGCCGTGCACCTGGCCGCGCCGGGCACGCTGCTGCCGGCGGGCTACGCCTTCCCACTGGGCGAACGGCCGCTGGCCTTCGTGGGCCTGATGCTGGCCATCGGCCTGCTGTCGTCATGGCTGGGCACGCTGTGCTGGAACGAGGCCAGCCAGCGGCTGCCGACCTCGCTGTCGGGCCAGCTCATCGTCTTCGAGACGCTGGCCGCACTGGCCTACGCGTTCACGTGGAACCAGCGCATGCCGCCACCGGCCACGCTGGCGGGCATCGCGCTGCTGCTGGCCGGCGTGGTGTGGGCGCTGCGCATCAGGCCCGTGAAGCACGCGGGCTGACGCCGCCCCAGTTTAGACCTCGAACACGCGCCGGCCATCGAAACCGTCGGCTTCGCCGCGCTTGCTGTGGCCACGCGCGTTGCTGACGACGCGGGTGTCGCCCACGCGGTAGTCGTGCCGGCAATGCAGATGGCCGTGCAGCCACAGCTGCGCGCCGGGCAGCAGGTCTTCGTCGTTGTTGCAGAAGCTGGCCGTGCCGGGCTGGCGGCCGTAGCGCGGGTCGGCGCTCTTCAGGCTGGGCGCGAAGTGCGTGATGACGACGGTGGCGTCCCAGTCGCCGCTGCGCTGCAGCTCGCCGGCCAGCCAGGCGCGCTGCTCCAGGCCCAGCTTGCGCACGGCGTCCACGCCGAAGGGCTCGCCGAAGCGGGTGGACTGCATGACGTTCTGGAAGTAGCCCCCCGCGCGCATCGCGCGCTCGCGGCCGGACGGGCCGAAGGCGTCGAAGTCGCACCAGCGCGTGCTGCCGACGAAGCGCACGCGCCGGCCCAGCGCGTCTGTCATGACGACGGCCTCGTCGTCCAGCATGCGCAGGCCCACGGCCGTCACATGGGCACGCAACGCCTCGCGCGCCTCGTCCACGTCGCGGCGGTCGAACTCGTGGTTTCCGGGCACGAACAGCACCGGCACCGGCCAGCCGCGGAACAGCTCGAAGCTGCGCCAGGTGGTGTCGATGTCGCCGGCCAGGACCAGCACGTCAGCGCCCGGCGCGGGCACCGGCTGGTACGACTCCGTTTCGAGATGCAGGTCCGACAGGAGCTGCAGCCGCATCAGTTGCTGCCGTGGCAGACCTTGTACTTGCGCCCGGAGCCGCAGGGGCAGGGATCGTTGCGCCCCACCTTGGGCGTGTCGCGGCGGATGGTGTCCACGCGGTAGCGCTCTTCCTCCGTCAGGTCGGCGAGGTCGGCCACGGTGACGACCATCTCCTCGATGGCGTCGTCCAGGTCCTTCAGCGGATGCTCGCGGTTCAGCGTGGCGACGACTTCCTTCTCCTCCGGGGTCTCGGCCGGCAGATGGCGGTACAGGCGGGCCATGGCAGCGGCGACGTCGTCGTTGGGCATATCGGCCAGCTCGGGGAAGCACAGCGCCGCATGCTGGAAGCCGGCCACCCAGGGCATCAGCGCGCGCGAGATCGGGCCCAGCGCGTCGTAGCTGTCGCGGGCGGCGCGATCCTCGTCGGTCGCGTCCTCGGGCAGCGGCTCGGGTTCGGCCTCCTCGTCGACGTCCAGCACGACGGGGTCGAACCAGTTGTCCTCGACCAACCCGCGGTTCAGCGCGGCGTGGCGGCGCTGCACCAGCTCGGTGATGCGGTCCAGCCAGGCGGCGTCGACCGAGTCGGGCAGCACGCCACCGTCGTAGTCGAAGATGTTGGGCAGCCACTCGTCCAGCTCGATGAGGCGGGGCTGCACGATGACGCCGCACAGGTAGCCGTCCAGCATGGAGGCGTCCAGCGGCTGCAGCGGCTCAGGTGTTTGGGCGAGGAGTTCGTCGAGTTCGGCGAACTCGGCGTCGGTCAGGTCTTGGGTGCTCATGGCGGGATTGTCCTTCGGGCTCAAGCGACCTTCTGTTCCAGCACGAAGTTCGCGCCGTCGTATTGCCCCAGCTTCTCGACCAGCAGCGGCAGGCATTCGGCCAGCTCGTCGTGCAGCGTGAACGGCGGGTTCACGACCAGCATGCCGCTGCCCATCATGCCGAAGCCGCGCTCGTCGGCCTGCGCCACGGTGAGGCGTGCATGCAGCCAGCCCTTCTTGGCCATGGCGTCGGCGCTGGCCTTCAGGCGCGGCAGCATCTGGGTGGACTCCAGCAGCTGCAGCTGCGGATACCAGATCATGATGACCGTGTCGGGCGCGCGCTCCAGCGCCTCGCGCAGCGCGGCCAGCACCTTCGCGTAGTCGGTCTTGATCTCGTAGGACGGGTCCATCAGCAGCGCGGCGCGGCGCGTGGGCGACGGCAGCTCGGCCTTGATGGCGCTGAAGCCGTCGCGGTCGCTGACCTGGGTGTTGGGGCGGCTCTCCAGGTAGCTGGTGAGGATGCGGTGGTCGGTCGAGTGCAGCTCGTAGACGCGCAGCCGGTCGGTCTCGCGCAGCAGGAAGTTGGCGATGGCCGGCGAGCCGGGGTACTGGCGCAGCTGGCCGTCGGGGTTGAAGGCGCGCACCAGGCTCATGTAGTCGGCCAGCGGGGCCGGCAGGTCCCCTTTTGCGGCCATGTCGTAGAGCTTGGCGACGCCCTCGGCGTACTCCGCCTTCTTCTGCGCATAGCGGCCCTCGACGGAGTAGCCGCCGGCGCCGGCGTGGGTGTCGATGAGGGTGTAGGGCTTGTCCTTTTCGCCCATGTAGCGCAGCACGCGGGTCAGCACCAGGTGCTTGAGGACGTCGGCATGGTTGCCGGCATGGAAGGCGTGGCGGTAGGCGAGCATGGGGGGATTGTCGCTAACACAGCTCCCATCAACCCCGCCGGGGCGGGGAAAGCTGGCCACGTCTAGCCTTGCGGCCTTCGCTTTTGTCCCCATCTCCCTGTCATGCCCACGCTTTTCGACCCCGTCCGCTTCGGCGACATCCAGCTCGCCAACCGCATCGTCATGGCACCGCTGACGCGCAACCGCTCGCCGCGCCAGACGCCCCACGCGCTGACCGTCGAGTACTACCGCCAGCGCGCCAGCGCCGGCCTGCTGATCACCGAGGCGGCACAGATCCGCCCCGACGGCCAGGGCTATTTCGACACGCCCGGCATCCACTCGCCCGAGCAGATCGCCGCCTGGAAGCAGGTGACGGACGCCGTGCACGCCGAGGGCGGCCGCATCGTCATCCAGCTGTGGCACGTGGGCCGCATCTCGGTGAACCGCCTGCAACCGGGCGGGCAGGCGCCGGTGTCGTCGACGAACCGCGCGGCCAAGACGCGCACCTACGCCGCCCACGGCGAGCTGGTGCCCACCGACACGCCCCGCGCGCTGCGCACCGACGAGATCCCGCAGCTGATCGCCGACTATGTGCAGGCCGCGAAGAACGCCATCGAGGCCGGCTTCGACGGCGTGGAGGTGCACGGCGCCAACGGCTACCTGTTGGAGCAGTTCCTGCGCGACAGCGCCAACGACCGCACGGACGCGTATGGCGGCTCCATCGAGAACCGCGCGCGGCTGCTGGTCGAGGTGATGACGGCCGTGGCCGGCGCCATCGGCGCGGGCCGCACGGCGCTGCGCCTGTCCCCGGTCACGCCGGCCAACGACATCGGCCAGGACAGCGATCCGCAGGCCTTGTTCAACCACGTGGCCGACCGGCTGGCGCCGCTGGGGCTGGCCTTCCTGGAAGTCGTCGAAGGCGCCACCGGCGGCCCGCGCGACCACGCGCCCTTCGACTACCAGGAGCTGCGCCGCCGCTTCGCCGGCCCCTACATCGCCAACAACGGCTATGACCGTGCGCTGGCGCTGGACGCCGTCGCCAGCGGCCGCGCCGACGCGGTGGCCATCGGCCGGCCGTTCATCAGCAACCCGGACCTGGTGGAGCGCATGCGCGACAACCTGCCCTGGGCCGCGCCGCAGAAGGAGACCTTCTACGGCGGCGGCGCCGAGGGCTACACGGACTACCCGACGGTGCGCGCGGGCTGATCCACCGGCGCAGCGGCGGCTGCGCCCGGCGGCAGGCAGCCCAGGCCTTGCAACGTATGGCGCAGCGCCTGCAACACGGGCGTGCGCGGCTCGGCACCCAGCAACTGGACCAAGCGCGCGTTGTCGATGCGCATGGGGTGGCGCCAGTACGGTGCGATCTCGGCGGCCTCGCGGGCAAAGCCGCTGAACGGCGCGGCCAGGCGCAAGGCCCACCACGGGAAGGGCCACTGCGGCAACCGCTCGCGGCCCGCCACCCGGGCCAGCAGCGCCGGCAGACCGCGCCCGTCCGGGTCCCACAGGCCTTCGAAGCCGACACGCTCGAACGCGCGCAGGTCGGGGTGCTCGGCCAGGCGCACCATGGCCTGTGCCAGATCGGGCAGGTAGGCCCAGGCATGGCCCGTGCGCGGTGCCGGGTGCATCAGCCGCCGCAGCGGACGGCCCTGCGTCACCAGCGCCTGGGCGAACCAGCTGGAGCGCACGCGCGGGCCGAAGTAGTCGCCCGCCCGCACGACGAGCGTGCGCACCTCGGGCGCGGCGGCCTGCAGGCGGCGCTCCAGCTCCACGCGGATGCGCCCCTTGGCGGCGCGGGGCCGCTGCGCGCTGCCTTCGTGAACGACCGGCGTCACGGCCGGATCGAAGTTGTAGAGGGTGCCGGGCAGCAAGATGCGCGCGCCGCTGGCCCGCGCGGCGGCGATGGTGTTGTCGATCATGGGCAGCACCAGCCGGTCCCACTGCTGGTAGCCCGGCGGGTTGACCGCGTGAACGATGAGCTGCACGCCGGCCGCAGCGTCCAGCACGTCCTGCCGCCGCAGCGCGTCGCCGGTGCGCCATTCGATGGCACCGGCCTGAGCCGGCCACCGCGCCTGCGCCTGCACCGGGTCGCGCGCCAGGCCGCGGACCTGCCAGCCGCGGGCCAGCAGGGCCTCGGCAACGGCGCCGCCGATGCCGCCGCTGGCGCCCAGCACGAGGGCCGTCTGCGGCCGGGAGGGGGGGTCGAGGGGGATGTCCGTCATTGCGATCTCCGTGTGAAGTGACGTCATCCTCGGGCCCGAGCGGCTGGCTGACAATTGCTCATCTCTTTCCTGCTGCTGGAAGATTTTTGATGAGCAATCCCTGCTGGGACGACCAGCGCGTGTTCCTCGCGGTGCTGGAAGGGGGCAGCCTGTCGGCCGCCGCCCGCGTGCTGGGCATGGCACAACCCACCGTGCGCGCGCGGCTGGAGGCACTGGAGCAGGCGCTGGGCGTGACGCTGTTCACCCGCTCCTTCCAGGGCCTGCAGCCCACCGAGCATGCGAAGACGCTGCACGCCCACGCGCGCGCCATGGATCACGCGTCGCGCGCCTTCCTGCGCGCGGCGTCGGCGCCGTCGGGCGAGGTGATCGGCACGGTGCGGCTGTCGGTGGCGGAGCTGGTGGGCGTGGAGGTGTTGCCGGCCATGCTGGCGGGGCTGCGCGCGCGGCATCCGTCGCTGGTCATCGAGCTGGAGCTGAGCAACGCCAGCGCCGACATCCCGCAGCAGGCGGTCGATGTCGCGGTGCGCATGGTGGCGCCGACACAGGACGTGCTGGTGGCGCGCAAGGTCGGCGGCATCGCGCTGGGGCTGTTCGCGCACCGCGACTACATCGCGCAGCGCGGCATGCCACAGACGTTGGCCGACCTGGCCGTGCACGACCTCATCGGCCCGGACCGTTCCGCGCCTGACCTGCAGGCCATGGCACAGCTGCTGCCGGGACTGATGCCGCGGCTGCAGGTGCGCACGGACAGCCACCCGGCGCAGGTGGCGGCCGCGCGCGCGGGCCTGGGCGTCGCGTTGATGCATGTGGCGATGGGCCGCGCCGACACCCGGCTGGTGCGCGTGCTGCCGGACTTCGTGCCCGCCACGCTGCCGGTCTGGCTGGTGAAGCACCGCGATCTGCGCCAGGCACCGCGCATCCGCGCCGCGTTCGAGCATCTCGCCGACGCGTTCGCGGCCTACTGCCGCGGCTGACACGGCAGCGGCGTCAGGTCTGGAAGGCGCCCGGGCTGCGCGCCGGCCCGGCCAGGGCCGTCGTGCCGTGCGGGTGGCGGTACTCGCGCGTGGGGCTGAGGCGCAGGCCCTCGGCCTCGCCCATGTCCTGCGCCTTGCCGCGCAGGCCGGAGCCGGGCTTCAAGCGGAAGTCCTCGCGCGCCGCGCGCACGAACTCGTCCCAATCGGCCGTGAAATTGGCGCGCCGCGTCCAGTGGCCGTCGGCGGCCAGCTTGGGCGTGCCCACCAGCAGGTTGTTAGCCAGCATGACCTCGGCCTGCGGCGGCGTCACGCGCAGCCAGATGCCGCCGCTGGACATCTGGTCCACCAGGGTGTTGTTGACCAGGTAGAGCGCCTGCCGCGGCCACCTGGCGCCCTCGGCGCCGAAGGAGATGACATGCGGGTTCTCCGTCGTGGAGCTCTGCATGATGAGGTTGCCCATCACGACGGCCACACCGCCGTTGGGGAACTCCAGCTCGTAGCTGGCGCGCCCGCCGATCTCGTCGCTGAGGCGGTTGTAGAGGATGTGGTTGACGGCCGCGCGGCTCTTCAGCAGGTGGCCGAGCAGGCCGTGATGGAAGTAGCTGCCGGTCACGGCCAGCCGCTTGATGGCGCCGACGTAAAGGTTGTGCGTCTGGCCACGCCGCAGCGCGATCGTGCCGAAGTCGCAATCCACGATGTCCAGCTCGGCGTTCTCGTCGTTGGACGTCAGCAGGCCGTTCTCGTTGTCGCGGAACCCGCAGTCCACCAGCGTCAGCGAGCCGGCTTCGAGCCGGACGCCTGCACCGTTCTTGTCGGGCACGGTGCAACCGATGAAGTCGAAGCCCTCGATGCGCATGCGCCGGCCGCGCGTGACGAAGATGGCCTTGCCCTGCGCATGAGCCCCCGCGGCGACGAGCCGCACACGTCCACCCACGGCACGCAGCGTCAGGTCCTGCTGCGACCACGCCGCCACATCGGCGACGTACTCGCCCGCATCGACCTCGACCAGCATGCCGTCCCTGGCCTGCCGCGCCGCCGCCGCCAGCGACTTGACGGCCTGGCGCGGCCCCACCTTCAGCACCGGCCCGGCATGGGCCGCCAGCGGCAGCAGGCCGGCCACGCTCAGCAGTTCACGGCGGCGCATCAGCCCTTGCCCTTCATCTTGGCCTTGA
Source organism: Roseateles sp. (assembly GCA_036401055.1). Lineage (GTDB taxonomy): Bacteria > Pseudomonadota > Gammaproteobacteria > Burkholderiales > Burkholderiaceae_C > Pelomonas. The sequence continues at coordinate 7,908 of DASWWC010000061.1, forward strand.
ACAGCTCCACGACCCCCACCTCGCGCGGCCCCGGCACCAGCTCGAAGCCCTGGCCCGCCGCGATGTGGCCCTCGCGCTTCACGGCCAGGTAGAAGCCGCAGTAGCCGCTCTGCACCATCAGCTTGGCGGCCTGGTTGAAGCCCATGTGGGCATTGAACTTGAAGCAGGGCTGGCGCGGCTCGGACACGATGAATTCGCAGTCCGGGAAGCGCAGCACGTCGCCCAGCCAGACGCGGCTCTCCTGCAGGCCCTGCAGCGTCAGGTTCTCGCCCATGTCGCCGGGCTGCAGCTCGCCGGCCACCTTGGCCTGGCCGCGCACGGTGGTCCAGAACGCGTAGTGCTCCTGCGGGTAGGCGTAGACGGCCTTGGCCGGCCCGCCGTGTACGCTAAGGTCCGCCTGTTCATCGCCGTCCAGGCCCAATGGGCCCACGGCGACGACACCCGTGCGGGCGCGCTTGCGGATGGCCGATTCAAGAGACTGGCCGTTGGTGGCAACGAAATGCTCGATGCGGGCGGTGTTGACGCTGAGGAGCTGCATGCGGGCGATTGTCCCGGAGCGGCGCGCAGGGTCTTTTCGGCGCCTTGGCCTACAAAGCAGTTTGTTACATGCCGTTAGGCTAGCCGCCCAACTGAGCGTGAGAGGAGACCGAATGAATGCTCTGGACAGTGGGGCCCGCGTCTGGGCCGGACTGGCTGTCACGCCCTCCAGCGAATTGATGTTCATCGTCGGCGTGCTGCTGGCCGGTGCGCTGGCGGGCGAGTTCATCGCCGCCACGACCCGGCTGCCACGCGTGGTGGGCTACACGCTGGCGGGCTGCGTGGCGGCAGCTTTCGGCCAGGGCGTGGTGATGCCGTTGGCCGGCGCCGCGCAGATCGTCACCGACCTGGCTTTGGGCCTGCTGCTGTTCGAGATCGGCAGCCGCGTGCGCCTGGGCTGGCTGCGCCGCAATCCGGGCCTGGCGATGACCAGCCTGCTGGAGGCCACGCTGAGCGCCGTCGCGGTGGCCTTCGTGCTGCGGCTGTTCGACCTGGCCTGGCCCACGGCCATCGCCTGCGCCATCCTGGCCATGCCGGCACCGGCCGCCGTGTCGGGCCGCGTCGCGCTGGAGCTGGGCGCCGAGGGCCAGGTCACGCAGCGCGCCTCGCTGCTGACGGCGCTGAACACGCTGTACGCCGTCGTCGCACTGCTGCTGATGCGCACCTGGTGGGCCGCGGACGATGGCGGCAGCCTGCCGCAGGCGCTGGCCGGCCTGTCCATCTCGCTGCTGACCACCGTGGGCGTGGCCCTGCTGCTGGCCGGCGCCACCTACCTGGCCGCACGCCGGCTGGACCTGCGCAACGAGAGCGCCACGCTGCTGCTGTTCGGCCTGGTCGCGTTCTCCATCGTCGCGGCGCGCGCCATCGGTGTGTCCACGCTGCTGATGCCACTGCTGGCCGGCCTGCTGCTGCGCAACACCAGCGAGCGCCCCTGGGTGTGGCCGCGCCACTTCGGCACGGTGGGCGGTGCGCTGGTGCTGATGCTGTTCGTCATCGTCGGCTCGGCCTGGACGCCGCAGATCCTGGTGGCCGGCGGCTTCGCGGCGCTGGCGCTGCTGGCCACGCGCTTCCTGGCCAAAATGCTGGCCATCGTCGCGCTGTCGCGCTGGTCGGGTGCCAGCCTGAGGCAGGGCCTGGCCCTGTCCATCACGATGACGCCGCTGTCGGCCACCGCGCTGGTCATGCTCGCCGAGCTGATGCGCGCCGAGCCCCAGCTCGCCGCCGGCGCCGTACCCATCATCCTCGCCAGCATCGCGGTGCTGGAACTGCTGGGCCCCATCGCCGTGCAGTTCGCGCTGCGCCTGGCCGGCGAGTTGCCACCGGCGCCCCAGCGCCGCAAGGAGAAACGTCAATGAGCCTCGGAGCGTTCTCCAAATCGCAGCCGCTGACGCTGGGCGTCGAGCTGGAGCTGCAGATCGTCAACAACGACGACTACGACCTCGCCCCCGTGTCGGCCGACCTGCTGCGCCTGATGGCCAGGCGCAAGATCCCGGGCGACGTGAAGCCCGAGATCACCAGCAGCATGATCGAGCTGTCCACCGGCGTCTGCGCCGGCTACGGCCAGGCGCTGTCGGAGCTGGGCGAGATCCGCGCCGCGCTGGTGCACTGCGCCGAGCGGCTGGACGTGAGCCTGTGCGGCGGCGGCACCCACCCCTACCAGCACTGGAAGCGCCAGCGCATCTTCGAGACGCCGCGCTTCCACGAGCTGTCATCGCTGTACGGCTATCTGTCCAAGCAGTTCACCATCTTCGGCCAGCACGTGCACGTGGGCTGCCCCAGTGCTGACGAGGCCCTGGTGCTGCTGCACGGCATGAGCCGCTTCATCCCGCACCTGATCGCGCTGGCGGCCTCGTCGCCGTTCGTGCAGGGCGAGGACACCGGCTTCGACTCGGCCCGGCTGAACTCGGTGTTCGCCTTCCCGCTGAGCGGCCGCGCGCCCTTCGTGCAGACCTGGGACGACTTCGGCGTGTACTTCGACAAGATGACCCGCACCGGCGTGGTCTCGGGCATGAAGGATTTCTACTGGGACATCCGGCCCAAGCCCGAGTTCGGCACCATCGAGGTCCGCGTGCTGGACACGCCGCTGACCATCGAGAAGGCCGCGGCCATCGCGGGCTTCATCCAGTGCCTGGCGCACTGGATCACCGTGGAGAAGCCGTTCAAGCTCAGCGAGGACGACTACCTGCCCTACACCTTCAACCGCTTCCAGGCCTGCCGCTTCGGGCTGGACGGCACCTTCGTCGACCCCGAGAGCGGCGAGCACCGCGTGCTGCGGGATGACCTGCTGGCCGTGCTGAGCCGGCTGGACGGCCATGCCGCCGACCTGAAGGCCGAACCCGCGCTGCAATACCTGCGCCGCGAGATCGCCGGCGCCGGCAACGACGCGACCTGGCTGCGCCAGATCGAGGCCGACGAGCACCTGCTGGCCGAGGTGGTGCGCCGCGCGACGCGGCGCTGGCACGGCTAGGCCGGCAACGCGCTCGTCAGCCGGCGCGACGGACGCACGGCGCCGGCCCGGGCCGTCGCGGTCCGACAGGCCGGCCGGCGTGCCGAGGGGGAAGCCGCGGTGTAACCTCGCCGCCCCATGAGTCACAAGCCCACCACCGTAGCCGATCTCGGCGAGTTCACCGTCCTCATCGACGTGCGCTCGCCGGCCGAGTACGCGCTGGACCACATCCCCGGCGCCATCAACTGCCCGGTGCTGGACGACGAGGAACGCCGCATCGTCGGCACCACCTATGTCCAGACCTCGGCCTTCGAGGCGCGCAAGATCGGCGGCGCCATGGTGGCGCGCAACATCGCCCGCCACCTGGACGAGCTGTTCCACGACAAGCCCAGGGACTGGCGCCCGCTGGTCTACTGCTGGCGCGGCGGCATGCGCAGCGGCAGCTTCGTCAACTGGCTGCGGCTGGTGGGCTGGGACGCCCAGCAGCTCAAGGGCGGCTACAAGGCCTGGCGCGCCCACGTCATCGAGCAGATTGCGGCGCGCGCACCGGCGCTGGAGCTGCGCGTGCTGTGTGGCCCCACCGGCAGCGCCAAGACCCGCGTGCTGCAGGCGCTGGCCGCGCAGGGCGAACAGGTGCTGGACCTGGAGGACCTGGCCGCCCACCGCGGTTCGGTGCTGGGCGCCGTGCCGGGCCGGCCGCAGCCGTCGCAGAAGGCTTTCGAGACACAGCTGATGCACCGCCTGACCGACCTGGACCCGACCCGCCGCGTGTGGGTGGAGGCCGAGAGCCGCCGCATCGGCCGCATCACCGTGCCCGAGCCGCTGCTGCAGCGGCTGCGCGACAGCCCGGTCGTCGAGATTGCCGCCTCGCCCACGGCGCGCCTCGCCTACCTGCTGCGCGACTACGCCTGGCTGGGCGACGACCGCGCCGCGCTGGCCGACAAGCTGGACGGCCTGCGCGAGCTGCTGCCCCGGGAGGTGCTGGCCCAGTGGCAGGCCTGGGCGCACGAAGGCGAGCTGCCGCCGCTGTTCGAGGCCCTGATGGCCCGTCACTACGACCCGCTGTACGCCCGCTCGCAGGGCCGCCACCTGGCCCACCTGCCCCACGCACGGCGCGTGGAATGCGAGGATCTGTCCGACGCCGGCATCCAGGCCCTCGCCGGCCGCATCGCCTCACTGCCATGACCACCACCCACGCCCCCATTCCCCGTCTGACCTCGCTGTCCCATGGCGGCGGCTGCGGCTGCAAGATCGCCCCCGGCGTGCTCAGCGAGATCCTGAAGAACACGCGCCAGCTGCCGGTGCCTCCGCAGCTGCTGGTGGGCATCGAGACCTCGGACGACGCCGCCGTCTACCAGCTCACCGACGACATCGCGATCATCGCGACGACCGACTTCTTCATGCCCATCGTCGACGACCCCTTCGACTTCGGGCGCATCGCCGCGACCAACGCCATCAGCGACGTCTACGCCATGGGCGGCAAGCCCATCATGGCGCTGGCGCTGGTGGGCATGCCCATCAACGTGCTGCCGGTGGACGTCATCGGTCGCATCCTGGCCGGTGGAGAGTCGGTCTGCGCCGCGGCCGACATCCCCATCGCGGGCGGCCACACCATCGACTCCGTCGAGGCCATCTACGGCCTGGTCGCGCTGGGCGTGGTGCACCCGAAGCGCGTCAAGCGCAACTCGGATGCGCGCGTGGGCGACCGCCTGGTGCTGGGCAAGCCGCTGGGCGTGGGCGTGCTGTCCGCCGCGCTGAAGAAGGAGCAGCTGTCCGCCGACGGCTATGTCCAGATGCTGGCCACCACCACGCAGCTGAACACCCCCGGGCCCGACCTGGCCGCGCTGGCCGGCGTGCACGCGATGACCGACGTGACCGGCTTCGGCCTGGCCGGCCATGCGCTGGAGCTGGCGCGCGGCGCGGGCGCCTGCGTGGAGGTCGACTGGGCCCGCGTGCCGCTGCTGCCGCAGGTGCGCGCGCTGGCCGAGGCCGGTTTCGTGACCGGCGCATCAGGGCGCAACTGGGCCGGCTACGGTGCCGAGGTGGCGCTGCCGCACGACTTCCCGGCCGCCGACCGAGCCCTGCTGACCGACCCGCAGACCAGCGGCGGCCTGCTGGTGTCCTGCGACGCCGCGGCGGTGGACGAGGTCCTGGCCGTATTCCGCCGCCATGGCTTTGCCGCGGCGGCCGAGATCGGCGCCGTGAGCGCCCGCGACGGCGAGGGCCCGCAGTTGCGACTGCGATAGACGAAGAATTTGTCGAAGTTCTCTGAATCCTGAACTCGTGCACATGGCAACTCAATGAGTTGCAGCATTTCGGTCTAGCTGATTCTGAACCAGCTGCTCGCTGAGATCTGAACTTTGCGGGATTTCGTTCACTGAGTTCTGAATTTGTCTATGCCTCGCAGAAACTCCTGGGCCACGCGGATCTGGCAACTGAAGCAAGTAGTTGCGCGGCGCCGCAACGCGTTGCGGATCAGCTTTACTCGGCAGGCTGACCACGGGCGTGGTCGCCTATCCCAATCCCATCAGGGCATCAGATGGAATCTGACATCGACGCGCTCACGGACACAGTCGAGCATAAAGTCGAGTTTCTACTTTGCGGGCAATACAAGCCGGATCTCTTCGAGCGCCTGAGACTTGGCAAGAGGCATCAACTCGCGCTGATTTGACAAAGCCGCATGCGGCAAGCCGGCTATTGCAAATGACCTGCCCGGTTTCTCCGAGAAACTGATTCCCAGAGAAGATGGCTCCATCCCCCGAGGAGCCCATGAGGAAAAGTCGATTCACGGAAGAGCAGATGGTGGCGATCCTGCGCGAAGCGGACCGCACCACGGTGGCCGCGGCGGCCAAGAAGCACAAGGTCAGCGAGCCCACGATCTACGCCTGGCGCAAGCACTTCGGCCAGTTGGAAGTGGCTGACGTCAAACGCCTGAAGGCACTGGAGCTGGAGAGCAGCCGACTCAAGAAGTTGCTGGCCGAGCGAGATCTGGACATCGAGGTCCTGAAGGAGAGCCTCAGTCGCAAGACCAGGTCGGCCGAGCATTTGCGTAGCGCCGATCCACGTCGACCTCAATACGGCATCCAGGGCGACTATTGCTGGTCCACGTCAGGACAACCATTCGATCATCGACATCTACGGCTTTCAGCGGAGGGAACTGAAAATCGGCGGGTGACAAGCCCATTCGTTCCGACAGTCCGCGAAACGCACTCTCTGCAGCCGCGTACGTGGTTCGAGCGTCTGCTAGTGGCCCCACTAGAAACCAAACTCCTACAAGCCCTATCGCTACCAACGGGGCGAGGAACCAGAATGCCAAACGCTTCAAATTTCACCTCGGCTTAGTCAATTTGAGAACCAAGGGGTTTGTTGGTCTAAACGTTCCCTCAAATCGGATAAAGAATGAGGTTCCCGGCCCAACGCGCTCCCCCGCACTCGCAGTGATTGCATTCCGAACCCCCGTGCGAAGGTTGTTATTGGGGTTGTCATGTTGCTCGAAGTTGTAGTAGTCCCTCAATACACGGAATGATCCATCGCTAACACGCTCAACAGTAATGTCACCGAGAACTCGGCCACGTGAAAGCTCTCCAACGCCGTCCCGGCCGAACGTACTCAAAACGAACCTGTTGGGGTTCTTCGTAGGCGCCCACGTAACACCCGGGTCTTGAAGTAGATCCTCGATCTCGCTCATCTGCACTACGAGTTCATCGCCACTTCCATCGCGGTAGTACTGCTCAACGTACTTTGCCCCGAATTCAAAGCACTTTTTGTTGCCGCAGGCATTAAAGAGGTACCCAAATGCCCCCGTAATAGCCCCATTCGCGAACTTCCCGCCACCAATAGCTGAAACCGTTCCACCCACTACCGAGGCAGTGATGATGTCGGCACTCCAATTAACCGATGCGTACTTTGAGAAAATCTGCGAAGCCGCCCCTCGCCCACACGAGTCATCAGAAATCACGGCGGACAAACAGCCGACAGCTCCGTGGCCAGCATAACTCCCAATACTTCCTGCCGAGAAGTTTGCACCAACGATTCCGAACAATCCGGCCCCTAGACCCGCGATTGCTCCAGATCTAAGCGACGCATTCACATCGCCGCCCGTCATGACCATGCTTGACGAGAACCCAGAAACCGTCGCACCGCCCACAGCGGACACGGTGTTGATCACAGCGGCGGAATAGCCCGCAGTTGCGGCGGAAGCTGAGGCAGAGTTCGCTAGCAATTGAGCAGCCCACTCGCTGCCGTATCCATAAGTGACATAGGCCACCACAACGGCGGCAATCGTGCGGAAGTTGGGGTCACGCCACATGAAGTGCCACATATCTACGAACGCATGGCGGAAATCGCTCCATGAGTCGTAGCCACTAGGATCGGTGCAGGTCAGTGGGTTGTTGAAGCAATACCCGTAGCGGTTGTAGTTCTGCAGATCGGCCGGACGGCCGATGATTGGGTCGGGCTGCATCATGACCCCGAGGTTGGGGTCGTACAGCCGCCCATTCATGTGCACGATGCCCACGTCGTCCAGGTGCTCGTGCCCCGTGTAGCCGCGGTCCGTGCCGGCGTTCTGGGTGTTCACCCAATCCACGATCAGCGCCCCGAAGGGGTCGTAGGTGCCGCTGGTGTACCTGCGCTTGCCGAAGGGGTCATAGGCGTAGCGCGCCGTGACGGCTCCTGCGTGGTCTGTCGTCGTGATCAGGCTGCCGAGGTGGTCCTTGTGCCAGTACTCGACCTTGACGAAGGTGACGGTGGTGAGCGCCGTGGGTTCGGTCTGGTTGGCCGTCAGCGTGGGCAGCGCGCCGGTTTTCACGAGCACGCCAATGACTTGCCCGCCTGCGCTCAGGTAGTGGCGGTTGCTGACGGTGCCGTTGGGCGCCGTCTCGCTCTCGAAGCCCAGGCCGCCCTGGTTGTCGGGGTGCAGATACCAGGTGGTGCGGCTGCCGCTGACGTCCTGCCGGACTTCCTTGATGCGAGCGTGGCTTTCGTCGTACTGCCAGGTGTACTTGGGCAGCCCGTCGGGGCCCTGCAGGCCGTTGCCGCCGTCCGGCAGGTTGAAGCTGGTGTAGCTCACCGAGCGGTACTTGCCGGCACTGGCGGTGGCGAGGTTGCCGTTGTCGTCGTAGGTGTAGCTGGTGTTGAGGACGCCCGCCACGCTTTGCAACGCGTGGGGCTTGCTGCCGGCCGCTCCGCCCTGGGCGTTGTAGGTGTAGTTGCCGACGTCGCTCTTGTAGAGCAGCATCCCCAGCGCGTTGTAGTGCAGGTTCACCGTGCGCGCCAGGTTGGCAACTGCCGGGGCGACGGTGTAGCTGGTGAGCCGGTTCAGGCTGTCGCCGTAGGTGAAGGTTTCGGTGACGGCCCCAGTGTTGCCATCGCCGTTGTCGTCATCGCGGCCCTGCAGGTTGGAGAGGCTGTCCCAGGTGTACTTCTGGGACAGCACGTTGTTGCTGGCCCCTGCGGTCAGCTTGGTGATGCGGCCGGTGGCGGCTTCGAAGGCAGCTGTGCCGACGATGCCGTTGCCATAGCTTTGCTGCTCGACCTTGCCCCAGGCGCCCACGATCTTGGCTTGCCACAGGGTGCTGCCTGCGGCCAGCGTGGTGCCGGCCGCGGTCTGGCCGCTGGCGTTGGGCAGCGGGGAGACGGTGGCTGGGGTGTTGAGGAGCAGCTTTTCCAGGAAGCCCAGGCCGCTGGTGTAGCTGTAGCCGACCTGCACGCCGGTGGGGTAGGTCTGCTTGATCACGCGGCCCAGGGCGTCGTACTCGACGCTGCTGGCGAAGCTCGGGCCGTTGGTGACGTTGGTGCGGCTGCTGGTGGGACGGCCCAGGCTGTCGTAGACGTACTGCCGGCTCACGCCGGCGCTGGTGCCGCTCTGGCAGAGCTTGCCTATGCCGCGATCAGTGCCGCCGGCCATGCAGGCCGTGCCGTTGGCATTCTTGTCGTACTGCCAGGTGCTGATGAACTCGGGCTCGCCGCGGCTGGTCATGCGCCCCAGCACGTCGTAGGCCATGGTGGTCTGGACGACGGTGTTGCTGGTCGACTCCGCCAACTGCTTGGGGCTTTGCTGCCAGACGAGTTGGCCCAGGGCGTCGTAGGCGTACTTCCAGGTGCCGGTGTCGGGGTCCTCCAGCTGGGTCTTGCGCCCGCGCTGGTCGTAGGTCAGCGTGGTGACGTTGCCCAGCGCGTCCTTGGTCTTGTGGAGGTTGCCGAAGGCGTCGCGTTGGTGGATCAGGGTGGCACCACTGGCGTCGGTGACGCGCACGAGTTCGCCCAGCGCGTTCTTGTCTTCCTTGCGGGTCTGCCCTTTGTCGTTGGTCGTGGTGACCGAGAGTCCTTGGTAGTCGATCGTGGTCGTCGCCACGCGGCGGCTGCCGAAGCTGCCGATGTCCTTGTTGCCGCCTAAACCGTTGGGGTCGGCCACGTGGACGTGGGTGGGGCGCCCCAGCACGTCCACGACGGTGAGGCTCAGGCCGACGTCGCTGGAGCCGCTGGTGGTGGAGCTGGTGGAGCCGGCGAAGTAGGCCTGGGTCTCGATGGTCTTGACGCCGTAGTCGTTGTAGACGGCATCCTTGTAGACGGCGACGCCCTTCTTGCCCGATGCTTGGTCGGCGCCGTCGAAGCTCTCGGTGACGCTGCGCAGGTCGCGGCCCAGGCGGTCTTTGTAGACGCGCACGAAGGGGCCGATCTTTTGGTCGGCGCTGTTCCAGGGCTCGGTGTGCACGAAGGCGACCGCGTCACTGGGCGCTTCGCCGCTCACGCTGGGGCAGCTCTTGGGGTCGCCGTTGGCGGTGCTGCTGTTGGCGCTGGTGTCCAGCCCGGCGCTGGCCAGGGTGCAGTAGGCGCTGACGGTGCTGGTGCCGTCGGCTCGCGTCTCCCGCGTGACGCGGCCGAAGTCGTCGACTTTCCAGCTCGTCGTCAACTTGTTGGGCCCCGTTAGCTCAGGAGGCTCGCAACTACGGCGCTGCAGGCGGCAAGCCGCAGGTCGTGTGGCCTAACGGTGTCCTGGCGTCGACGGCTGTCGGTCTTTTCACTCAACTGATCTGCCCCTGGCATAGCGGCAGTCCCCGGGCTGCGTTTCTTGAGTACGACGGCAACAAGGGCACGCTCATGCCGAGCAAAAGTTTTGCGTTTGTGGCGGAACGGCAATGCCCGCACTACTTTCCCGAAGAGGCAGGAGACCCGCTTTTTGACATCAGGCAGCCGCGCCAAGAAGAAGGTCCACGACTGCGCAGAAACGTCTTTGGGCGTTGGCTGAGAACCATGGTGACGCCACTGCTAGGTAGGCGCTCCGCACTACGTTCCAACTGAGCCAGGGCTGGGCTGGGTCGGCAGCGAAGGCAGCCATCGGCGCGCACGGCTCCAAGCGCCTGAGCTGACCGTACTGGCCGTCATGAAACAAGCTGGTGTTGAGCTGCGCGAAAGCAGGCAGGCGCCTCAAAAGTTCAGGATTCAGCGAACAAAGTTCAGAAATCAAAGAACTTCGACAGAATTTCGCGAGGTTTCACCCGTCTTCGCGAAAAATTCAGGCTGGTTTCGTTATCAAAAGGCGCCACAGCCGGCGCCAGCATGCGGTTATTCCCGTTTTGCATGGCCGCCACCGACTCCGCCGGTTACGACGTGATTACATTGGCTCCGACCCTCCAGGCCCCAGGCCCGGTGTGCTTGGGCCAGCTCCGTGGGCTGTCCCAAACACATCCCCATGATCGGAGCTTTCCCATGAACCAACCCGCGATGCAGGGCCTGCGCCTGAACCTGCCCGCCTATGTCAAGAACGCCCGGCTGATCGCCTGGGTCGCCGAGATCGCGGCGCTGACCGAGGCCGCCGATGTCTACTGGTGCGACGGCAGCACCGACGAGTACCAGCGTCTGTGCGACCAGCTCGTCGCCGCCGGCACCTTCAAGAAGCTGAACCCGGCGCTGCGCCCCGGCAGCTACCTCGCCAACTCCGACCCCAGCGACGTCGCTCGCGTGGAGGACCGCACTTTCATCTGCTCGCAGACCCGCGACGAGGCCGGCCCCACCAACAACTGGATGGCCCCCGCCGAGATGCGCGAGTTGCTGCAGACCGGCGACAAGGCGCTGTTCAAGGGCTGCATGCGCGGCCGCACGCTGTACGTCGTGCCGTTCAGCATGGGCCCGCTGGGCAGCCCCATCGCCCACATCGGCGTGGAGCTCAGCGACAGCCCCTACGTGGTCGTCAACATGCGCACGATGACGCGCATGGGCCGCGCGGTCATTGAGCTGCTGGGCACGGACGGCGACTTCGTGCCCTGCGTGCACACGGTGGGCGCACCGCTGCAGCCGGGTCAGGCCGACGTGAGCTGGCCCTGCAACAGCACCAAGTACATCGTCCACTACCCCGAGACGCGCGAGATCTGGAGCTATGGCTCGGGCTACGGCGGCAACGCGCTGCTGGGCAAGAAGTGCTTCGCGCTGCGCATCGCGTCCACCATGGGCCGCGACCAGGGCTGGCTGGCCGAGCACATGCTGGTGCTGGGTGTGGAAAGCCCCACGGGCCAGAAACGCCACATCGCCGCCGCCTTCCCCAGCGCCTGCGGCAAGACCAACTTCGCGATGCTGATCCCGCCCGCCGCCTTCGACGGCTGGAAGGTGACCACCATCGGCGACGACATCGCCTGGATCAAGCCGCACGCCGACGGCCGGCTCTACGCCATCAACCCCGAGGCCGGCTACTTCGGCGTCGCGCCGGGCACCAACGCCCACACCAACCCCAACTGCATGGCCAGCCTGCAGCGCGACGTGATCTTCACGAACGTGGCGCTGACCGACGACGGCGACGTGTGGTGGGAAGGCATGACGGACACGCCGCCGGCCCACTGCATTGACTGGCAGGGCAAGGACTGGACGCCGGCACTGGCCAAGGAAACCGGCGCCAAGGCCGCACACCCCAACGCCCGCTTCACGGTGGCCGCCACCAACAACCCGGCGTTGGACCCGAACTGGGACAACCCGGCCGGCGTGCCCATCGACGCCTTCATCTTCGGCGGCCGCCGCTCCACCACCGTGCCGCTGGTGACCGAGGCGCGCGACTGGGTGGAGGGCGTCTACATGGCCGCCACCATGGGCAGCGAGACCACGGCCGCCGCCGCCGGCCAGCAGGGCGTGGTGCGCCGCGATCCGTTCGCGATGCTGCCCTTCATGGGCTACAACATGGCCGACTACTTCCAGCACTGGCTGGATCTGGGCACGCGGCTGCAGCTCTCCGGCGCCGAGCTGCCCAAGATCTACTGCGTCAACTGGTTCCGCAAGGGTGCCGATGGCAAGTTCGTCTGGCCCGGCTACGGCGAGAACATGCGCGTGCTGAAGTGGATGCTGGACCGCCTGGACGGCAGCGGCGGCGGCCAGGAGCACGTGTTCGGCGTGACGCCGGACCATGCCGACCTGAATTGGCAGGGGCTGGACTTCACGCCCGCGCAGTTCGACGCCGTCACCCGCATCGACGCCGCCGAATGGCAGGCCGAGATGAAGCTGCACGACGAGCTATTCGCCCAGCTGGCCCACCATCTGCCGGCCGAGCTGCCGCAGACCCAGGCGCGCATCCAGGCGCGGCTGGCCGAGCTGGGCTGAACACCGCGGCAAGCGTCCCGCAAGACCCGGACCCCTGAGGCTTGGGGGTGCCGGGTCGCCGGGCCGACACGGGCGCGGGCTAAGCTGGAGGCCGATGCCGCCCGAATCGCCCGCCCTCAGCCGCGCCGCCCTGGCGCGCTGCCTGCCTTTTGTCGTCTTCATGGCCTTGCTGGCGCTGCGCGGCTACCTGCCCGCCAACCTGGGCCTGGACAACCGCTGGATCTACGGCGGCCAGACGCTGATCGTCGCCGGCATGCTGGCCTGGTACTGGCGCGAGTACGGCGAGCTGGTGCGCCAGAACCTGCCGGACGCGCGCGAGACCGGCTGGGCCGTCGTCGTGGGCATTGCCGTGTTCGCGATCTGGGTGCAGCTGGATGCGCCGTGGATGCAGCTGGGCAGCGCCACCGCCGCCTTCGTGCCGCTGGACGACATGGGCCAGCCCATCTGGCCACTGATCGCGCTGCGGCTGATGGGCGCGGCACTGGTGGTGCCGGTCATGGAGGAGCTGTTCTGGCGCTCCTTCCTGATGCGCTGGATCCAGCACCCCGGCTTCGAGCGCGTGGACCCGCAGCAGGTAGGCCTGCGCGCCATCGTGCTGTCCACCTTCGTCTTCACGCTGGCCCACACGCTGTGGCTGGCCGCCGTCATCGCCGGCCTGGCCTATGCGTGGCTCTACCGCTGGAGCGGCAAGCTGTGGGTGGCCGTCATCGCCCACGCGGTCACCAACGGCCTGCTGGGGGTGTGGGTCATCTCGACCGGCCGTTGGGAGTTCTGGTGAGGCCCAGGCCGGGCCGCTCCAGGTCCCGGAAGGCCTCGAAGACCCAGGACCTCAAGCCGATCACCACGCTGTAGGGCCGCTTCTCGGCGGACGGCAGCTTCTGGTCCAGCAGGTGCTGGCGCGCAAAGTCGTCGGCGGCGCGCTGCAGCCGCTCGGCCAGCTCGCGCGCATGGCCGGCGCCGAACTCGCCGTGCACCAAGGTCAGCAGCTCGCCCTCGCCGTCGAAGCCGCCAGCAAAGAAATCCGCCATGACACGCTCGCGGAAGAAGCTCATCACCGGCCCCTGCGGGCGCCAGCGCAGCGTCTTGGCCACCTTGAGCTTGTAGCGGTTGTTGGGCCGCAGCTCGATGACGCCCAGCCGGTCCAGCTTGACCAGCGCCGCGACGGCATCCGCCTCGCTGAGCCGGTAGCGCGCCAGCACATCCTCCAGCGCCCACAGGCTCAAGCAGCAGATGGCCACCAGCAGCAGCTTGGGGTCCGCCACTACGGCCATCTCCTGCTCCAGGCTCAGCTCGCGCTGCGCCGGCGCCTGGGCCGCCAGCCGGCCGGCCAGCTCGGCGAACTCCAGCTTCAGCACGCGGCAAATCTCGTCCACCCGAGACAGCGGCATCTCGCCGCCCGGCGCCAGCATGCGCTTCACGCTGGACTCGGAGAGATCCAGCTCGCGCGCCAGCTCGGCATAGCTCAGGCCCTGGCTCTTCAGCTCCGCCTTGATGAGTGCGACCAGGGATTGCGTGCTCGACATGGACGCGAACGGTAGCGCATGGCGCTGCTGCAGGCGCTGCGCGAGCACAAGCCGCTGCCGTGCGAGCTGCGCCTAAGGGCTCGGCACGGTGGCGTGGCATGCGCCTGTCACCGGCCTTTTTTGCGACCCGACCCCGCGTTGAGCGCCTGGGAGTGTCATGAAACGCTACCGGCCGGCGCTCGCCGCGCGCCTCGGAACTATTCCCGAGGCCGCCGGCCGCGTCATCACAGAAGATCGCGGCCATTCCAAGCCCATAGGGAGTTTTTCCATGTCTTCCCCCTTGTCCGTCCGCCGCGACACCGGCGCCTGGCGCCTCCAGGTCTGGATCTCCTTCGGCATCAGCGTCGTGCTGTGCGCCTCGGGGCTGGCCTGGCTGCCGGGGCAGGACCTGGACCGTGCCTTCATGGTGATGGGCTATGTGTTCTGCCTGTCCACCGCCTTCGCGTTGGCCAAGTTCATCCGCGACAACCAGAACCGCCAGGTGGACACGCCGATGTGGCGCCTCGTCGTCTGGGCCGGCTTCGTGCTGGCCATGAGCCTGACGGGCTGGGGCCTGTGGCGCATGGAAATCCAGCCGGTGTGGAAGGCCTACCTGGGCGTCTGCTGGCTGTACCTGATCTCCAACGTCTTCACACTGGCCAAGATGCTGCGCGACGCGCACGAGGCCGACCTGCTGGAAGCCCGCCTGCAAGGCCGCCGTGAAGCGGTGGCAGCGGTCGAGACCGAAACCCTTTGAACCCGGAGTTCGCCATGAAGCCCCTGTTCGCCGCCCTGACCCTGTCCTTGTCGCTCTCGCTGAGCGCGCCGACGGCACAGGCCCAGTCCGAGCTGAGCGCGATCTCGGTCGCCCCCGTCGCCCTGTCCGTCATGGCCGTCAGCGCCACCGGCGCGGCGCTCAGCGTGGTCCCGGCCGCCATCCTGTCCGCCGGCGTCACGCTGACCGTCGTCAGCGTGGAGGTGGTCAGCGGCGTGACCGTCTGGGTGCTGGAGCGCGCCTCGGACGGCGTGCGCATCAGCCTGCGCACCTCGGGCAAGCTGGCCGAGGGCCTGGTGGTGTCGACCGGCGCCGTGGTCACCGTGTCCGTCATCGGTGCAGGCGCCGTGCTGTCCACGGCCGGCCACGTCATCGCCTTCATCCCCAACGAGATCGGCAAGGCGCTGCTGCACAACGAGCAGGTGAGCCGTTGAGGCGCGCGCTCGCGAACACCCTCCTCACGGCGGCGCTGGCCCTGGCCACGGCGGCCCACGCCGGCCGCCCCTGCGAGGAGAAGCCGCAGACCACGCAGCAGGTCGAGCTGGGGCTCAAGCTGGCCCAGGCCACCGCCCAGCAGCTGGAGGCCAGTGGCGCGCAGGTCGCCATCCTGGCGCGCGCGGGGCAGGATCTGTCCAAGTACGGCCTGCAGTGGTCGCACCTGGGCTTTGCCTACAGGGACGCGCGGCAGCAACCGGCCGTCTGGCGCGTCATGCACAAGCTCAACCACTGCGGCACCGACCACGCGGCGCTGTTCCGCCAGGGCCTGGGCGAGTTCTTCCTGGACAGCCCGCACCGCTACGACGCCGCCTTCGTCGTGCTCAAGCCCGAGTTGCAGCAGGCGCTGCTGCCGGTGCTGACCGACAACGCCCGCGTCGTGCGCTTCAACGAGCGGCGCTACAGCATGGTGTCCTATGCCTTCGGCACCACCTACCAGCAGAGCAACCAGTGGGTGCTGGAGACGCTGGCCGGCGCGGCGGCGCCCGGCATCAACAACCGCCGCAGCGCTCAGGACTGGCTGAAGGCCCAGGGCTACCAGCCGACCGACCTGCGCCTGTCGGCGCTGACCCGGCTGGGCGGAAGGCTCACGCAGGCCAACATCGCCTTCGACGATCATCCGACCGCGCGCCGCATCGGCCGGCACATCGACACCGTCACCGCCGACTCGATGTTTGCCTGGCTGCCGCGCGCCGGACTCTCCGAACCCCTGCAGCTGGTCAAGCAATGAGCCAAGAACATCCGAATCAGTTCGCCCTGCTGAAACAGCGCCGCTTCGCGCCCTTCTTCTGGACGCAGTTCCTCGGCGCGGCGAACGACAACGTCTTCAAGTTCGCCTTCACGCTGATGGTGACCTACCAGCTGCAGCTGGACTGGCTGCCGCCCAGCATGGCTGGGCTGGTCATCGGGGCGCTGTTCATCCTGCCCTTCGTGCTGTTCTCGGCCACCAGCGGCCAGCTGGCCGACAAGCACGACAAGGCACGGCTGATGCAGCTGGTCAAGAGCCTGGAGATCGCCATCATGGTGATCGCGGCCTGGGGCTTTTATGCCGCCAACGTACCGGCGCTGCTGAGCTGCGTGTTCCTGATGGGCCTGCACTCCACGCTGTTCGGCCCGGTCAAGTACGCCTACCTGCCGCAGCAGCTCAACGAGCGCGAGCTGACCGGCGGCAACGGCATGGTGGAGATGGGCACCTTCGTGGCCATCCTGCTGGGCCAGCTGGCCGGCGGCATCCTGGTGGACACGCCCGTCGTGGGCCCGCAGCACGTGGCCTGGGCCTGCCTCGCGCTGGCCATCCTCGGCCGCGCCACGGCACAGGCCATCCCCGCCAGCCCGCCTACCGACCCCGGCCTCAAGATCAACTGGAACCCCATCACCGAGACCTGGCGCAACCTGAAGATCGCCCACGAGGGCCTGGCCGTGTTCCGCTCGCTGCTGGGCATCTCGTGGATGTGGTTCTTCGGCGCGGTCTTCCTGGCCAACTTCCCGGCCTTCGCCAAGGAGGTGCTGCACGGCAGCCCGCAGGTGGCCTCGCTGCTGCTGGCGGTGTTCTCCATCGGCATCGGCATCGGCTCGCTGATGTGCGAGATGCTGTCCAAGCGCCATGTGGAGATCGGCCTGGTGCCGCTGGGCGCGGTGGGCATGAGTGTGTTCGCCATCGACCTGTACTTCGCGTCCACCGGTCTGCCTGCCAGCGCGCCCTACAGCGTGGCGGCCTTCCTGGCGCAACCTGCCCACTGGCGCGTGCTGGCCGACCTGACGCTGCTGGCGCTGTTCGCGGGCCTGTACAGCGTGCCCATGTATGCGCTGATCCAGCTGCGCGCGCAGCCCACGCACCGGGCGCGCATCATCGCGGCCAACAACATCCTGAACGCGCTGTTCATGATCGCCAGCTCGGTGATAGCCGGCGCCATGCTGGGCGCGGGCCTGACCATCCCGCAGGTCTTCCTGGCGGTGGGCATCGCGAACGCCATCGTGGGCATCTACATCTTCCTCATCGTGCCGGAGTACCTGCTGCGCTTCGTGGCCTTCGTGCTGACGCGGCTGATCTATCGCTTTCGCATCGTCAACGACGAGCGCATCCCCACCACCGGCCCGGCCGTGCTGGTCTGCAACCACGTGTCCTTCGTCGACGCCGTGCTGCTGATGGCCGCCAGCCCGCGGCCCATCCGCTTCCTGATGGACGCGCAGATCTTCAAGACCCCCGTGCTGGGTTGGATGTTCAAGCTGGCCAAGGCCATCCCCATCGCGCCGCAGAAAACCGACCCGGCCACCTATGAAGCCGCCTTCACCGCCGCGCGCGCCGTGCTGGCCGATGGCGAGATGGTCTGCATCTTTCCGGAAGGCGGCATCACGCGCGACGGCACGCTGCAGCCCTTCAAGGGCGGCGTCATGAAGTTGATCGATGGCCTGCCCGACGTGCCCGTCATCCCGATGGCGCTGGGCAATCTGTGGGGCAGCTTCTTCTCGCGCGTGGAGGCTGGCCGGGCGATGGTCAAGCCGCTGCGGCGCGGGTTCTGGAGCCGGGTCAGCCTGACGGTAGACCAGCCGCTGACCCCGGCGGCGGTCACGCCCGAGCTGCTGCGCGAGCGCGTGGCCGGGCTGTTGCAAGGGAGCACTGCATGAGCGACAACGAACAAGCCTCCAAGGTCTGGCGCGTCATCGCCATTGCGCTGCTGGCGGTGGCCACGCTGGGCTTCGGCATGGCGGGCCTGTGCGGCGCGGCGTTCACGCTGATGTCGCTGCCGGACGTGCTGTCCAACCGCTCCGGCAGCTATGCCGGCGCGGCACTGATCATCTCCGTGCCCAGCCTGCTCATCGGCGGCGGCCTGGCCTGGGCCTGCGGCCGCGGGCTCTACAAGTTCCTCAAGCGCCGCCAGGCGTGATCGCCGACGCCCCCACCGCCGCCTGGGCCCACACCGCCTTCGCCTACGCCGGCATGGCGCTGGGCGCCGCCCTGTGGCGCCGCACGCTCAAGCAGCAGCAGCGCGGCGGCGCGCTGGCGCCGGGCAACTTCGGCGTGCTGGTGGGCCTGCTGCTGGGCGCGGCCATCGGCAACAAGGCGGTCTTCCTCATCGAGCGGCCCGACATCGCCGCAGCCCTCTGGCACAGCGGCACGCTGGCCTTGCCCGGCCAGAGCATCGTGGGCGGCCTGCTGGGCGGGCTGATCGGCGTGGAGGTCGCCAAGAAGCTCATCGGCCAGGCGCGCAGCACCGGCGACGCGATGGTGCTGCCCATCGCCATCGGACTGGCCATCGGCCGCGTGGGCTGCTTGCTCGCAGGCCTGCATGACGACACCTACGGCCTGCCGACCACGGCCCCGTGGGGCATGGACTTCGGCGACGGCGTGCCGCGCCACCCAACCCAGCTCTACGAGATCGCCATCGTGCTGCCGCTGGGCTGGGCCCTGCACCGCGCGCGCTTTGCCACGCCGGGCCTGGCCTTCAAGCTGTTCCTGAACGCCTACCTGCTGTGGCGCCTGGGCGCCGAGTTCCTGAAGCCGGTGCCCGTGGCCTGGCCGCTGGGCCTGTCGGGCATCCAGTGGACCTGCCTGGTGGCGCTCGCCATCTACCTGCCCCTCACGCTGCGCGCCGCGCGCCGAACCGCATGACCCGCAAAGTCCGCCCCTATTTGTTCTACGACACCACGCAGTCGGTCTGCACCACCTGCCTGCGGCCGGTGGAGGCCAAGATCGTCATCAAGGACGAGCGCGTCTACATGGACAAGTGGTGCCCCGCCCACGGCACGGAGCGCGTGCTGGTCAGCGACGACGCCGACTACTACCGCCTGTGCCGCGAGGTCTATGTGAAGCCGCCCGAGATGCCGCAGCGCTTCGCGACGACCATGCACTACGGCTGCCCCTACGACTGCGGCCTGTGCCCCGACCACATGCAGCACAGCTGCCTGTCGCTCATCGAGATCAGCGACCACTGCAACCTGCGCTGCCCCACCTGCTACGCCGGCTCGGGCCCCGAGCGGCTGACGCACCGCTCGATGGACGAGGTCATCGCGATGCTGGACGCCGTCGTCGCCAGCGAGGGCGAGGCCGACGTGGTGCAGATCTCCGGCGGCGAGCCCACGCTGCATCCGCAGTTCTTCGACATCCTGGACGCGGCCAAGGCCCGGCCCATCAAGCACCTGATGGTCAACACCAACGGGCTGCGCATCGCGCAGGACGCGGCCTTCGCCGAGCGGCTGGCCAGCTACGCGCCGGGGCTGGAGGTCTACCTGCAGTTCGACTCGCTGCAGCGCGAGGCGCTGATGGACCTGCGCGGCGCCGACCTGCGCCGGCCGCACGACGAAGCGCTGGCGCGGCTGGACGCGCTAGGCCTGTCCACCACGCTGGTGATGACGGTCAAGCGCGGTGTCAACGACGACGAGATCGGCGACGTGATCCGCCACGGCCAGTCCTTCGCCTGCGTTCGCGGCGTGACGCTGCAACCCATACAGAACGCCGGCCGCGTGGAGGCCTACGACGCGGCGAAGCACCGGCTGACGGTCAGCGAACTGCGCCGCCGCATCGCCGAGCAAAGCGGTGTGTTCACGCTGGCCGACGTGCTGCCCGTGCCCTGCAACCCCGACACGCTGGCCATGGCCTATGCGCTGCGGTCGCCCGACGGCCTGGTGCCGCTGACCCGCCATCTCGACGCGGCCACGCTGCTGTCCGGCGACCGCAGCACCATCGTCTTCGAAGGCGACCCGGCGCTGAAGTCGGCCGTGTTCAAGCTGTTCTCCACCAACCACTCGCCCGAGGGCCAGGCCAACTGCCTGTCCGAGCTGCTGTGCTGCCTGCCCAAGATTGACGCGCCGCGCCTGAGCTACCGCGACGTGTTCCGCGTGCTGATCGTGCAGTTCATGGACGCGCAGTCGCTGGACATCCGCGCGCTGAAGAAAAGCTGCATCCACATCGCCCGCCCCGACGGCCGCATGCTGCCCTTCGAGGCCTACAACCTGTTCTACCGGGATGAGCGGCAGGCCGAGCTGGCCGCCATCCGCGAGGAGATCGATGGGCAGCGCGAGCGGCGGCTGCAGTTCAGGCCGAAGGTGGCTGCGCCTCTCGTGCGCGCCTGAACAGCCGCTTCAGGCGCAGCTTCATGGCCCGCGCCGCACGCCACACCGCGCTGGCCCGTACCCAGGCCAGCAGCTCGGCCTTCCAGCCCGTCCAGCGCGTGTAGAGCAGAGCGAACCAGGGCAACTGCATCAACGCCGGCTGAATGAGCTGGAACAGCCAAGCCAGCAGCGCCGTGCCGAACAGCTTGGCCGCGACGATGACGGCCACGCCCAGCAAGGCATGCCCTTCGGCCACCAGCCACACCGCGGCGAGCTTGATCGGCAGGATCAGCAGGCTGGGCAGCACCAGCACGACAAAGGCCCAGCGCGGCGGCAGCCGCCGCAGCAGCGCCTCGAACTGGCGAATGAGCGGCAGCCTCGCGATCAGCGCAAAGGCGCGTCGCAGCGGCTCCCAGCCCCATTCCTCGAAGAGGATGAGCAGCGCCAGCGCGACGCGGACCAGCCAGCGCAGCGGGGCGAGCAAGGCTTTCAGCATGCCGGCATCTTCAGCGCTAGGCGCGGCCGGTGACGAAGGTCAGACCCCCCGCGCGCGGTCCGCGTGGAACTGCGCCCGCCAAGCCTCGAAGCGCCCGGCGTCCAGCGCGTCGCGCATCTCCTGCATCAGGTTCAGGTAGTAGTGCAGGTTGTGGATGCTGGTCAGCATGGGGCCCAGCATCTCGCCGCAGCGGTCCAGGTGGTGCAGGTAGGCGCGGCTGAAGCCGGTGCAGCATTCGCAGCTGCAGGTCTCGTCCACCGGCTTCTCGTCGGCCTTGTAGCGCGCGTTGCGCAGGCGAACGTCACCGAAGCGCGTGAACAGATGGCCGTTGCGCGCATTGCGGGTGGGCATCACGCAGTCGAACATGTCGATACCCTGGCTGACGCCTTCCACCAGGTCCTCCGGCGTGCCCACGCCCATCAGGTAGCGCGGCTTGTTCGCCGGCAGCTGGTGGCCCGTGTGCTCAAGCACACGCTGCATTTCCGCCTTGGGCTCGCCCACCGACAGCCCACCGATGGCGTAGCCGGGCAGGTCCAGATCCACCAGGCCGGCCAGCGAGGCGTCGCGCAGGTTGGTGTACATGCCGCCCTGCACGATGCCGAACAGCGCGTTGGGGTTCTGCAGGCGGTCGAACTCGGTGATGCAGCGCTTGGCCCAGCGCAGCGACATCTCCATGGACTGCTGCGCCTCGCGCTCGGTCGTCAACTTGCCCTTGCTCTCGTAGGGCGTGCATTCATCGAACTGCATGACGATGTCGGAGTTCAGCACCGTCTGGATCTGCATGCTGATCTCGGGCGTCAGGAACAGCTTGTCGCCGTTGACCGGCGACGCGAACTTGACGCCCTCCTCGCTGATCTTGCGCATGTCGCCCAGGCTCCAGACCTGGAAGCCGCCGGAGTCGGTCAGGATGGGCTTGTTCCAGCTCTCGAAGCGGTGCAGGCCGCCGAACTGCGTGATGACGTCCAGGCCCGGGCGCATCCACAGGTGGAAGGTGTTGCCGAGGATGATCTGCGCGCCCATCTCTTCGAGAGAGCGCGGCGTTACGCCCTTGACCGTGCCGTAGGTGCCCACGGGCATGAAGATGGGCGTCTGCACGACGCCATGGTTGAGCGTGAGCGTGCCGCGGCGGGCGCGGCCTTCGGTCTTGAGGAGGTCGAACTTCAGCATGGCGCGATTGTCGCCGGCAGGCCTAGACTCGCCCCATGCGCTGGCACCTGTGGCTGATGGGACTGCTGCTGGCCTGCACCGACGTGGCGGCCTGCGGGCGCTATCGCATGGCCTTCTACGAGTACGCGGCCCTGTACTACCGCGGTGCCGACGGCCAGTACCAGGGCATCGACAAGGACCTGATCGACGAGCTGGCGCGCCGCACCGGCTGCCAGTTCGACACCGTGGTCGAGTCGCGGGTGCGCATCTGGGCGCTGATGGAGCAGGGCCAGCTGGACCTGACCGCATCGGCCATCCCGACGCCCGAACGCGAGCGCAGCTTCGAGATGCTGCCCTACCTGCAGTCGCGCCAGCTCACGCTCTTTCATCCATCCATCGCCCCGGTGCCCGCCACACCGGAGGCCTTCAGCGCCGACCGCCGGCTGCGGCTGCTGGTGGTGCGCAGCTTCCGCTTCGTGCCGACGCTGGAGGCCTGGGTGGCCCAGCTGCGGGCCGACAGGCGCGTGGTCGAGGCCCCCGACCAGCCCACCGCGCTGCGCGCGCTGAAGGCCGGCCGCGCCGAGGCCATGCTGCTGGGCAGCAACTCGCTGGCCCTGACGCGCCGCCAGGACCCGGAGTTCGAGCGCTTCCCCGTCGCGTCCTACGCGCCCAACGAGCCCTCGGTCGCGTCGCTGGCCCTGTCCCGCGAGCGCATCGTGCCGGCCGACCGCCAGCTGATCCGCCAGGCCCTGGCCGCCATGCAGCAGGACGGCAGCCTGGCTGCCATCGTGCGCCGCCACCTGGGGCCGCCGCAGACGCCATAGCGTCGCGGCGCGATCGCGACAATCGCGCCATGCCCCTGACCCTCGCCGCCCCCGCCCAGCATGAGCTGGTCGTCAAGAAGAGCCGTTTCCTGGGCTGCGTGGAGCCCTGCGCCGACCGCGCCGCGGCGCTGGCCCGCGTGGCCGAACTGCGCGCGTTGCACCCCGGCGCCGCTCACGTCTGCTGGGCGCTGCTGGCCGGCGGCCACTCCGCCGCCAACGACGACGGCGAACCCGGCGGCACCGCCGGCAGGCCCATGCTGGACGTGCTGCGCCACCAGGGCCTGGACGGCGTGCTGGCGACCGCGGTGCGCTACTGGGGCGGCGTCAAGCTGGGCGCGGGCGGCCTGGTGCGGGCCTACACGGACTGCATCGCGCAGGCGCTGCTGACGGCCGACAAGGTCGAGCGCGTCGCCCAGGTGGAACTGGGCTGCGAGCTGCCCTACGAGCTGGAAGGCCGGCTGCGGCGGCTGGCCGAGCAGCATGGCGCCGTGCTGGCGGACGTGCGGCACGAGGCGCGCGTGCACATGCGCTTGGCGCTGCCGGTCACGGCGCGGGCCGCGTTCACGGCCGCCGTCGATGAGGCGGCTCAGGGGCGCGTGGCTTGGGCGCGCGACAGCAGCATCGCATCCCCGTAGCTGAAGAAGCGATAGCGCTGCGAGATCGCATGGCGGTACAGCGCCATGACCTGGTCATAACCCGCGAACGCGCTAACCAGCATCATCAGCGTGCTCTTGGGCAGGTGGAAGTTGGTGACCAGCCGATCCACGACGCGGAACTGGAAGCCCGGCGTGATGAAGATGTCGGTCTCGCGCGCACCGGCCGTCAGCTGGCCACTCAACGCGCCGGACTCCAGCGCGCGCAGCGTCGTCGTGCCCACGGCCACCACGCGGCCGCCGCGGGCACGGCAGGCGGCGATGGCGTCCACCGTGGCCTGCGGCACGTCGAACCACTCGCTGTGCATCTTGTGGTCGGCGATCCGCTCGACACGCACCGGCTGGAAGGTGCCGGCGCCCACATGCAGCGTCACATGGGCCTGCTCGACGCCGCGCTCGGCCAGGCGCACCAGCAGCGCCTCGTCGAAGTGCAGCGCCGCCGTCGGCGCAGCCACGGCGCCGGGCTCCTTGGCGAACACGGTCTGGTAGCGGCGCACGTCGTCCTCGCCATCGGCATGCTCGATGTAGGGCGGCAGCGGCACGTGGCCATGCGCCTCCAGCAGCGCGAAGGGGTCGCCGTCCAGCCGCAGGTGGAACATGCCGTTGTCGGGCCCGCAGCGGCCCAGCACCTCGGCGTCGAAGGCATCGGCAAAGCGCACGCGGCTACCGGGCTTGGGGCTCTTGCTGGCGCGCATGTGCGCCCAGACCTCGCGCGTGCCGGGCAACACGCGCTCGACCAGCGCCTCCACCGAGCCGCCGCTGGCCTTGAAGCCGAACAGCCGCGCCTTGATGACGCGGGTGTTGTTGAACACCAGCAGGTCGCCGGGCTGAAGCAGCTCGGGCAGCTCGCGGAACACGCGGTCCACGGGCTGTGCAGCCGAGGCGTCCAGCAGCCGCGACGCACTGCGCTCCGCGGCGGGATGCTGGGCGATCAGCTCGGGGGGGAGTTCGAAATCGAAATCGGCGACCGTGTGGGCCGCAGCGGCGGGCGCTTGCATCGTCGGATTGAGGGCCGGACAGACCCGTGCCAATGAAGGGACGCGGATTCTCCCATCGCCCACCCTTGACCCAACGCAAGGCAGCGCCGGCCGTGCGCTGCCAGCATGACGTCCAGGAGGTTCCCATGACGACTGCCCTGACACCTGGCCAACATGCCTGGCTGGAAAGCGAGCTGCGCCTGGCGCGCCAGCGCACGCTGGCCGCGCTGCAGGCCCAACGCGGCGGCAGCGACCGCCTGGCCCATGCCGCCACGCTGCTTGAAGACGACCCGCAGGAGCACGAACCCGAGCGCGAGCTGGACCAGGCCCGCGACGCCCACCTGCTGGCCGAGTTGGAGGACATCGACGATGCGCTGCAGCGCCTGAAGACACCCGGCTACGGCCGTTGCATGGATTGCGACGCCACCATCCCCTTCGACCGCCTGCAGCGCCTGCCGCAGGCGCTGCGTTGCGTCGACTGCCAATCCACCGCCGAAGCCGCCCGCTGACCCCTGCCGGAGTACCCCATGTTCCATGCCGTCGTCTATCTGGACCACCATCACGCCGAGGTGCTGCATTTCGATGCGCACCAGGTGCACGCCGCCCGCATCGCGCCGCATGACCGCCGCGCCCACGGGCATGACGCACACGCCGACCATGCCTTGTTCGACGCCGTCTGCCAGGCCGTGCAGGACACCCGCGAGGTGCTGGTGACCGGATCGCACCCGGTCATCGGCCAGTTGCGCCACTACATCGAGGCCCACCGTCCGCAGCTGGCCCCGCGCATCGCCGACTACCGGCCCGCCGCCGAACTGAGCCAGGGCCAGATGCTGGCGCTGGCGCGGCAGTTCTTCATCAGCTACGACCGCATGGCCGGCGTGCCGACGTCGGGCTGAGCGCCGGCCACGAGCCGGGGCCGGCCGTGCGGTATTGCACGCCCGCGCGTCCATCATGGCCAGCGTTGTCAGCGAAGGGTCACGGGGCAATGGTGGGATACGCCGTCGCCGCGCGCCGCCGGCACTCCCACTGCCTCCTGCCCCGTGAAGCGTCGCGCCTGTCTCGCCCTGCCCCTCCTGCTCGCCAGCGCCGCCGCGCCGACGCGCGCCGCGGCGCCGCCCGCCGCGCTGCTGGGCATCACCGAGAACCTGCCGCCGCTGAACTACCAGGACGAGCAAGGCCCGCAAGGCTTCAGCGTCGAGCTGCTGCGCCTGATGGCGGCGCACGCCGGCCTGAGCCTGGAGCTGCGCGTACTGCCCTGGGCACGCGCGGTGCAGATGGCCGAATCCCACGCGCACAGCGTGCTGTTCTCGCTGACGCGCACGCCCGAGCGCGAGACGCAGTTCCAGTGGGTGGGGCCCATCGCCCAGCGCCGCATCCTCATCTACAAGCTGGCCAGCCGCGACGACCTGAAGCTGCAGCAGCTCGACGAGCTGGGTAGCGCGCGCATCGGCGTGGTTCGCGACTCGGCCGCCGACCGCAGCCTGCAGGCCGCCGGCCTGCGCCCGGGCATCGAGCTGGAGCAGGGGCTGGACGACGCCACCAACATGCGCAAGCTGCTCGCCGGCCGCATGGAGTACATCACCCTGCTGGACTGGGCCGCGGCCTGGAACCTGCGCCAGCTGCAGCTGCCCTACGGCACGCTGCGGCCCGTGCTGGAACAGGACACGGCGCGCAGCTATTTCTACGGCCTGCGGCCCGACGCCGACCCCGCGCTGGTGCGCCGCCTGCAGGCGGCGCTGGACCGGCTCAAGCGCGACGGGCGCTATGAGCGGCTGCGGCTGCGCTACTTCCGCTAACCCGCCAGCTGCTGGTGCACCCGCTGCGCCAGCGGCTGCAGCTCGGTGGCCGGCTGTGCGCTGAGGGCGTAGCCGAAGTCGCCGTCGGTCCAGTACAGCGTGGTGCGGCCGTCCTGCTGCAGCAGCCGGAACGCCGTGCCCGCGGGCGCGGCGCCGGGCGCGAACACGGCCACATAGAGCGTCAGCCGGTCACCCTCGGCGTTCTCGTACATGAACTGCGCGCGCGCGCTGCCGGTGCCGGACGGGCCGGGATCACCGGGCAGCAGCCGCCCGCCGAGCAGGGCATAGCCCTGGTCGCTCAGCACCGGCACCTTGAGCGGCCGCCCCAGACGCTTGCTGAGCCATTGCACGAGATGCGCCTGCTCGGCGGCCGACACCTCCACCGGGTGGCGCTTCTCGGCGCTGTAGACGGCGAAGGCCACGCCGGCCTCGCGGGCGAACTCCGGCACGCTCGCGGCGCGGCCGGCTGCGGCCGACCAGGCCGGCGTGCCGGTGTCGTGGCGGCCCCACTGGTAACCGCCGGCCAGGCCCAGCGCGA